>CALMPB010000171.1 GCA_937871985.1 uncultured Burkholderiaceae bacterium
CTCCATCGGAATGCATCATCTTGCCAACTGCATCCATCGTTTCGCTCATTACGAGTGCATTGCCAGCACTGAAAGACCCCAACTTCATTGCGCAACTGCGTCTGCATGTCACAAAGTTTGAGTCAGATATTTCAGGCATTGAGCTTAAAAATAGTACTGACTGAGTTTTGTCGAGCGTTAAGGCCACCTCCGGGTGGCTTTTTTGTTGGCTAAATCGTCTTAGTTACCTGCTGTATCATTGCACAACGCTCTGATGCCAGTCGATGGTTACCTGCTGACATTGCCATAGCCTTGGTGCCGCGGAGAGTAAAACAATTCGCGTGCGGACTCGTCAATCAGCTGTCGAATCACATGAAAAACTTGCTTCTTGCCTGCTTGACCACTACCGCGCTGTCAGCGTGCACACCGCCGCAACAGCGCGTTTACATTCCTCCCATGCCTCCCCGAGCGCCAGACACTCCGCGAGTGCCATTTTCTGAGGCTGAGTACAACGCCCTGAAGAAATCAGGGACTGGCGGCCTAACAGGCCAAGCGTTCTTGCGGACGCAGGGGGGGGATGTGAAGACCGCCGCGGGCAGCACTGTGCGCGTCGAACCTGCGACAACCATAAGCGACCAGAGATTTGAGGTGTCCTGCAAGGGAGGGAAGGCCCTTGCAGGTGACAAAGATGCACGCGTGGATCAGTTCGTACGCGAAACCACGGCAGATGCGGAAGGACGCTTCAAATTCAATAATCTCCCTCCTGGGGCCTACTATTTGACGACGACGGTGATGTGGTCGGCTGCCTCGCGATACGGGTTAAGCCCTCAAGGTGGCTACCTGATGAAGAGAGTCGAGATTGAGAACAAGAAAATTGCCGAGGTCCTCATGATTGAGGCTGATCGTTGCACGTATTGACGGGCGCATAAGCGCGTCGCACTAGGACCGCCACCCCTTCACGCACTCCGAAGGTTCGGTAGGCGATTCGCTCTACCTCCGCAAGTCATCCCCGGCACACAACGCCCGCCCCGAGCGGGCTTTCTCGCCTTTACCTTACTGCTCGTCCTCAGTGAGCTTCGGGGCGATCCCCTCATGGTGGTCGGCAGACACGGCCAGCAGCGACTCCCAATCGCCCGGGTTCCCCTGCTTTGCCCAGCATCGTGGCTTTGTCCATACGGGCTCCCGGAAGACTACAGCGTACACCTCGTGCATGACGCCTTCGGGTGGCTTTTTTGTTGTACGTACGTGATTGCTCTATGTCGAGGTTCTTTCTTGCATGATGGTGCGCGTTATCCAAGCGTCAATCTCGGATTCAACCCAGACTGAGGTACGGCCGTTCTTGATGCATGCCGGGAATGTGCCAATCTTGATCTGCTCATAGATCTTGGTCTTTCCCATCCCAACCCGACTTTTCACCGCGCTCAGAGGCAGAAGAGATTCGCCATGCTCACGCATCGCTACCTCCTTCGTTTTCGAACAGTGCTTCCAAATTGGAGCGGGCCTGACGCGCTGCGGCGGGATCTTTTCGCCCCGGAGGGCGGTTGCTCCTATATCCATGAGCCGCTGGCGCTGTCGCGACCGGAAGGTCGCTGCCCTCCAGTGGGCTGGCTCCCGCGATAACCCGTCGCGCATCGTCCATGGCTGCATTCCATCCTCGCACGTAGACGCGTATCTTTGCGTCCACGTGCTTGGGTAGTAGCAGACTCCACGCCACGTCGTCCTGCTTGGTTAGCTGGTTGCGTTTGGTGTGAGCTCCGCAGCCAGGCCACTGGCGCTCGAGCTCTTGGATCAGAGGGGCTCGGCGCCTTTGGTTGAGGAGTTCGATGATGGTGATCACGTCGTCATCTCCAAACACGTCTTCAGTGCATCGCTATGTGGCTCAAAGGCTATCAAGTTGAGTTGCCATTGCGCATCGGGCCTGAACGCGAACAGCACTCCGCTATCACCGAATGATTTAATGAAGCGAAGCTTGTGGAGCACTTTTCCGGACGGCGATCTAACCTCGACAACTATCCATGCGCCATCGGCGCTCGTGACCACGATGTCGTGTGGCGGGGAGTTGTACTTCAGCATCGTGGGCGTCAGCTTACGGGCGATTACGACGTCGATTCGAGTGCGCGCACGCCGATGATTGGATATCACCCATGGCTTGAACTGCGGTGGCAGTATTCCTAGCTTCCAGCTCACTTGTGGCCCCAACGTTAAGGCCTCTTCGATAGACATGCCTCTATTGATCCTAGCGCGAAGAGTACTTAGCGCGACTTGGGAGCCGAAATGCTCCTTATGCTCGCGAAGGAGACCGGTGACTCCGAAAGCTGTGTGCAGCGTCCAACGCTTAGCCAGGGCCGCTCGAGCTGTCGCTGGCCACTTACACCGAGACCCGGCCCGAGCCGAAGCGCGGCGTTCGTCACTGGCCTTTCGCGCACCACATTCCCGGCGACAGCACCACACCGCCGGTGCCGGGCGCCGAGTGGATCGGCACGGGAGACGCCTGACATGGCCGTCTTCGACTTCCTCATTCTTGCGCTGGTGCTGGTCGTGCTGGCGCTGGGCAACGGGCCTCCGACGATATGAATGCCGTCATCTCGATCTTGATTTTGGTGGCCACGTTTACGTGGCTGTTGATGCTGATCGCCGGCTGCTGTTTCGGCATGTGGCCGCTTTGGCGACGCCGCGGGCTGCGCAAATGGGTTTCAGATTTCGATTGCGGCCTGGAGCGCGAGGAGCGTTTGCGGGCGATGATGAGGAGCCGCAACTGATGCAGCCGCAGATGATTCGTGGCGATTTCGCGTCGCCCCAGGTCGAGGACGGCCACACACGCCTCGTTAACGAGTTGCTGGAGGCCATCTGCCGGGCGGGCTTCTCGGCGCGCCAGGTTCATCGTCTCTACGAGGCGCTTCCCCTTGTTGAACAGCGCGTGATCCAGGCGCAATACACGCGGCGTGCCGAGTACGGCGACCTGCCAGCACACTTGCGCCAGGACAAGGCGTGCCGTGTGATAGGGATCGCGCTGCCTTACTACAAGGTGGCGCTCGGCAGTTTCCAGGGGCAGGTGTGGAGGGAATTCATATGAAGTATGCGCACGAAGTTATTGACCTGTTGGCGGCGTTCCCCGGTCGTCGGTTCAAGATGCGCCAAATCATCAATCACGTGGCACCGAGAGCCGATCAGCGCCAGCGCGCCGTGGTGCGCACCGGAGTGTGGCGCGTGCTAGTCGCGCTGGAAAAATCTGGTCAGCTCGCTAGTACCCGCGACGCGTCAGAAAGCCGCGTGCACTTCGAATACTGGTGGCAAACCATAACATCTGCGCCTGGAAATGCATTTCAGAAACCATCACAATACGTCCGGGCTCCTGCGCCCTGAAGAATTGAAGCTCCGGCGACGCGCTGGAACTTTTGCTTTTGGCGTGGTAATGGAACAATCCCTTCTTCGATAATTCAACGGAGAGGGAAGTGAAATTCATAGAGCATGATGCCGAAGCTCGCCGTGTGGCCTTGTCGGCTATTGATTATGGTATCGACAATGTGGATCGAGCCCGTGGGGAGCTGGTGAAGCTGCTAACGCAAACCGGCAGCTGGGGAGATGTAAAGGGTGCTGCTCTATCGGTAGATGATGATCAGAGTTTGGTCGCCACGGTACTCGGACAGCGGGTTATCGGTTTGTTCGAGGTTGCCAGAGTTGGGCAGGCTCTTGGAGGGCGCTATACGTTCCACCTGCTCCTGCGCTCACCTGTTGGTGAGGTCACCTCCGAGCCGGTTTTCTCGATAGAGTTCGACAGTAACTGGAGGCTGAGGTACGGGACTGAAGGTGACTTCACAGGCATGATCCAGCCGATGTCACATAACCCGGGCGCCATTCAGCGAAAAGTGCTCGAGAACTTGCTGACCACCATGTACCAACGCCTCACCACAATCCCGGAGTAAGCCCTGCCGGCCACGGTTGTAGATGCCGTCTTCGGGCGGCTTTTTGTTTCCAGAGAGCGGGGGAGGCAGAGAGAACCGTCCGCCGGGCCGTATGGGCACCGGCAGGCAGACGTCATGCTTCGGCCTCTGCTCTGTGTGAACGCGCTGGAGCTATGAAATCTGTTCAAGATGCAGAGCAATACGTGCGGACTCTTGCATCTTGAGCGCTACGGGTCGCCAGAATCGAAGTATCCATCTGGGCGTTTACACTGCAATTTTCTCTAGTTGGCTCGAGATGCTTTTGGGGCTGGCGGATGCGGATAGAAGCGCTTCCTTCGCTGTGTCAGACGAGAAGCTTGATACAGAAAACCTATGTATCTGGAGTTCTTTCGAGAGGTCGATGTACCCGTGACAATTGTCTGGCAAGTTGTCCAGCAGCGCATAGCGTTCTACATATGCGGTGAACCTCTGGCCACGGGTCGTTGTCTCGTTAAAAAAGAGCATGATAAGTTCGGGGGTTGACAGCCGAGCCCGGATTATTGAGACATAGTCCCACTTTTGCCGCCAACTGATGGCCTCATGGTCATCCACCCACCTAATGAGCGTGAACAGCGTCCGAAGTAGCATTGCCAGGTGCGGTTCGTTGTCTTTGTAGACGGCTGCCCACCAAAGACCAGGCTTTGACTCGATTCCAGCGTTGCGAAGTATTGCTTGCATCGTCGAATCGGGCGAATGAGACGGCGGAGCAAGTGATTTCAAGATTTCAGCAATGGTCGGGGCATTGTTAGACCGAACTACAGCTTCAAGGGCTCTGAGACCGACCAAGCGTGTCTGTCCACCGGATTCTTCTAGCAAATAGTCAGTTTGATAGACAGCCTCACGGTAGTGGCTCATCCAACTATTCAACGTTTGTTCAAAGCCTTGAATAGCAGCTTGCCTCCTCTGCTCTTGAAGTTCCCGTCTTTGGGATTGCAGAGTGAGGATTAGCAGAACGATCGTCACCAATCCGACAACGGGGTTAACAATTCCTCCGACGAAGTCTCCAAATTGGCCCCAAATTTCCTGCGATTTGGATGGCTTCGATCCGAAGTTCTCGATATAACGGTGAATCGAATAGGCCGCGATGCCCGCAGGCACCGCAAAGGCCCACCAGATGTTTCCACCGTTGTTCTCGGTGGCTTTATCGCTCGGTTCAGGATCCGGGTTCATAACAGTCTAGTAGGTATTTGCGACAACTATATCATTTTGAAACAAAATGGCGCTGACAGACAAACGGCGCCGCTTCGTGGATGAGTACCTCGCCGACCGAAGCGCCATGCTAACGAGGCGGCAATGCATGAACTACTGGTGTTTCTCGCATACGTTGCGACAAGTGCGGTGTGCGTGTCGGTCACTGTGTGTGCGCTGGCATATCCGTTCATCAGGCTTATCGGCTCTGCCGAGGCCGCTGATTTCACATTGCAAAAATAGTCAGGGAGTTGCAAATGGTTCTGAGAGGATCTGCCCCTGGCGAGCTCCGAGGCGGACGAGCCAAAGGCACTCCCAATAGGGTGACGCAGGAATTCCGCGAGACAGTGCGGAAGGTTCTGGAAGACAACAGCGAGAACGTGGGGAAGTGGCTGACGCAGGTCGCGGATGGGAACGGCGATCCTGACAAGGCGGATCCTGGCAAGGCGCTTGATCTTCTGGCCAAGCTCGCGGAGTTCGCATCTCCGAAGCTAGCGCGGACTGAGCTCGCCGGCGATCCGGATAAGCCGATTAACCACAATTTGAACGTCACGTTCAAGTAAGCCGTGAACGTCGAATTCCCAAAGAAGCTGAGGTGTCTGTTTGTGCCCAGCCGGTACAAGTTCGTTCGCGGTGGCCGAGGCTTAGCGAAGTCATGGAGCATTGCCAGAGCGCTGGAGGTGATCGGTGCCGGTGAACCCAAGCGCATCCTCTGCACTCGGGAGGTGCAGAAGTCGATCAAGCAGTCTGTGCACCAGCTGTTGCGCGATCAGATCGTGAATCTGGGGCTGGAAAGCTTCTACGACGTCCTGGAGCATGAAATCCGCGGCAAGAACGGTACGCAGTTCCTGTTTGCCGGGCTAACCGACGGCTATGACTGCTACCAGAACGCCTTAGCCGAGTGGGTCAACGGCATCCTGAAGGGAGAGCTGTTGCTCTATCGGCCCGCCGATCTGGCTCAAGCCAGACTCATGGTCAGGCAGTCCGTCGAGATCTACAACACCGAGCGCCCACATCTGTCCCTACAATGCAAAACACCCGATGAAGTTCATCGGGTGCTCAGTCCGTAGCATCGCTACGGATACCGTCCCGTAGGTGTCAACCTATGGCAGGACGGGTCATCCACCTGAAATCTGATCAGGCTTCGGGCATTTCTGCGGTCGTTGGTCGCTCATCGAGCCATCGCTGGATGTCGGTAGCTCGCCATCCAACGCGGCCGGCGCTCAACTGGACCGGGTGCGGAAACTGACCCTTCTTGATAAGGTCGTAGACGGTCCATTTCGCCAGGCCGATAACTCCCTTTAGTTCGCCGACGCTGTACACAAGCTTTGTCATAGCCGGCTATCCAGGATCCCAGCGTTGTCCGGCTCGAAGGCTATGAACCCCAAAGAATCTCGAACTCCACCTTGAAAGAGGAAAAGCACGCCGCTTTCCTAGAATGAGGTGACGAACCGTAGGCGATGTAGCATTGTGCCGTTCACTTGGTGAACCTCCACTGTGATCCGCACCCCACGGCGTACTACCCGGATGTCGTGCTCGGGCGCTTTGTACCGAAGCATGGTAGGAGTTAGCCATTTATAAGCTACTGCAGCAATCTCGTTCGCCCTTCGGCGACGGCATTGTTCTACCCAACTTGCGAATTGTGGTGGAGGAACACCGGGTGTGTTGCGACAAGGTGTGGTAAGTGCTTCCTTGACGCCCATCCCGTGTTTTAGCCGGTAGCGTAAGGTCGTTAGGTGTAGGGGGCAACGAAAATATCTGTGGAGTGCACTGATGTTTCCGGTTACACCGAACGCTGTGTACGGAATCGCGCGCGCCTCGCTCCAGTAGCGCAGTATGGCTCGCGAAGCATCCGAAATAGGCCTCCCAATACGCCACTTGTGAAGTTCATCCATTTGCTGCTTCGCAACGATGCTGTTCCGACCCTTTGCAAAGCATATGTCCGCCGCCTCTGGTGACTTCAACAAATTCTGCAGTTTGTCGCGCGAAATCTCCATTAGCTGGGCGGCGAAGAACAGACTGTGGCCGCGCTTTGCATACCTGCGTGCGTCTTCGATCAGCTTGTCGCTCATGACGGACGCTCCTCGTGAGAGGCGCATCAAACCGATTCGTAGATAGGGAAGGGCGGATGCGCGGCGCCGGCGGCGATTGGAATTCGATGCTACTCCCCGAGTTCCTCCAGCGGCCGGCTCGCGATCCCCGGTGCGATAGAGGAACGGACGCAGCCTCGATCATGCTGCCTCCTGTTGCGCGTGGCGCAGCTTGAAGCGATCTTTGATCATAGGGAGAGATATGAACCATTCCTTGATTCGAAAGACGCTCGATGGTGCACTTCACTCTGTTGTGCCGGGATTCGGCCAGATCCGCGATTTCTTGGCTCGTCATGGTGGCACCACCGCCGCCATTGATCATTGCGTGCATTGATGTGCCTCCGTGGCGGGCGCGTGCCCCGCGGTGTTCAGCAGGACGAGCGCCGCCAAGGCGCTGGCCTTCAATTGGGGATCCGCCGAGGCCTCCAGGATGCTGGCGGTGATGTCCAGAGCGCTGGCCAGCGTGGCGCAGCGCTCGCGTAGGTCTCCTTCGCGCGGGCCTTGGACTCGGTCAGCGCGACCGTCGCCTTGTCGTAGGTACTCGAGCGGATATGCGATGAACTCGCCCGGGGGCTACTTGAAGAATTTCCCGAGGCTCCGTTTGAGCTGATCCGCGACCTGCTTCTTCGCGCTTTCGATAGCGGAGCCATATGTGCCGGAAGCGCCGCAGCCCTTGCAGGTGATGGTGTCGCTGGGCTTGAGATTGGCCTGGACACCGATCGGGTAGTCGAATTCCTTACTTCTGCACTTGGCGCAGGACAGGGTAATCGTGTCGCTCATGGTCAGCCTCTTTCGGAATTGATTGATGTTGAGGAACGTCAATCATATCCGGCAGGGGGGGGGGCCGCCAATTTGACGGAGAGAGCAATGTCTGACGCTTGCTCGCCTTGCTACGTCAAAGCTGAGCGTAGACCCGTTGCATGGTTTCGTCCGAAGGGCCGTAGCCCTGCCGCGGGCCAGGGAAAGCCTTCTGCGTCTCAACTGCCTGGGCAATTTTCCCAAGCTCGAACAGCCGGAATGCTGGCCGATCCATTGGCTTACGCGCATTCGATTGCTGCCAGGCGCGCAATACCAGATTCCCTGCAGTACTAACCCCGTAGCGGTGGGGTTCGATCAGGCGCGGGCCTGTCCCGTCGTACCAAATCTCCAGAACACGGCGGTCTCTAATGGCATCACGAATCAAAACGTCCCATCTCATTGCCTGCCCCTTTCCGAATGTCGGTGAACGTGAGAGCACCCATTCTAAGGCGCAGGGAGCTGACGACGGCATCTTGGCTGGACTCAGCGCGCACATCCCCGGCGACACCACAACGCCGCCGGCGCCTGGAGCGGTTTGGATCGGCTCGGGAGACGCGTAACTATGGCCTCTTTCAACCAGATATCAGCCGCGTCGTTCCGCCCGCATATCGCGCGCCGCAGCAACCTGTGTTGGCAAGGTGTAGACGTACGTCAGGATGAAGCGAGTCAGTTCATGTCCCTGGACAGCCTCATCTTTGGGAATGCCATCTTCCTCGTGGACCGCGTCGTTACCCAGAAAGCGCAGGCTGTGTGCCCATTCCTTCAGGTCCGGAGTGAGTTTGCCGGCGTTGGCAAGCGCGTCAATGCGCGCCGCCAAAGTTCTGGTTGCATGTTCAGGGGCCAAGTTTTTGGTGGCCAATTCAAGTGCCCGTCGGTCCATAGCCCCGGCCGAGTCCCATTCATTGCGTCGAATCGCGCTGGCGGCCTGCTCGAACGCACGCGCCACGTGTTCAGGGCAGTGCTGAGGAACGTCCGTTGTCTGTGGTTCCGGAATTATTCGCTGAACGTCTATGGCTGCTTGGGGGGCGGCCGCCAGGAGATTGCCATGCAACTCGCCGGGGTTCTTCGCCATTTTCGAAAGAATCAACGCGACGACCGGGTGGTGGCAATTGTTGCACATGAAGTGGACGTGATACAGCGCATTGTTCCCCGGTACGCGTGCCTGGCCCGTGTGACTGAACCCCTGGGGAAGAGCGCAGTGGGGGCAATGGTGCGTAAGGGTAAGTGCCATGAATGACTCCGTAAATATCGTGGTGCAGGACCAAAAGATTGCACAGATTCTAGCTT
>CALMPB010000172.1 GCA_937871985.1 uncultured Burkholderiaceae bacterium
GTGGACACTATCGAGGACAACGCACGCGCTCAATATGTGTTCGCCGGGCGCTTACGCCAAGAATGCTAAATTGGGGGCAGACAATGATGGAGGCTACATGACGGAACGCGCCATTATCCGAAGAGGGGATCGCACCTCGCACGGCGGGATTGTGGTAGAAGGCCACCCAACCTCAATGCTTCTCGGACAGGAAATTGCCTTGGTCGGCCACAAGGTCATGTGCCCGAAATGCAAGGGAGCATTTCCCATTCTCCCTGACCCTGGGCGTAATCACTCCTTCATGGGCAACGACACCGCTGTAGAAGGGATGCGTACCGCATGTGGAGCAGTATTAATTGCCTCGCAAATGGTGGCGCGCATCAGCGAGGCCGAGGGATTGTCAGATCCCGCGAGCGACCCAACGCCGCAAAGTGAAACGCTCTGCCAGGAATGCCTGGAGTCCGCAGCGCGCACCGCAGCAACGACCGTGGCTCGAGGGTAGCCTGGTGACGGACCAGATAGAGCAATACCTCACCTCTCGCCAGCAGCAGACGACGTATCCCCTGCGAATGTACGGCCTGGTTGACGGGCTGCTATATGCTGAGATTTCGTCCGATCTGGGCTTGTTTCGCTCCGCATCGAGCATCGCGCTGTTCGATGGAACCCCTGACGCAGCGTTGGCCAACGCTGGTCCTTGGCTTCTGGACTGTACGGACAACCCAGATTCTCATATGGCTTCGTTGCGGCAACTTGGCGATGGCGCGATTGGGTGTATCTGGATTATAAGCGGCTACGCGGCAGAAGACTTGGCAGCGGCGTTGCGTGCGCGACTGAATGTACGCATGCCCAATGGTTCCACCGCACTGCTGCGCTACTACGATGCAAGGATCACGAGCGACATAGCCGCCATCTTGACGCCCGCTCAACGCGTCTGGTTCTTTGCGCCGGCTCAAGATTGGCTGGTGCAGCGCAACGGGCAACTCACCACGATTCACCAGACTCATGCAGCTTGAACTCACCCCACAACAGGTCGAAGGCCTGTGCGCGATCGACTCAAGGGGCTTTGTCGAGGCCATCACACGGGACATTCTGCGGGACTATCCAGGCCTTTCTCCCGGCGGGTTATCAGAGCGGCTTGCCACTGCATTGGCACAGGCACGCGCCATGGGAATTGAAGAGGACTCCAATCTCGTTGATTTCCTCAGAACTGAAGCGCTGGTGCCAGGGTTTTACAAACAGCCCGGCTTGCTTCGCTGGATGGACAAGCCTGGACGCCCGGCGGATCAACGATTTCATGACTTCATCCAGGTAATGCAATGGCAATTACGCCATGGCGCTGCCCCGCAAAAGACGGAGTAAAGCTATATGCCAGGACCGTTGGCAATTCCCCTAGCGGGTTGGATCGCGGAGGCCATTGCGGCGGCGCTCGCCCGAGCCGCCGCAAGCGCTGCGGCAGGCGCGGTACTGGGCGGTGTGGCTACCCTGCCAGGCGATACGCCGCGCGAGGACAGTGAAGCCAAGCCCACCGATCGCGCCTTGCCTAGAACTGGGGAGCCATGTAAGAAGTGCCCGCCAGATCTCGGGACGAAAGTGAGGCGCAAGCACGGCGTGAACTGGAATGCCTACGAATATCAGGCCCGGATAACTGGATTTGCCTACGATACCGAGTATTGCCTGTGGAGTGAGGAATGGTATTGGGCCGGAAATGCCCTTGGAGATGCCTTTGAGATCCATTTTGACGGCTTCATATCTGCCGAGTGCCTGCTGCAGGAGGCCAAAGGTGACTACGATCAGTTCATTGATGATGATGGGGAGATCCCAGAATGGTTTGGAGGCTTTCGCACCATGCAAGGAGACATTGAGCGGCAAGCTTTTGCCGTTAACAGTTCTCCGCCGACGCGATTGAGATGGTACTTTCAAACCCCTAAGACACTAGCGCTAATGTACTCGGTATTGATCGAATATCGTGTTGAGTCGGAATGGCGTCCCTAGAGAGCGAAAATGATCATTACGTGTAAATTCAGAGACCCAACGCTCGCCTCGGAAGACTTCCCTGAGATGCTGCGACGAATGCACAGCATTACCACTCTGTTGGCTGAGAAGTCGGAAGGCTTGGACAACTGGTTCGCGCAAGGCGACTCCATTGAAGAGGCGTACCTATATCCAGCTTTTGAGGACGGAGAGCCATCAACAGCATTGCTTGCAGTGCTCAATCAAAAGTACCGAAATGACAAGTCGTTCACGCTCGTTTCAATTTGGAACGGGGCTCGCGAGCAACACAACGGGGTTTCGCTTGCCCTACATGCGAATGACAAGAGGCAGCCTTGTACCCTGATCATTTCAAACCATAAACGGCGAGACGACAGGTTCGGTGGCGCGGATTCGGTTAAAGATATTGTTATTGGATTGGTGCAGATTTTTCGCCCTTTGTATGTGTCCGTCTCGCCGCGCTATTACGCTCAAAAGCAAGTTTTCGACGACAAGCCTGGCGTGGGCTGGATGCTGTACTTGCCGCAAGTAATCACTGCTCAGCAAGTTCCGGAAGCCCAGGCGTTGATTCCCGTACCCGCTGCAGGAAAGACGCAGACTGGCACTATCATCGTCAGTGTCGCGAACGAGGTGTTTTCGGTCGACAATCCCGGGCATATCGAATTGGCGAATCATATCGAGATGCGCTTGGTAGACCAGGATTTGTTGCCACGCTACGCCGACCTGTAGTTCTGCCTCCGGGGTCGAAGCAGGAGCCTCTTCAGCTAACGCTACCATGTCATAGCCTGCGGCGTGGCGCGTGACCCACGCTCAGCGTAGCCACGCTTGGCAGGCTTGCAGTTGCGCCGTCAGTTGCTGGATCCCGGCCCGGAGGGCGAAATAATCCGATCGAGCAGCAGAATCAAGTTCGGCGCCGGCTCCATGATCCGCGCCGGCGGTGGTGCTGGCGTCGGACAATCCACGACCGGCGACGGTGCAGGCGGCACGGACGTGTGTAATGACCCAGCAGAACCTGCTCAGTTTAAGCGGCTAATGCAAATGCCTCAGC
>CALMPB010000173.1 GCA_937871985.1 uncultured Burkholderiaceae bacterium
TAAGTGTGGCCAGTTTGGTATTGGGTTGCACGCCAAACCAACGCTGGAAAGCCCCCAGATTGTCCAGCGCCTTGTAGACGACAGACAATCCAATGATGGCGTCGATCAGGTAAGAACTGACATTGATTCCGGTAAATACGCCCAGCAGCAACGTGGTGGAGTGCCCAATCGCAAACAGACTGACGTACAGACCAATGTGCTTAATCTTGTATAGGAAAAAAATCACTCCAAACAAAAACAGCAAATGGTCGTAGCCGGTCACCATGTGCTTGGCGCCTAGATAGATAAACGGCAAGAGGTTGACGCCCGTAATTTCCTGGATGTAGCCCTTGTCGCCTTCGGCAACGCCGTGAGCGAATAAGCTGGTGCTCCAAAACACCAAGCATAAAGCGGTCAGTATGACCGAGAGGTGTCGCCCAATCGTGGATAGGCGAAACCACTCAGCCCTACTGTAAACAGAGGGTAGAAACATGAATAAATCCAATAGTAAAGTGAAGTAGAGGCCTTTGAACTTAAAGGCTTGTCCAGTCAGGCAACTATTGGTTTTGGAGGGCGCTCGAAGAAGAAAATCGGATGAGGCGGCACGAAAAAGCCATACCCAGAGGTTTCGCTAGTCGTGGGACTGGCTTTAGTGGCAACAATACTGGGTAGAAAACTGCCTGCTTCGTGCAGATGATCTGCGGAAAGCGCGTGAGCTCGCTCTGAGTCCGAGATCTCAGGCGCTTGTGCCACGCCGTCGTCATGCGCATGCTGATGATGCAAATGCGAGCTGCTATCAGTCAGTAGCGATACGGTAAGAGCTGCGGCGTCCGTTTGCGGTGCGCCGAACTTATGGGCCAGCATCCCCTGGAACGGCATCGCCAAGATGACCCACATGAGGGTTATCGAAATTGCACGCAAAAAACAGGGGGCTAATGGCATAAAAAAAAGATAATGGCAGACGTACTCGGTTAATCGGCTGCATGTTCGCTTGCTTCGCACCAAAAAGTCATAACTGCATGGCCGTTTAAAAGTGGATGTTATTTTATAACAAAAGGGAGCGCTTCAACATGGTGGAATTAATTAATTCATTACAGACGGCAAAGGGGACTATCTTTCCAGCGGCTACATCACGCCGCCGGGCGTGGTCTTCCTTGCCTGCGATGGGCTTAAATTTCACCTCAACTGCGCCGTCTGGCATGGCCGCCTCGTTTTTAACGCACCACGGAAACGTGGCCGATCCAGATTACTTCAACACTTTTGTGCCGCTCGGGAGCTCGTATTGGCCTCAACGCTCCCGCGCGGCGTGCCTTTGCCTGTGGCGCCGCAGGTCCAACCGCGATTGCGGTTGACCGACCGCATTCGCATCAAAATTTAGCCTTGTCGTCGCCGCATACGTCGCTGTGCTTGGGGCCATACCGGCCTTACCGGCAATCATCGTCACGCAAACCTTGATCGAATTAATTAGTGAACTGATCTATGTCCGGTTGATTACAAAGCTCGGCAGCACCGATCTTGCTGCACCGTAAACTTCCACTTGATCAAGAACCTCCGAGCACTAAGCTACTTTATTAGCGCTTTGGGTCAACGAAGCCAGAGGCGCCCGCACCGCAGTAAGTCCGCGTTCAGTCCCGAGAAAATGGTCGTCCGGCAAAATCGACCGTAATCAGATTGCCATCAAGCTGACCCATCCCCGGTGCATTCAATGGCATACCAGGCGCTGACACCCCCTTGATGGAAGAATCAGCCAATAGCTTGTGAACTACGCTGGCGGGGACATGGCCCTCGATCACCTGCCCTGTACCCAGTACTACGCCCGTATGACAGGAGCCAAGCTTCGATGGCACACCAAGTCTTTGCTTGACGGAAGCCATATCGACTGTTTTGATGGCTGTCACATCAAAGCCTGCATCGCGCATATGCTCGACCCAGCCCGAGCAACACCCGCAGTTAGGATCTTGATAGACCGTAATCGCCGTGCCGGCGGCATGTGCAAATGAGGATGCGGCTGTCAAGGCAACCGCGGCGGGCCATAATTTCATGAGAGGTATCCTAGAGAACGTAAAACTTCAATTTTCAGTGAAAGAGATAAGACCACGACCAAGTAGGTTAGTTCTGCTGATGCAAAGAAACTTCCTTTTGCGCCCCTTGTTCTTCTTCCCGAGCAGCGGCACGGCGATGACTTAACTGATACAGAATGGGCAGCACCAGTAATGTCAAAAAGGTCGAGGAAACGATGCCGCCGATCACTACCGTCGCTAATGGGCGCTGCACCTCCGCACCTGTTCCGATATTTAGTGCCATTGGCACGAAGCCCAGGGAGGCCACGAGCGCGGTCATCAATACCGGCCTTAGTCGGGTCAGCGCGCCCTCGCGGATCGCTGCATCTAGCGACAGACCTTCCTCGCGCAGGCCACGGATGAAGGACAGCATGACAAGGCCGTTCAGCACTGCCACGCCCGACAAGGCAATAAACCCCACCGCCGCAGAGATCGATAACGGGATGCCCCGCAGCCAAAGCGCCACGATGCCTCCGGTGAGCGCAAAAGGAATGCCGGTAAATACCAACAGACCATCTTTGACGTTGTTGAACATCATAAAGAGCAGGATGAACACCAGCAGCAGCGCAACCGGCACCACAATTTGTAGCCGCTGTGTCGCCGACTCGAGCTGTTCGAACGTACCACCCCAGTCGATCCAATAGCCAGCTGGTACTTGTACCTGCTCCTGGATGCGTTCTTGAGCCTGCGACACAAATGTTCCGATGTCGCGTCCTCGAACATTGGAGGTAACGACGACGCGCCGTTTGCCGTTCTCGCGACTGACCTGGTTCGGGCCCGCTGTCGTTTCGAGCGTTGCGATCGAGCCGAGCGGAATGTGATTTACCGCACCGCCGGCAGTGGTCGGCAGCGCAATCGGCAACTGCTTGATGGCATCAACGTCGCTGCGCAGGGCCTCGGGCAACCGCACCACAATCCCGAAGCGCCGATCGCCCTGAAAGAGTGTCCCGGCCTCGCGCCCGCCAATGGCGACGGCTA
>CALMPB010000174.1 GCA_937871985.1 uncultured Burkholderiaceae bacterium
GCCATGCCGTCGCGCTGCATCTCGCTCAAAAGCTCGGACTTTATTTTGTGGGCAACCGACGGGCCTCGGTAGACCAGCGCGGTGACAAGCTGTATAAGGGATGCGCCGTTCTGGATGAATTCGTAAGCCTGGGCGCCGGTGAAGACCCCGCCTGCCCCAATCAATACCAGTCGTCGCCGGTCGATGCGGCGATACCAGGCCCGCAAGCTTTCCAGTGCGGATGTCCGCAGCGGCTTGCCCGTCACCGATCCCAGCGTGGAATGGTGGGGTTCTCCCTGTTGGGCGAAAGGTCGCCGCATGACGACGCTGAGTGCAATGCCACGGACAAACGGGAAATCGCAGGCGACCCCTGCCAGTTCGTCGATGAGCCGCTCGTCGGTTGTGGCCGTTGTCTTCAGGAAGGTTGGCGGCATCGTGCCAATGTCCGATAGCGCCTGGAGCAAGGCTCTCAGGTTGCCGGCGTTCGAGAACGGCCCGATGGTCGAATTGGGGCATTGCAGGTTGATGGTCAGGTAGTCGGACAGCGGGGCGGTCGATAGCGCGGCCTTCTGCAGTTCGTCGATGACGGCGCAGGCCGAGGACGGGGCTCCTGTGTTGGTTTCGACCAGGCTGACGCCAAGGGGGGCGCCACCGCGATGGTAGCGCCGAAGCCGCGGGACGACGGCGTCTACGCCGTCGTTTGGCACGCCGTAGTTGACGAGCAAGGCCTGTTCCCGCGGTATGCGCAGCAATCGCGGGACATTACGGTTGCCCTTGGAAGGGTTCAACGATACGGAGCCGATCTCGATCGACCCGAAGCCAAGCTGGCCGAGGAAGGGCAGCGCGATTGCATTCTTGTCCATGCCCGCGCCCAGCCCGACGGGGTTGGGAAACTCCAGTCCCGCAATGGAAACGGCGAGCCGCTCGTCCTCCAGGCTCAATGCGCGTTCGATCGTTTTGCCCATGATTCCCGTTCGTGCCAAGGCGCCCGCAATACGCAGGGTGCCCGAGTGGGCGGTCTCGGGAGGGAAATTGAACAGGATTGGACGTATCGCGCGTTCGTAGATCATATGTCGTCCCTGTGCGTCGCGTTGCGGCCCGCCAGCATGCCTGACGTGAAGGCCCAACCCAGGCCATGGCCGTGGCCCGTCAAGGTGAATCCTCCCTGGCCGGCGCCTCCCGCCGCGAACAGTCCTGCGATCGGCGAGCCGTCCTCGCGCAACACCCGAAGTCGGCCATCGACTTTCAACCCCACCGGCGTCACCAGGATCCACGCGGCGACGGGGCCGAGCGCATAGAAGGGCGCTTGCGCGAGCGGGTGATCCGAGCGCTGGCTGTTTGCTTGGGCAACGGTCTTGGGCAGGCTGCCTGAGGGCATGCGTAGAATCTCCGAGAGGGCTTCCAGCGTCTGGGCGGTATGGAACAGGTCGGGTCTTGCCTTGCGGTAATCGTCCAGGTAGGCGTATGCCACGCCGGGCGCCGTCGAAATAAAGTGAGGCCATTTCGAAAAGACGGTGGCAAGGCGATGATCGAAGACAAGGTAGCCAAGCCCCTCCGATTGCCGAGCCAGCAACAGGCTGGGGGCTGTACCCTCATTGCCCGACTCCGCTACTTTGCGATCGTGCCGTCCAACGTCGTTGACGCCGGGCCCGCTGAGCTCATCGGCAAAGCGCTGGCCGCTCAGGTTCACAAGAAGGGCGCCGTTCTGGAATACCCCTCGGTCAGGGGCGAGCGCCGTCGTCAGGAATTGCAGAACGAAGGGCCTGATCAACGCAGGGGGCGCGTGGGTGATCGCCAGTTTTGCCAGGCGAGCCAATGGGGCATAGGGTGGAATACGCTGGACGAAGTTTTTCCTGCTTGGAGGCAGGAAACGTATATGGGTGAGGCTGGCGGCGCTGAAGTCCGTTCGTGGGACGATATGCGCGCCTGCCGCAGCGGCCATTCGATGGCCGTCGCCGGCGCAGACCGGGTTGATGGGCTTGACGCCTTCGAGGCCGGTTGTTACATAAGTGCGGAGCAATTCGGCATCTCCCGCCACGTCTCCCGAGGCCAGCACGACGGCGCGCTTTGCGGTAATTGCGAGCTCTCCCTCGGCATCATGCGCTTTGACGCCAAGGACGCGGCCCTGCTGGCATACCAGGCTATCCACCTGGACGCCAACCATCAGTGCGACAGCATGCTTGCGGCAATATTTTTCAAGATGATAAATGTAAGACCTCGAGCCCGGGATGACCTGATGCAGCCGCGGCTTCCCATGCGGCGGCTGCGGCATGGGCTGGGTGAATACGACACCAATCGATTCCAGTAGGTCCACCGTCTCGGCGGCGTGGTTCGTGTAAAGGTTGCGCAATTCGGCGTTGTCATGCAAACCCAGTTGTGTGCAGATCGTGGCCAAATCCTGAGCATGCTCCGCCGGCGAATCCACGACCCCATCCTGTCGCTGCAGCCGTGTGCCGGCAGCCATGATGGAACCCACCGACATCGCCGTCGTCCCGCCAAGCGCCGAGTCCTTTTCCAGGACGCAAACCTTGCATCCCAGGCGCCCCGCCTCGGCGGCGGCAAGCAAACCCGCACCTCCACCCCCGACGACGACAACGTCGAATACCATTTCGCGCGTTTCCAATGCCATTCATCGCCCCTCTTGGTGGAGTATTTCATTTTTATTGGTGTGTTTGACGGATGCTGCTGGCTTCAGGCTTCATTCCATATCCGCAGGGTGCCTTCTTGATTCCAATAAAAAGTGAAATATTTCACTTAAATATTGGCGCCATGGAAAAAGAGAGCCAATCGAGGTTTATTTAATCAGCTTTCCATGGGCGCTACAAGAAAAAATTTTCAGCGCGCCGATTGCGGGCGGCGCGGCTACGGTGTCGAAGGCGCGGAACAGATCGTTCGCGGGTTATGCACGATGTCCAAGGGCTTCATGGCTTTTGCATAGTTCTTCGGCGCAAACCTGATTGCCAGAGCTGTCACTACGCCGACGCAGGCCAAATGCCATGACCAGCCGGGGATATAGCTGCCGGTGAGATCGTGCAGCGCGGCTACAAGCCAGGCGGGTATTGCCGCGATGATGAATCCGCCGCCCTGCATGAGCGCGGCCAAGGCGCCCGCTTGCGTTGGATTGGGTAGATGATCCAGCGCCACGATCAGCAACAGTGCGAAACATCCGCCCAGGCCGGCCCCGAGAATGGCCGCCAGGGCATGGGGAGCCTGGCCGGGCGCAAACGCCAGGCCGGCGAAACCGATGGCCTGCATGGCCAATGTCAGCCAAATCCAAGGCCGCCGGTCGAGCCGCTTCCTGGCGAGGATCGGCAGCGTTAGCGCGGCCAGCGCCTGGCTGACCGCCAAGGTCGCCAGCAGGCCCGCGCTGGTGGCGGTACTCCAGCCCTGTTCCTGATAGGCAGGCGCAAGCCAGGTCACGACGGACGAATAGCCGCCGTTTACCAAGCCGAAACAAGCCATCAACAACCATGTCCGACGCTGCGCGAAGAGCGTGCGCGCCATGTTGCGGCTGCGGTGCGCGCGTTCGTCGGCGGGCAGGAACGCAATGGCCAGAATCGTTGCTATAAAGGCAGGCAGCGCGAAAAACGCCAATCCAGCCGCCCAGTTTCCGGTAGCGTCCGCAACCGCGGGGGAGATCAGCGCGCCCAGGGCGCCGCCGCCCATGAGCATGGCGGAATACAGCCCCATCATGGGGCCGGTATGGTTTGCGAACTCTCGTTTGACGATGCCCGGAAACAAGGCCTGAACGACCGCGACGCCAAGGCCGATGATCGCGGATGTGGCGACCAGGCTCCATCCGGACCATGCAAGCATCCGCAAGGCGCAGCCGCCGCATATCACGAGCAAGGCCAGCGTGACCGATCGGCGCGCGCCTATTGCGCTTTCAAGGGCGGGCCCCACGAACGCCAGAACCCCCATCAGCAGCATGGGCACCAGCGTCAGCAATGCCATGGCCTGCAACCCCAATCCCGTATGGTCGTGGATGCTGCCCGCAAGCGGCCCGATGCTTGTGATGAACGGTCTTAGATTGAGCCCGATGAGGGCCACGGTGGCGATCAGAATGCAATGCCTGAGAACCGGCCTGGTGTTTTTCATCTCCCCGTCCTTTGCCGGTCTTGCCAATGCGCGTACAGATCCGCCTGTCCCTCGACGCGCGCCGGAATGTGCCGGATCTTCATGGACTGTTCGTCTAACGGTTTGGCAAGGTCGGCGTAAATCTCGGCGGTGGACAGGCCGAAGGGGGCGCCGTCTTCGTTGGAGTAGGCATACGTCACCTCCTTGATTCCCGCCAGGCGCATGGCGCCCATGCACATAGGGCATGGGTGGCCGCTGGCAAACACGGAGCAGCCGGCGAGCGAGGCCGATCCCAATTCCCGGCTCGCGGCTCGGATGGCCAGCAGTTCGGCATGCGCGGTGGGGTCGTTCGTCTGCAGGATTTCATTGACCGCCTTGGCGATGATCCTGCTATCTTTGACGATCAGTGCGCCAAAAGGGCGTCCGCCCTTTTCGGCATTGGCGTAGGCAAGTTGGATGGCTTGCCTGAGAAGATCCATATTCTGTTCCATTCATCATCCTTTCCAAAACACAGTGCTCGCCGACGGCAAGCAGGGCGCTTGCGGTTTGTCGATAGCCGTGCGCCTGCGGTCAGGGCCAGCGGCGAGGCCACGCGGCCTCCGGAACAACGAGCATGAAATCAGGATAATCTTTCTAGGGATTATTTTGAAATTAAATTATTGGATATAAATTATTAAGAAAATGAATGATATGATGAGAACGATATCATCGGAGTTCGTGTACTAGGCAGCCCAGCCATGTTTGATCTTCGCCTTCTTCGGGCATTTGTGGCCATTGTCGATACCGGCAGCTTCACTGCCGCGGCGGATCGCCTTCACATCACGCAATCGACCATCAGCCAGCAGCTCGCAAGGCTGGAAGAGTCGGTCGGCCAGCAATTGGTGGATCGCACGGCCAGGCCGATACACGCCACCGTGCCCGGCGAGCGGCTCATCGGCTACGCCCGGCGCATCCTGATGCTCGGGAACGAAGCGCAAGCGGCGCTGGGCGATCCGGCTGGCGCCCGCTCGATCCGCATCGGCTTGCCCGAAGATATCGTCAGCACCGAAATGGCTTCCGTCTTCAAGGCCTGCGCGGAGGCGAACCGCTCGATCCGGCTGGATATCACGACGGGCTTGAGCCGCTCCCTTGCTGAACGCTATCGGGGAGGCGAATTCGATATCGCCGTCGTCAAGGAGCCTGCCGCGAGCGCGGACTGCTTCGCCGCTTTTCCGGAGGCCATGGCATGGTTTGAAAGTGACGATGGCATGCGGGAATGGCGCGATCCGATCCCCCTGGTCGCATTCCCGCCCGATGGGCTTTATCGGGAAACCATGTTCGAGCGCATAGAACGGGAGCGGCGGCGTTGGTACATTGCCTTTTCAGGCAGCAGCCTCCAAAGTGTTCTTGTGGGGGTGGAGTCGGGCCTGGGGCTGTCGGTGCTTCCCGTGCGGGCCACGAGCGGGCGCCGCGTGCGCATGTACGACCACTTCGGCATGGAGCCGCCAATGGTCGTTTCCATTTATACCTGGGACAAGGACGGCGTGGCGTTCGAACTGGCCGGAAAGATGGCGGCCGTCCTTGAAAACCGGCTTATTGCGCGCCAATAGCCTTGAGGCCCGCCGCCGCGCAAGCGGCGTCGATATCTCCCGAGGGGGCGCCGCCCACGCCGATGCCGCCCACCAGGGCCTTGTCGAACTTGATCGGCAGACCGCCCGCCTGAATGATCATCCGCGAGTCCATGTCGCGCAGGCCGTTGTTGGCCGGCTTGCTGGCGATGAAATCAGCCAGCCCCGCGGTATCCCGTCCCATGGCTGCCGAGGTAAAGGCTTTGCCTTGAGCGCTGCTTGCCGTGTGCGGGCCGGAATTGTCGGCCTTGAGCAGCACCTTGGTTGCGCCATCGCGCGCCACGATTGCGACGCTGACGTTGTGACTTTGCGCGACGCATGTTTTCAAGGCGGCCTGCGCCGCCTGCGTGGCCAGGTCGAGCGGCAGATAGGGCGTGTTCGGCAATTGCGTGGCGGCGGAAGCCAGAATGGGGGCGAACAAGAAAGCTGCAATGGAGAAGTTTCGAATCATTTTCGTTTCCTTTTCAAGTGAACATTGAAAGGTTACGCCGGGCTGTAATGCGCGGATATTCGTAGACTTCGCGTAGAACTACGTAGTTCTACGGAGTGCCGTTGCCTTCAAGCCATAGGCGCGTCAACTCGGCTTGCGACGTCGTGCCGAGTTTTGTGCCGATGGCGACCCTGTGCGTATCGATCGTGCGCGGGGAAAGACCCAGGGC
This sequence comes from uncultured Burkholderiaceae bacterium, assembly GCA_937871985.1. The sequence continues at coordinate 6,323 of CALMPB010000174.1, forward strand.
ATCCGCAATCTGCCTGGTGGTGAAGCCCTGGGCCACGCGATCCAGCACCTGGCGTTCGCGCTGCGTGAGCGCGGCCAGCAAACTCAGCGTTTCCGCCTGCTGGGCTTGCTGCCGCAGGCTGCGATCGAGCGCATCCTGTCCCTTTTGTATGGCATCGATGAGATCCTGCTCATCGATGGGTTTGGACAGGAAATCCACGGCGCCATTACGAAATGCGCGCCGGCAGGCTTCTATGTCCCCGTGGCCGGAGATGATGATGGTGGGCCAGTCGACGCCATTTTCGGCCAGCCGTTCCTGGAGCTTCAGTCCCGAGATGGCGGGCATGCGGATATCCAGGATCAGGCAGCCAGGCTCGAGCCGGACGACTTGCGCAAGGAAGGCCTGGGGATCGGTAAAGGCGACGGCCTGGATTCCGACGGTGGACAGCAGCAGGCTCAGGGCGCGGCATACCGCGACGTCGTCGTCGACGAGATAGACCGGGTACATCATGACGCCGCCTCCATGCGCGGGTTCTGGGGTTTCAGGATGATCCTGAACGTTGCGCCGGGAGAATCTTCGACCAGAAATATTTCCCCGCCGGCGCGTTCCACGAGGCGCTGGCTCAATGCGAGGCCAAGGCCCGTGCCGCCGGGCCGGTTCGTCGTGAACGGCGTAAATAGTTTATCCCGGAGGCTCGGCGCGATGCCTGGGCCATTGTCGGCGACATCGAGGATCACTTCGGACGCGGTTTGCGTCAGCGTGACGGCCACGCGTCCTTGGCTGCGCTGAGCCACGGCCTCGAGCGCGTTGCGCACGAGGTTGAAGACGACTTGCTCCATCTCCACGGGATCGGCCTTGACGTACACCGCCGAGGCGGGCATGTCGAAAGCCAGAGCGGCATTGCATGCGGCGGCCTGGGGCGCCAATAAAGCCCGCACATTATCCAGGGCATCGCGTAGATCGAACACGGACGTGCATTCGAACTGAGGCCGTGACCAATTCCGGAACCGTTCCAGGATGGCGGACGCCCGTTTCGCCTGCGTGACGGTGTCCTCGAGCACTGGCGCAAGTTCCTGGCCGCCCCTCTGGTCGAGCATTCTGCGGCAAGCCTGGGCCTGGGCCAGAATGGCGGTCAGCGGCTGGGTCAGTTCGTGCGCCAGGCCGCTTGCCATCTCGCCAAGCGCGTTCACGCGCGAGGCGTGCGCCAGGCGGGATTCCAGCGCGCTCAGGCGTGCCTGTTCGATTGCCGCGCGTGTGCGTACCCGCTGGCGCCATGCTGCCAGCGCGGCAGCATAGACGGCGCTGACCAGCAAGAGCGCCGACGCCGCCGGCAGCGGCGGGAAAAGATCATTCGGTCCGATCGTCATCCCGGTTTCAAGGATCAGCGGCTGGGATGCGCTGGCCAGCGCTCTGGAAAAATGGATGGCGCCGACAGACGAACGTGCACGGCTCACAATAGGCTGGCCATTGGGCATGGATAGCTGCAAGACGACGCCGGGTTCGGACCAGAAGGAACCGGCCTCGCCGATGAGCTTGCGCGCATCGATGCCGAGCATCAAGCCGTAGCGCGCGTTTGCCGTGTTGGGACTGCGTTTGATCAGGAGGTAGTGATCGGCCCGGCCGGGAAAGGGCTGCACGACGATCTGCCCTGTGGAGCCGATAGCCGCGGCGCGCACGCTTCGCGCCAGTGCGGGCGACAGAGGTCCAATGCCGATGGGCGCTTCACGGGGATCCAGCGGAACAAGCTGTATGTCGTCGATGCGCGGATAAAAATGCGCAATGGTTGCCGCCACGTCGAGGAAAAGCCCATGGTGGGCATCGCCGGAAGCCGCGGCGATGGCGGATAGCGCCGTCAGGTGCGCGTCGTGCTGGTCGGCCCGCTGCGAAGCCAGCCTGTGCAATACATTGCTTTCGTATTCCAGCGTGTTGAGGAGAGATCGGTATTGCCAGGCGACCAGCGCGCTGCCGGTAAGCAGGAGCAGAAAGCACCAGACCAGGATCTGGCAGGGCAGGCTTCGGAGGATTAAAGGAGTGTTGGGCGTCATCGATTTTCTGTCGCTGGAAGATCCGTTCCGGATATCAGTGTAGCGGGAGTCCTGGAGCCGCTTTGCCTTGGTATTCCAGGCCTTTGCCATGCGGCGCCGATACCATGGCTTTTTGCGGTGTCGCGGGCGTGAATGGTTATTAACGCATTGCCATCATGTTTCTGCACTTGTCACATACAAAACAAATTGTTACTCTTGGCGCTGGAGAAGAGGGGAGCATCCATGATCAAAAAACTATTCCGGCCCGTGTCCACGGTGGCCTTGGTGGCGGCGGCCGTGCTGCTGGCCTCGTGTTCCGACTCCGACTCGGGCAGCGGCAAGGTTGCCAAGGCCAAGCCCAATATTCTTTTCATCGTACTCGACGATCTGGGCGTGGACCAGATGACCTCCTACGGCTATGGCGGCGCCTCCCCGGCCAGAACGCCCAACATGAATGCCATCGCCCGCGCCGGGGTGCAGTTCCGCAACGCGTGGGCCATGCCCGATTGCACGCCCACGCGGGCCACTTTCTTTACCGGGCGCTATCCGTCCCAAGACAATATCCTGAACGCGCTGGTGGCCACCGACCTGGCCAATTCGTCGACGTCGCCCTATGCCATGACGCTGCCCAAGCTCTTGAAAACGCAGGGCTACACCAATGCGCTGATCGGCAAGATGCACCTGACGGGGTCGGATCTGAACGGCTCGTACAACCTGCCCTACGGCTACAACAGCATGTGGAAGCTGGGCTGGGATTATTTCGACGGATTCCTGGACGGCGCGCCCTACAACATCGATACCCGGGCGGGGCTTACGACCAAGGGCGCCGACGTCGATAACGGCCCCTACAAATGCGGCTTCATTCCGACAACCCGGATCTCCGGAAGCGATGGCGCCGATGCCGGGGCGTGTTATCTGGCCGACGGTAGTTGTTCGCAAATATCGATAGGCGGCGATGTCACCACGCCGGGCCGCAGCTGCATGGAGCGCGGCGGCATCCTGGATCCGAACCAGTCGTGCCAGTCCACGGTGCCCGGCTATATCGACTTCACGGCGCAGAACGGCTACTACACCGGCCGATGGGTAAAAAGCACGGCCCAGGGCAACGGGTACGTCATTCCGGCTTCCGACCCTTCTTCGCGCGGCTATCGCAGCATTCTGGAAACCGACCGCGCGCTGGAATGGGCCAAGCAGCAATCCGGCGACAAGCCCTGGATGCTGACGGTCGGCTATTCGGCCATCCATGCGCCGCTGCAGGTGCCGCCGGTGTCGCTGATTGCCGACGGTACACCGGGGCGCAATGACAACCTGGTGTGTTCGCCCCATGCCGACTCGGAGAATACGCCGGTGGCAACGGAGATTACCGCCGTCGTCGACAGCCATATCATCACCAACCTCATGATCGAGGCCCTGGACAAGAAGATCGGCGACTTGCTGGTGGGCCTGAACCTGGCCAAGTACAACAGCGACGGCACGCTGGACTACCACCCCGAGCAGACCAATACCGTGGTCGTGGTCATGGGCGACAACGGCACCTA
>CALMPB010000175.1 GCA_937871985.1 uncultured Burkholderiaceae bacterium
TCGCCGTTGGTCGACAGAACCTCGAACTGCTTTTCGCCATCGACGTCGGCGATTTCGATGATGGAAATATCGAAGGTGCCGCCGCCCAGGTCATACACGGCGATCTTGCGGTCGCCCTTTTCGGCTTTGTCCATGCCAAAGGCCAGCGCCGCCGCGGTGGGCTCGTTGATGATGCGCTTGACGTCCAGCCCGGCGATGCGCCCGGCGTCCTTGGTGGCCTGACGCTGGCTGTCGTTGAAATACGCCGGAACCGTAATGACGGCTTCGGTGACTTCTTCGCCCAGGTAGTCCTCGGCGGTTTTCTTCATTTTGCGCAGCACGTCGGCCGACACTTGAGGAGGCGCCAGCTTTTTACCTTGCGCTTCGACCCAGGCATCGCCGTTGTCGGCCTTGAAGATTTTGTAAGGCATCAGGTGGATGTCTTTTTGCACGGCCTTTTCGTCGAACTTGCGGCCGATGAGGCGCTTGACCGCGAACAGCGTGTTCGTGGGATTGGTGACGGCCTGGCGCTTGGCGGGAGCCCCGACCAGCACTTCGCCGTCCGCCATGTAGGCGACGATGGAAGGCGTTGTGCGCGTGCCTTCGGCGTTTTCAATAATTTTGACCTTGCCGCCTTCCAGGACGGAAACACAGCTGTTGGTGGTGCCAAGGTCAATACCGATAATTTTGCTCATGATCTGCAACCCTGAAAAATATTCTTGAATGATGAAATACGGAAATACGAGATGTTCTGCAAGTGGGGGCTAGTACCGCCTTTTCAAGCCCGTTTCCCCGAGTTTTATGCGTTATGGTGCTGCGCCCTACTGAGCCGGCTGGCCGGACGAAACCGTGACCAGGGCGGGCCGCAACACGCGATCGGCGATGGTGTAGCCTTTCTGCAGGGTCTGGACCACCGCGCCCTCATTCTGATCGGACGGAATGGACGAAATGGCCTGATGCACGTGGGGGTCGAATTTGTCGCCGGGTTCGGGCGCAACTTCCTTGAGCAGATTGCGCTCGAAGGCGCCGATCAGTTGCTTGAGAGTGGCCTCCACCCCCGCGCGCCAGGCCTCGGGGGTCTGGTCGGCCTGAGCCAGGGCGGCTTCCAGGCTGTCCTTGACGGGCACCAAGCTTTCGGCGAACGACTCCGTGCCGAACTTGCGGGCCTTGGCCACGTCTTCCTGGGAACGCCGGCGAACGTTCTCGACCTCGGCCTTGGCGCGCAGCAGCTCCTCGTAGTATTGAGCAACCTGGGCTTCGGCATTCTTCAGCAAAACAGCTAGATCCTCCGGCTGCTCGATACCGGACTCCGCGGTTTCGGACTCGTTGACCTCGAGCTTCTCGGACGTATCCGCTACTGGATTTTCTGGTTTGGAATCAAAGGGTTGATCCGTTGACGACATGGGGAACTCCGCTACAAAATAAACTTGATTGTATGAAAATGGGGACGTTTTCCCCAACTTCAAGACCTGACCCGGCCTGGCGGCGCCAGACGCGCCCAGGCAGCCCTATTGGTAGGCGGGGTGCTGCCCGGTAGCCCCTCAGCCGGGCAGCCAGCCTTCCATGTGGCGCCGGATGAACCTGGCAAACCCCTCCGCCCACAGCGCTTCGTCGTTCAGGCAAGGGATATAGCGGAACTGCCTGCCGCCACCGCCCAGGAAGGCTTCGCGACACTGCATCTGGATTTCCTCCAGGGTTTCGAGGCAGTCGGCCAGAAAACCGGGGCACAGCACGTCGACCTGGACAATGCCCTGCGCGGCCCATTCCTGCAGGGTCGGCATGGTGTAGGGCTCGAGCCAGCGCTGGGCGCCAAAACGGCTTTGAAACGCCACATGCACGAGTTGCCCGTCTTCGCCCAAACTCCGGCGCAGAGCCTGGGCGGTTTCCATGCAATCGCGGTGATAGGGATCGCCCTGCTCTACGGTAACACGGGGCAGGCCATGGAAACTGAGCAGCAGGCGCTGCGGCTTGCCATGCACCTGCCAGAATTGCCGCAGCTGGCGGGCCAGCGCCTCGATATAGGCCGGCTCGACGTTGTAGCGCTTGACGAAGCGCAGCTCCGGCTGGTTGCGCAAGCGCGCCAGGCAGGCCATGACCGCGTCCACGGCGGTGGCCGTGGTGCTGGCCGCATATTGCGGGTACATGGGTACGACAAGAATGCGCTCGCACCCTTGATCGCGCAAGCGCCCCATTGCACCGGCGACTGAAGGATTGCCGTAGCGCATGCCGACCTCGACCACGGCGTCGACGCCATCCCCGCTCAGCGCCCCCTGCACCGCCCGCGCCTGGGCGAGGCTGTGCACCAGCAGGGGCGACCCCTGATCCAGCCAGATTTCCTTGTAACGGGGCGCCAGCTTGCGCGGCCGCAAAGGCAGCACCGCCCCGCGCAATATGATCTGCCAGAGCCATCGGGGCATTTCGATGACGCGAGGATCGGAAAGGAATTCGCGCAGATATTTGCGGATGGAGCCCGCCGTCGGCTCGTCGGGCGTGCCCAGATTGATCATGAGAACGCCAATCGGCCCGGCCTGGAGGCTGGGGGGAGTAGCCTCGAGGGCATGCGGGTCGGACGGCTCGGGGAGAAATCGGGACACGGAAATTCCTGGCTAAAGCAAAGCCGCGGCAACGCTACGCTGGCGGCGAAAAACAGGCTGGCGATCGATCGGGATCAGGTTTGATTATGGCTTAACGCATTGGACAGCAGGCGGGAGGTGATGTCGACGATGGGGATGACGCGCTCGTAGGACATGCGGGTTGGGCCGATGACGCCCAAGGTGCCCACCACCTTGCCATTGACGCCGTAAGGCGCGGTAATGACCGAGACATCCTCCATGGGCACCAGTTGAGAGTCGCCGCCAATATAAATTTGCACCCCCTGGGCCCGGCTGGATACGTCCAGCAACTGCAGCAAGTCGGTTTTTTTCTCGAACAGCGAGAACATGCGGCGCAGGCGATCCATGTCGGAAGCGATTTCGGAAATATCGAGCAACTTGCTTTCGCCCGAGATGACCACGGATTCGTCGCTGTCGACCTTGGCCGTGCCGGCCTCGACTGCGGCCTGCATCAGGCGGGAAATATCGGCCTGCAGCGAAGACAGCTCGTCGGCAATGGCCACCCGTACTTCTTCGAAGGACATGCCGGCAAAATGGTGGTTGAAGAAGTTGCTGGCTTCCAGCAGTTCCTGCTCGAGGTAGTCGCGCTGCACGAACAGGATGCGGTTTTGCACATCGCCGTCGGGCGTGACGATAATGAGCAGCACCCGTTTTTCGGACAAGCGGATGAATTCGATCTGGCGGAACACCTGGGCGCGCTTGGGCGCCAGCACGACGCCGGCGAACTGGCTTAAATTGGACAAAAGCGTCGCGGCGGCGCTGACCGCGCGGCTGGGCTCGGCGGCCGGCAGCATTTCGCGGATTTCGCTGGGCTGAAGAACCTCGAAGCGCTGAACCGCCAGCAGCCTGTCGACGAACATGCGATAGCCGCGTGGCGTGGGAATGCGCCCGGCCGAGGCGTGGGGGCTCTGGATAAGCCCGAGCTCTTCGAGATCGGCCATGACATTGCGTATGGTGGCGGGCGAAAGATCGAATATTTTGGACAGCGTGCGCGAACCCACCGGCTGCCCGTCGGCTATATAACGTTCTATCAGGGCTTTTAAAAGCGCTTTGGCTCGATCATCCATATTCGTATATTACGCAATTCGACAGCAAACAGGGTGTTTTACGTACAGCCACAACGCCCCAGGGGAACATATAATCAATTTATCCTAAAAAATACTCGACAAGGTATTCCCACATGCATTTTAAAACTGTCGCACTTATCGGCAGGCACCAGGATACGGGCCTGGATGCTCCCTTGCGCAGTCTGGCCGAAACCATACGGGCGGCAGGATGCAAGGTACTGATCGAAGCCGAAACGGCGCAGAACACCGGTCTTGCCGAATATCCCATCGGCAGCTACGAAGAAATCGGCCGGCAGGCCGACCTGGCCGTCATCATGGGGGGCGACGGCACCATGCTGGGCGCCAGCCGCATGCTCGCTCCCAGCAAAGTACCGCTCATCGGCATCAACCACGGCCGGCTGGGCTTCATCACCGACATCCCCCTGCATGATGCCACCAATGTGCTGGCCAGCGTCATTCACGGCAATTTCGAGGTCGAAGAACGCATCCTTCTCGAAGGGCGGATCGTACGCGGCGACCAAACCCTGTTCTCGGGCATCGCCCTGAACGACGTCGTCATCAACCGCGCCGGACGAGGCGGCATGATCGAACTGCGCGTCGAACTCGATGGTTCGTTCATGTACAGCCAGCGCGCCGACGGCCTCATCATCGCCACCCCCACAGGCTCCACCGCTTACGCCCTTTCGGCCAACGGCCCCATTCTCCACCCCCGGCTCAACGGCATATTGCTGGTTCCCGTCGCGCCGCAGGCGTTGTCGAACCGGCCCATCGCCATTCCCGACAGCGGGCTGCTGAGCATGACCATCACCGCGCTGGGCCGCGTCGAATCGGGCGCCAGCGTGCACTTCGACATGCAAACCTGGTCCGACTGCCAGCCCGGCGACCGCATCGACGTGCGCCGGGCCCAGCATACCGTCCAATTCATCCATCCCATCGGCTACAGCTTCTTTTCCACCCTGCGGCGCAAGCTGCAATGGAATCGCATGCCGCAACTGTCGGACGAAACCGAATAAGCCATGCTGCGCACCCTGCACATCCGTGACTTTGTCATCGTCGACCAGGCGGAAATCCCGTTCGAAGCCGGCTTTACCGTCTTCTCGGGCGAAACGGGCGCCGGCAAGTCCATACTCATCGACGCGCTGTCGCTGGCGCTGGGCGCGCGCGGCGACGCCGGATCCATACGCGAAGGCGCCAGCCGCGCCGACATCAGCGCCGTCTTCCAGGCCCCCGAAAGCCTGCACGGCTGGCTGGCCGAACAAGAACTGGACACCGACGACGTCCTGGTGCTTCGGCGCGTCATCGACCAGCAGGGGCGCAGCAAGGCCTTCATCAACGGCCTGCCGGTCACGCTGGGCCAACTGCGCGAGCTGGGTGAACACCTGGTCGACATCCACGGCCAGCATGCCCACCAAAGCCTGCTCAAGGCATCGAGCCAACGCGAACTGCTCGACGCCCAGGGCGGCCACACCGCGCTTGCCCGCCAGGTTCAGCAGGCCTGGCAGCACTGGCAGCAGGCCGACAAGGCGCTTGCGCTGGCCCAGCGCAACGAAGCCACGCTCCAGGAAGAGCGCGAGCAGCTCGAACGTCAAACCGCCGAGCTCGACAGCCTGGGCCTGCAGGAAGGCGAATGGGAAAAACTCAGCAACGACCATAGCCGCCTGGCCCACGCCCAATCCCTGCTCGAAGGCGCCACGCAGGCGCTGGCCGCCCTCGACAACGACGAAGGTTCGGCGCAATCGTATCTGAACGCCGCCGCGCACCAAATTTCGCAACTGCTGCGCCACGACACCCGGCTGGACAGCATCAGCCAGGCCATCGAATCGGCCCGCATTGCGGCCGCCGAGGCCGCCTCCGACCTCAACAGCTATCTCGACCGGCTCGACCTCGACCCCGAACGCCTGGCGCAGGCCGAGCAGCGCCTGTCCAGCATCTTCGATGCCGCGCGCAAATTCCGCGTCGAGCCCGGCGAACTTCCCGAATTGCACCAAAAATTGTTGCGGCAGCTTGGCGAAAACAGCGCCGCCGCAAACATCGACGCGCTGCGGGAAGCCGCCGCTCAAACCCAGGCCGACTACCGCAAGCTTGCGCAGCAACTCAGCAAGGCCCGCCAGAAAACGGCGACAAAATTGTCGGGGCGGGTCACCGAAGCCATGCAAACCCTGGCCATGCAGGGCGGCAGCTTCAAAATCGAGCTAAGCCCCTCGCCGGCCTCGGCCCAGGGCGACGAAAGCGTCGAATTCCTGGTGGCCGGCCATGGCGGAACACGCCCACGGCCTTTGGCCAAGGTGGCATCGGGAGGCGAGCTGGCGCGGATTTCCCTGGCGCTGTCGGTCATCGCCAGCCAGGCGGCACGCGTACCTACCCTGATTTTCGACGAAGTGGACACCGGGGTGGGAGGCGCCGTGGCGGAAGTCGTTGGCCGCCTGCTCAAAGAGCTTGGCCAGCGCCACCAGGTGCTGTGCGTTACGCACCTGCCTCAAGTCGCCGCGCGCGGGACGCATCATTACGAAGTGCGCAAGACAACCGCCAAGGGCATTACGTTGTCGCAAATCGAAGCCCTGGACGCACAGGGCCGCATCGACGAGGTGGCCCGCATGCTTGGCGGGCTGACCATCACCGAAACCACTCGCAGGCACGCCAGGGAAATGCTGGCCGCTTAGGAGCGTTGGCGGCGGGTGCCGGGAGGGTTACCGCTTGGCCTGCCCCAGGAAAGCGGGCGGCGGGAACCGCCCGGGCAACTGACGCCTAGCGCATTTTAGTGTGGCAATCGCCGCAAATGCCGTACAGCATCATGGTATGGCTTTCAAGCACGAAGCCCTGATCCTTGGCGATTTTATGCTGGCGTTTTTCGATGTCGTGGTCGGTAAACTCGACCACCTTGCCGCAATTGGTGCAGATCAGATGGTCGTGATGATCGCCGTCGTTGAGTTCGAACACGGCCTTGCCGCCGTCGAACTGGCTGCGCACCAGGATACCCGCCTGTTCGAACTGAGTGAGCACTCGGTAGACCGTGGCCAGGCCAATGTCCACATCTTCGTTGATAAGCGCGCGGTAGACATCTTCGGCGCTTTGATGGCGATGATCGGCTTTACGAAAAATGTCCAGGATTTTCAGGCGCGGAAACGTCGCCTTCAAACCCATATTCTTCAGTTCATTTTGTTCGTTCATGGATAAAATAGTCTCTGGCAGAAGGTGGACAGCTAAGGTGCCGGGCAACAACCCCGGCGCCCGGTTCATTCTAACGCTATTATGCGTTTATTCTTAAACCATTATGATAACGGTTTTATCCTACCTCATATAACAGGGGCGCTTCGTGCTGACTACCGCAACATCACTCTTATTCAAGCTGCGCACCGGCGCGGCAGTTGGCGCATTGGCCATCGTCCTGTCGGCTTGCGGAGGCACGAAATGGGGCTTTCCGTACAAAACCGACATGCAGCAAGGCAACTGGATCACCTCCGAGCAAGTCGCCCGGCTTGAAAAAGGCATGACGCGCGAACAAGTGCGCTTCGTGCTCGGCACCCCCGTGCTGCAAGACATTTTCCGCTCCAATCGCTGGGACTACACCTATTACAACAAGCCGGGCTACGGCAAAGTCGAAGAGCGCAAGTTCACCGTATGGTTCAACGGCGACGTCCTGGATCACTGGGAAGGCGACCAGCAGCCCGACCGCCAGCCTTTCCAGAAAACCGACAACGGCGCCAAGCCCGCGCCCTCCTCCTCCGACGCGGCCAGCGCCAAAGCGGAAGCCACTTCCGCCGCCAAAGAAAGCACCAATGCGACAAGCGCGCCCGCAACCGCGGCACCCGATGCCACCGGCGCCGCCACGGAAACCCACGCCGTCCCGGACACAGGAGCAAGCAGCGCCACGAACAACGACAAAGCCGCAAACACCTCGACAAGCTCGACACTGTCCGGTGAAGGCACAGGCCTTAGAATCAACGCCCCCGGAAGCGACACCCTGACGCTGCCGAACGAATCCACCCCCCAACCCTTGCGCTAGAGGAAACAATGCGTATTGCCATAGCTGGAGCCGACGGCCGCATGGGCCGCATGCTGATCGAAGCCGTTCTCAACGCCGCCGACCTAAGCCTTACCGTCGCGCTGGATCGCGCCGGATCCCCCTGCCTTGGTCAAGATGCGGGCGCCTTCCTGGGCCAGGACACCGGCGTGCTCATCACCGACAATCTCGACGACCTCGCCAAGGCCGACTGCCTCATTGACTTCACCCGCCCCGAGGGCACGCTGACCCACCTGGAAGCCTGCGTCAAGCACAACGTCAAATGCGTCATCGGCACAACCGGCTTCAACGAACAAGGCAAGCAGGCCATCCAGGCCGCCAGCCATAAAATCGCCGTGGTCTTTGCGCCCAACATGAGCGTGGGCGTCAACGCCACCCTGAAGCTGCTCGACCTCGCGGCCAAGCTGCTCAACAACGGCTACGACGTCGAAGTCTTCGAAGCCCACCATCGCAACAAGGTGGACGCCCCGTCGGGCACCGCCCTGATCATGGGCGAAACCGTGGCCAACGCCTGGGGCGAGAAGCTGGACGACATTGCCGACTGGGCTCGACACGGCGAAACCGGCGCCCGCGAAACCGGCCATATCGGCTTTTCGGTCGTGCGCGGCGGCGACATCGTAGGCGACCATACCGTTTATTTCTGTGGCACCGGCGAACGCATCGAAATCACCCACCGCTCGACCAGCCGGGCCACCTACGCCCAGGGCAGCCTGCGCGCCGCCCGCTACCTGGCCCGCAAAGAGTTCGGCCTGTTCGACATGCAGGACGTGCTGTCCGCCCAGCTATAAACTCAGGCCCGGCCCGGTTCGGGCCCATCTTCCCTGCCTGACGAGGAATCCATCACGATTCCTTCGGCAAAATCGATGCAATGCGGCTTGATCAATGTGCTTGATGCGCGCCCTTGGATCAACCAGGCGGCGCGCCAGGCACCTGGGCGACCTCTATCGCCTGCGCCCCTGAATTCCTAGGAAACATTCACCGGTTCTTGCTCCAGCGAGACGCCGAAACGCGCCTGCACGTCGGCGCGAATGGCCTCGGCCAACGCTGCAATGTCTTGCGAGCTGGCGCCGCCATGATTCACCAGCACCAACGCCTGCCTGTCGTGCACCCCCGCCGGCCCCATGCGGCGGCCTTTCCAGCCGGCCTGGTCGATCAGCCAGCCCGCGGCCAGCTTGTAGCTGCCGTCCACCTGGGGATACGCCACCAGTTGCTCATGCTGCCTGCGCAATGCCTCGTAGCACTCGGCGCTGACAATAGGATTCTTGAAAAAACTGCCCGCATTGCCCAACACCGCGGGATCGGGCAGCTTGCGCCGGCGAACGTCGCAGACCGCCTCGAAAACCTGCCGGGCCTCAACGGCCTTGCCGGCCGCCAGCAAAACCGGATGCCGGGCAAGATCGGGATAACTCAGAACCGGCTGCCACGGCCGGGGCAAACGAAAACGCACCGCCACAATCAACCAGCGCCCGGCGGGTTCATGCTTGAAAAAGCTGTCGCGATACGAAAAACGGCACTCGTCCAGCGACAATTCCCGAAGACGACCCTCCTGAAGATTCCAGGCCACCACGCTATGCAGCCGCTGATCCAGCTCGACCCCATACGCGCCAATATTCTGCACCGGCGCCGCGCCCACCGTTCCTGGAATCAACGCCAGGTTTTCAAGTCCCGGCCAACCGTTCTCCATGCACAGCGCGACGAAATCGTGCCAGCACTCGCCCGCCTGCGCCTCGATGACAAGCTCGGCGCTGGATTCCTCCACCACCCGGATGCCGCGCGACTCTACCTTGACGACCAGCGGCCTTAGCTGAGGCGCCAGCACCACATTACTGCCTCCGCCCAGCACGAACACAGCCCCATGTTCCGCCGCCAGCCGCGACAAATCCGGTAATTCGTCAGCATGCCGATAGCGAACCAGCACCGAGGCGCTCGAATGCAGGCCCAGCGTGTTGCAGGAAGTCAGGTCTTGAGAGATTACGTGCAGCAAAACGTTGCCCAAAAGGAAAATGAAATTATGCTATACTTTTCGTCTTTGCTGAATACAGCTTTATTTTTTGGCACGGGTTAGGTAATAAGCCCAGCAAGCAATCAAAACCTGATTTGCACGGCCAAAAAATTTACTATATACTGCGAAGCTTCTTCGGAATACGGCACTAAAAACAGCGCCAAATATTCCAAGAAAAATGCAGCAAAATGCGGGAGTAGCTCAGTTGGTAGAGCGCAACCTTGCCAAGGTTGAGGTCGCGA
>CALMPB010000176.1 GCA_937871985.1 uncultured Burkholderiaceae bacterium
CCCATGACCGACGCTGCCCGCAAGCTGGCCGTGAGCAAGCTGGACGCACTGCGCGGTGCGGGCCACGACGTGGTGACGATGCTGGACCAGACCATCCTGCATGCCTGGGACACGTTCTACGCCCCGAAGACGGACACCGCACCGCAGGGCGTCCTAGGGAACGACCAACCATGGACGGGGGCAGTGTGATCGGCCACCAATCCCTCTTCGACGCCCGGATGCAAGGCTACCAGCCTGCCGACGTGTGGGTGTCCTGCGTGCCGGAAGGTGTCACCTACGGCAGCTTCACGCACCCCGAGGCCCAGCTTGGCCGGATGACAAATGGCCGTTGGGTTGGCCAGCCCGAGATCCACATCCGTGATGACGAGAATGCCGCGGCGCTGGACCTGCGCGTCTGCGTCGGTCTGGTGGTCCATGTCATGGCGCCGACCCGCCGCCGCGCGCTGCAACTGATGCGCCGGGTGTCCGAGTGCGATCCGGCCAAGGTCATTGCCTCTGGCCCGTGGGGGCTGATCATCTGGCAGCCGGCGCAGGAAACCCAGGAGTTCCCCGCATGAGCCAGATCATCAACTCCCAAGACTTCGATTTTCGGGCGTACATGTCCGAAACCGACCCTCAGGCGAAGGTGCTTGCCGCCGAAGCGTGGGGCGACGACCTGAAGCGATCGATTGAGCATGGCGACGTGTTCACGGGCGCCACGCTTCCCTGGGCAAAAACTCACGACCTGCTGCGCTTCCGCTCGGGCGAGGTCAGCGTGTGGCAGGGCATCGGTGGCCATGGCAAGAGCGAGCTGTTGGGCATGGTCTGCATCGGCTTTGCCAACCAGGGCGAGCGCGTCTGCATTGCCTCGTTTGAAATGAAGCCCCAGGCGACCCTGAAGCGCATGCTGCGCCAGACGGCCATGAACGGCCGGCCTAGCCTGCAGGCGGTGGATCGCTTGGTCGAGTGGTCCCGCGACAAGCTTTGGCTGTACGACCAGCAGGGGACGATAAGCCCCCCCATGCTCTACGCGGTGATCCGGTATTGCGCCGACCGCCTGAAGGTGCGTCACATGGTCATCGACAGCCTCATGAAGTGCGTGCGCGGCGAGGACGACTACAACGGCCAGAAGGATTTCGTGGACATGCTCTGCGTTCTGGCCAAAGACCATGGCATCCACATCCATCTGGTGCACCACGTCCGCAAGATCGAGAACGAACACAAGGTTCCCGGCAAGCTGGACAGCAAGGGCAGCGGCTCAATCGCGGACCAGGTAGACCAATTCTTGACGGTCTGGCGCAACAAGCGCAAGGAAGCCGTAGCGGAAAAGGAACTCCGCGAGATGGGCGAACTGTCCGCCGACACCATGGACACGCCCGACACCTTGCTCATCTGTGAAAAAAACCGGCACGGCAACTGGGAGGGGCGGATTCAGCTCTGGCACCACGCCGACAGCCTGCAATACGTCGGCGACAAGAACCGTCGCCCCATTGACCTGATCGGGAGCCTCGCATGACCCCACCGAACCTCACCCCCCAATCCGCCGACGTGGCGCTGGATCCGATGCAGGGAACGCTGCAGGAGTTCGGCGGGCGAACTCGCCTCCAATGCCAAGCCCGGGGCTGCGATGGCTGCCTTGTCTGTGAGCCGGACCGCTACGCGCGCGCGGCACGGCCCACATCTGGCCTCGAAAAAATTAACACGGAGGTCGCCGACCCCTGGGCCCGGGGTGGTGCTGAAACAGGCCCCGATGCCTCGCCACGCCGCGCCAATGCTGGATCTACGGTGGTGCCCACCCCGGGCCCGGACATCAATATTCTGGCCCTGGACCTGGGCACGAAGACCGGCTTCGCGCTGCGCCGGCGCGATGGCGGCGTGGCGCACGGCACCGAGGATTTCACGCCGCGTGCGAGCTGGGCGCCGGGCCAGAAATGGCAACGTTTCCGGTCCTGGCTGTCGGCGACGATCACCGCGCACAACATCACGCAGATCGCATTCGAGGACGTCAAGCGCCACGGCCCTGGGCAAGTCCTGGCCGCGCACGCCTACGGCGGCTTTCGGGCCATGCTCGAAATGGTGGCCGACCAGCACCGCGTGTCCCTCGTTCCCTTTGGGGTGGGACAGATCAAGAAGCACTGGACCGGCTCCGGCGTAGCCAAGAAAGATGCCATGGTCATGCAGGCGAAGGTGCGCGGATTCCGGGTAGTGGACGACAACAACGCCGACGCGCTGGCGATCCTGCATCTGGCCATCGACCGAGAGAGGGGGGAGTGGAGCGCACCGCGCGCAAAGCCCAGGATCAAGCGCAAGGCCAACGCACAGGAGCGCGCAGCATGAACGGCTGGTGGATTGTCGTGGCCGGGCTGGGATTCCTGGCCGCATGCCTTGGCTTGGCCGTTTGGGGCGTGGCCAACGCCTACCGCCGCGACGCAGAAGAACACGGAGATCTCGATGAATAAACCCCGCATCAAGCTCATTGGCGGCGTATGGCGCTGTCAGTCCGCCGATTCCATGAGCACCGGCCAGACGCCGCGGCAGGCATTCAACCGCTGGCTGGAATCCACGATCAAGGCCGGCCTGGAGCACTACGGCCGCGCGGAGCCTATCGTGGAGCTGCCCAAGCCGAAGCGCCAGCGCGCGCGATCGCGACCCAAGCCCAAGGCGCTGGACCTGAACATCCCGGTCTTTGTCGCTGAGCCGCGTACCAGCAACGCCCTGGCGCGCCCTGCGCTCAGCCTATCCTCGGTGGGCCTTCGCCTGAACGGCGCCCGCGCCATGGACGCGCAGCCCAGAACGCCGTCGCTCTCGGGTGGCAGGCGGGGGGGCACCTGACGCATGCGCTTGACGGACTTCGACTGGCCCGAAATCATCCTGGACCTGCGCCGTTGCGGCATGGGCCAGCATGAGATTGCCCGCAGCATGGGGCAGGCCGTGGGCGAGTCGATGGTCCGCCAGTACCTGGCCGGCGCGTCGCCGGCGCACTGGCGGGGCGAAATCTTGCTTTCCCTCTGGGAAGAGCGCACCGGGCGTGATCGCGAGGCCGCCCCGCGCCGGCCTGCGGAAATGCGTCGCATCGCCGAGCGCCGCCCGCGAAGCCGTCAGTCCAGCCACATGCCCACCGAACACCTACCAGCTGTCGCCCAGGCATTCGGCCTATCCGTCCCTGCGCTGCTGCAGCTCCTGAACAAGCGCCCGCGCCGCATCGTTGCGACCGGGGAAACCCTCTCCCTGCCGGGATTCGAAGAATGAGCCTGAACGAGAAACAACGGCGGTTCGCCGCCGAATACCTGATCGACCTGAACGCGAAGCAAGCCGCGATCAGGGCGGGATACAGCCCAAAGACGGCTGAATCGCAGGGTTCGCGGCTGTTGAGCAATGCAAAGGTGGCGAAGGCCATCCAGGCGGGGAAGGAGGCGCGCTCGACCCGCACGCAGATCACTCAGGACAGGGTGCTGCAGGAGCTGGCGCGCCTGGCGTTCTTCGACATTAGGCGGCTTTATCGCGAGGACGGCCAGCTGAAGGCGCCACATGAGCTGGACGACGACACCGCCGCCGCGGTTGCGCAGTTGGAGAGCCTGGAAGAGTTTGCCGGCCGGGGAGAAGACCGCGAGGTTATCGGGATGACCAAGAAGGCCAAGACGTTCAGCAAGGACGCCGCGCTCGCCCTGGCTATGCGTCACCTGGGCATGTTGAACGACAAGCTGACGATCACGCGGCCGCGCGTGGTGCGCCGTGACCTGACCGGCCGCAAGGATGGCGCCTGATGCAACCCGAGATTCACTACGATTACGCCGCCCAGGGCCCGGTGCTGGCTGAGTACATCGCCTCACGCGCGCCGCGGACGATGATCATGGGGCCGCTGGGCAGTGGCAAGACGAACGCCAGTTGCTGGCGCGCCATGGACATCATGTGCGAGCAGGAGCCAGACGCTCAAGGCGTGCGGCGCTCCCGCGGCGCGGCGATCCGGAACACCTATCCGGACCTGATGAGCACCACGACGAAGGACTGGCTGGAGATGTTCGGCGACCTGGGGCGCTGGGTGGCCGGCGGCCTGGAGCCACCCACGCACTACTTGTCCTTCGATCTGGACGACGGCACCAGCGTAGAGGCGGAACTTGTGTTCATCGCCCTGGACAGGCCGGAACATGAGCGCAAGTTGCGCGGCCTGCAGCTGACCTTTTCCTGGCTGAACGAAGTCAAGGAGCTGGTCAAGGCCATCGTGGACATGCTGGACCTGCGCGTGGGCCGGTACCCGAAGGACGTTCGGCCCACCTGGTTCGGCCTATTTGGCGACACCAACGCTCCGGACAGCGACCACTGGTACTACAAGCTGGCAGAGGAAGAGCGCCCCGAGGGCTGGGTGTTCCTGCGGCAGCCGGGCGGCGTTATCAAGGTGGGCGACAAGTGGCAGGTCAACCCGCAGGCCGAGAACCTGAGCAACCTGCCGCCCGGATACTACGAGCGGGGCATGCAGGGGAAGAAAGAGGACTGGATCAAGGTCAACCTGGGCAACCAGTACGGCTTCGTGGTCGACGGCAAGCCGATCCACCCGGATTACCAAGACTCGATGCACTGCCGCGACTTCGAGCTGGATCCACGCTTGCCGCTGCTGGTGGGCATGGACTTCGGCCTCACGCCCGCCGCGGTGTTTGGTCAGCGCCGGCCGATGGGCGGGTGGCGGATCCGGTCTGAGCTGGTGGCCAGCGACATGGGCGCACAGGCTTTCGCCCAGGAAATCCATCTACACCTGGCCCAGCGGTACCCGGGCTTCCATATCGGCGGCTTCTGGGGAGACCCCTCGGGCGACATCCGCGCGCAGACGGATGAGACCACCCCGTTCCTCATCCTGCGCGCGGCGAATCTCCCGGCCGTGCCGGCGCCCACCAATGACCCGCTCCTGCGTTGCGGCGCGGTCGATGGCGCGCTGACGCGGATCATTGACGGCGAGCCCGGCCTGCTCGTGCACAGCGACTGCAAAACCCTGCGCAAGGCCTGGGCCGGCGGCTACTGCTATCGGCGCCTGGCCGTGTCCGGGGAGCGCTACGCCGACGCGCCGGTCAAGAACATGTTTTCCCACGTAGCAGAGGCCGCGCAGTACCTGCTGGTGGGAGGCGGGGAGCACAAGCCACTGGTGACCATCAAGCGGCCGGCCGGATATTCCAGGCCGAAGCGCGCCATCATGGATTGAAATTCGCAGTTCACTGCGCGCGCGCGTGAGCAGACTGGCGGCATTCCTTAAATGGTGCCGCCATGACGAGCCTGTTCTCCAAGCCCAGCACGCCGAAAATCCCGGATCCTCCCGCGCCCGCAGCGCCGCCGGCCGCCACTGACGCTGCTGCGGCCGGCCAGTCCGAAGCCGAACGCCTGCGCCGCCGTCGCGGCACTGCCAGCACCATCCTGACCTCCGACACCACGGCCGCGCCTGGATCCGTGGCGACCAAGACGCTGCTGGGCTCCTGATGGATAACCAGGACGTCGAGCTGGTGCGGGAAATCATGGCCGACCAGGCCGCGATGGAGGCCGCTCGGGAGTCGTTTCATGGTCAGTGGAACGAGGTTATCGATCAGGTCTTGCCGCGGTATCGCAAGTTTGGCGAGGCCACCAACAACACGCCAGGGCAGAAGCGCACAGAGAAGATTTTCGACGCCACGCCCATGCTGGCGCTGCGCCACTTCGCTGCGGCTGAGGATTCGTTGATCACGCCACGAGTACAGAAGTGGCACCGCCTGACGGTTTCGACTGAAGACCTGAAGGATTCGCCGCCGGTCCGGCAATACCTGGAGCAGGTGACCAATACACTGTTTGCCCACCGCTACCGGTGGCGCGCCAATTTCGCGGCCCAGATTGGCGAGTCATACATCAGCCACGGCGCCTTTGGTGCCGGCGGCATCATGATCGACGATGTGCTTGGGGATGGCATCCGCTACCGCACGCTGAGCATGAGCCGCACCTGGTTCAGCGAAGACGCGTTCGGAATGGTCGACAAGTGCCATATCAAGTGGGGCCTCACGCTGCGCCAGGCGGCGCAGAAGTTCGGGCGCAGTTCCCTGACGCCTCAGATGCAGTTGGCCCTGGAGCGCACGCCCGAGGCTGTGTACCAGTTCCTGCACTCGGTCCGGCCGCGCACCGAGCGCGACGACAGCCGCCTGGACAGGCGGAACATGCCGATCCAATCGGTGTGGCTATGCCTGGATGCCGGCAACCACATCGTCGAGCACAGCGGCTACCGCACCTTTCCGGCCGCAATTGGCCGGTTCTACGCGACCGATGATTCGCCCTATGGCTACTCGCCTGCCATGGACTCTTTGCCCGATGTGCGGATGCTGAACGCCATGGAGAAGACGAACATCAAGGGGGCACAGAAGGCGGTGGACCCTCCCTTGATTCTGGCGGACGACGGCGCGCTGGAGGCGTTTGATCTGCGCGCCGGCGCGCTGAACTTCGGCTACATGGGCATGAACGGCAACGAACTGGTTAAACCCCTGGGCCTGGGCGCCAACGTCCCCATGGGCATCGACTACGCCAACCAGAAACGCGAGGCCGTGAACCTCGGCTTCTATGTCACGTTGTTCCAGATTCTGGTCGACAACCATCAGATGACCGCCACCGAGGTCCTGCAGCGCGCCCAGGAGAAGGGGGTGCTGCTCGGCCCCACCATGGGCCGTGTGCAGTCAGAGATGCTTGGAGCTCTGATCACGCGGGAAATCGACATCCTGTCGCACGCTGGGGCGCTGCCGGAAATGCCGCCGGAGCTCCAGGAGGCCGGTGGCGTGGTGGAAATCGAGTATGACAGCCCCCTGAACCAGGCGATGCGCGCCGAGGAAGGCGCCAATGTGCTGCGTTGGGTCGAGGCTTCTGCCCCCTTCATTCAGGCCGACCCGAGTGCGGCGCGCGCCATGAACGCGGAAGCCATCGTGCGAGGACTGGGAGACGTGTTCAGCGTGCCGCAGCGCTACATGCGGGACGAGGAAGAAGTCGCAGGCATGGACGCGGCTGCGGCTCAGCAGGAGCAGGCCGCCCAGCTACTGGAGGCTGCGCCTGTCGCAGCTGGCGCCGCAAAGGATCTTACGGCCGCTGCCGTCAATGCCTCGAACGCCCGCATATGAACATCCCCTTCAAATTCCGCATGATGTTCGGCCGCCGCGCCGCGTACCAGCGCGCATTCCTGGACGACAAAGGCCAGTTGACCGACGCCGGCCAGCGAGTCATGGCAGACCTGGCCAAGTTCTGCCGTGTCCGCGAGTCCATCACGGTGGTGTCGCCGATCACGCGCACCGTGGACACCCACGCCTCGATGCAGGCGGAGGGCCGCCGCGAGGTGTTTAACCGCCTCGCGTACTACCTCAAGCTCAGTGAGCAAGACATTTTCCAGTTGATGGAGCGAGAACATGCACGCCCTGAATAAACGTTTTCTCTTTGCCCGTCTGCTGCGCAACGAAGCCGCGGCAGATACCCCGCCGGCTGGTGGCGCAGCTGCGGCAACCCCGCCGGATTCTGCTGCCGCCACGCCGCCCGCAGATTCGCAGGTTACTGCGCCCTCTTGGCACGAAAGTATCCAGGACGCTGGCTTGAAAGCGTTCATCGAAGGTAAGGGTTTTAAGGATGCGGGCGAGGCGGTGAAGGCGCTGCAGGATCTGGAAGGCCAGACAGCCAAGCCGGAATCCGCCGATGCCTACAAACTGCCGGTGCCCGAGGGCCAG
Source organism: uncultured Burkholderiaceae bacterium (assembly GCA_937871985.1). The sequence continues at coordinate 7,680 of CALMPB010000176.1, forward strand.
GACGCGGCGTTCGCCACCGAGGCGGCCAAGTGGATGCACGAGGCCGGTATCCCGGTGGCCCAGGCCCAGGCACTCGCCACGAAGTGGAACCAGTACCAGGCGGCTCAGCAGGAGCAGGCGGACACCGCGCGCCAGCAGCAGGGCGAGCGCGACGTGCAGGACCTGAAGAAGGAATGGGGCGGTCAGTACGACGCCAACACTGAATTGGCCAAGCGCGCGGTGCGCACTTTTGGTGCGGACGAGCAGGCGCTGGAGAAGATTTCCAAAGCCCTCGGCGATGGCGAAACGTTGCGGCTTTTCCACCGCATCGGCAAGCACCTCGGCGAGGGAACCCTGATACCGGCGGGCGGCGATCGCGGCGCAAACCCCCCGGCCAACTCTGACGCCGCACGAGCCGCTCGGATGTTCCCGAGCATGAAGACCTCTTAACCACCCAGGAGATATCGATGCCCACCATCGGTAACGAATCGCTCAGCATCATCGACGTCGCCAAGCGGCTCGACCCCAATGGCGACACCGCCGACGTGGCCGAACTGCTGGCGCAAACCAACGAAATCGTCCAGGACATACCCTGGGTCGAGGGCAACTTGGCCACGGGCAATCGGACGACGATCCGCACCGGCTACCCGTCCACGACGTGGCGCAAGCTCTACGGCGGGACCCCTGTGTCCAAGTCCACGACGGCACAGGTGGACGACGCATGCGGGATGCTGACGGCCCGCAGCGAGCCCGACGTGAAGGCAGTGCGTATGGCCAATGACCCCGGCGCTTTCCGCCTGGACGAGGCCAACGCTTTCATCGAGAAGATGGGCCAGGACTTCGCCACGGCGTTCCTGTATGGCGATACGTCCATCAATCCCGAACAGTTCTACGGTCTGCAGCCGCGGTACTCCGCCATCAGCGGCAGCAACGTCTCGCAGAACATCATCAGCGCCGGCGGCGGCGGTAGCGACAACACGTCGATCTATCTGGTCGGCTGGGGCAAGAACAAGGTTTTCGGCATCTACCCGAAGAATTCGAAGGCGGGCCTCACCCATCAAGACCTCGGCGAGCTGGACGCGTTCGACGCGAACGGCGACCGCTACCGCGCCTATGGCGACCTGTTCGAATGGGATTGCGGCCTGGTCGTCAAGGATTGGCGCTATGTCTCCCGGATCTGCAACATCGACGTCTCCGACGCGGCGGCCGGCACTGGCACCATGGCGAATCAGAAGCTGATCGAGCTGATGATCGACGCCAAGAACCGCCTCCCCATGCTGACCGGCGGTGGCGTGCAGCCGCGCTTCTACGTGAACCGGACCATCAAGTCGGCCCTGGAGAAGATGGCGCTCAACAAGTCCAGTGCTGCGCTCTCCATCCGCGAGGCGGCCGGCCAGTTCGAAACCAACTTCCTGGGCATCCCCATCCGCCTGGTCGATCAACTGCTGAACACCGAGGCGGTGGTCAGCTAAGGAACTGTGCCGCCTTCGGGCGGCGCGCCTTCAAGACACTGGAGATATCCATGATTCTCGACAAATCCAACGAATTTTCGGACGCCCAGGCGGTCACTGCCAGCGCCATTTCCACCAACGTCATTGACCACAACCCGGCGAACAAAAACGCTACCGTCGACATCGGGACTGGCGAGGACGTCTATCTGGTTGTGCAAGTGGACCAGGCCGCTGCCGCCGCTGGCGCCGCCACGGTGGTCATCACGCTGGAATCCAGCGCGGCCGCAGGTCTGACGTCGCCCACCGTGCATTACACGTCCGCGTCCTTGGCCCTGGCCGATATGACCGCCGGCAAGGAATTGGTCAAGGTGAAGCTGCCCTCCGGCGATTACAAGCGCTACCTCGGTGTGCGTTTCACCGTCGACACCGGGCCGCTCACCGCCGGCCAGTTCTCGGCCTTTTTGGTCAAGGATATCCAGACGAAGCAGCAGTACAAGTCTGGCTACACGGTGCTCTAAGCCATGGCCAAGTACATCGCACTGGAGCGGGGCCAGATCCCCGCGAACGTCACCCCGGTCAAGCGGCCGGAGTTGACCGGTGAGCGGCGTGTCATGCGCATGGTCGAGGCAGGTGAGGTGTTCGACTTCAACGGCAAGCCTGGCCGTTGGATGCGTCCCTACAAGGACGAGGACGAGGCCGGGAGCAGCCAGCCGGGAAACGGTGGCGGCCGTCGTGGCCGGAGTTCGACGAGCGAGGCCGGGAGCAGCCAGACCGGCCAGACCGATTCGCAAGCGCAGGCCGCGCGCGGAAGC
>CALMPB010000177.1 GCA_937871985.1 uncultured Burkholderiaceae bacterium
TACAGCAACGACCATTCACGGCTTCTGCCAGGCGATCATTCATAGCCATGGCGTTCAGGCCGGATTGGACCCCGGTGCGCGTATCGTTGATGCTACGATCGCGGATGGGCTCTTCCTTGGCGAACTTTCCGCGTGGTTTTCGCGGCGCCTCGGCGAGCGTGCGGTCGACGATGACCCTATTGTCGTCCTCGCCGAGCAAATCCCGCTTCAGGTTGTAGATCTGATGCGAGAGCTCGCCCTGCTCCGCAGGAAACACCCCGACGCGACCCCGATTGCGCCACCGGCGGACGGGCGTCCAGACATCGTATTCCTCCAGGCCGTCGATGACTTCGACAGGTGGCAGGCGAGTATTGGTGACCAAGGTTGGCCGCGAGAAATCGCTCTGGAACTGCAGCGACTGGCTGCGCGATACAAGAACGCATTTGAGCGGCCACCGGATTTCGCAACGCTTTGGAAGCTCTGCGACGCAGGTCACTCACGGCTATTCACCAGCAAAGGGCTTCAACTCAAGGCCTATGGCGAAGCCGCCGAGGTCCTCGGTGCCTATCGCGAAGAGACGGCCAGCGATCTTACCTTTCAACGCTACCAGGTCGTCAGCGACGCCTGGAACGAGCTGATCGGTCACATCGCGAGCAGATTGGTCTGTGAACTGTCATCGTCACTGGATCTGCTTCTCGATAACTATGAGCGCCAGAAGCGGGCGGCTGCGGTGCTCGACTTCGATGACCTGCTCCTCCATGTGCGTACATTGGTCCGCGACCACGAAGAGGTACGCCGCGCCATTGGGCAGCGTTACAGGTATATCCTGGTTGACGAATTTCAGGACACCGACCGCATTCAGAACGAGATTTTGTTCTCTATTGCTGCGAACGACGATCGTCTGGAGCGTTGGGAAGACAGCCGATTGCGGCCGGGATCGCTGTTCCTCGTCGGCGATCCGAAGCAGGCCATCTATCGCTTTCGCGGCGCCGATATCGAGGCCTATGAACTCTCTCGTCGGCTAGTCAGCGCGCAAGATGACGGCACCGTCATCGACGTCACTGCGAACTTCAGATCTCAGAGTCCCATCATCAAGCATGTGAACACGTGCTTCGAGGGGGTCTTTGGCAAGGGCTCGCAGCCCAGATATGTCGCTCTTGCCCCGACGATACCAGATCGCTCTTATCCCGTGCCGTGCGTGACAAGATTCACGGTTCATGTGGAGACCGAGGGACGCATCTACGCGGACATGTTCCGGGAGGCAGAGGCGGAGCGGGTTGCCGACATCTGCGAGCGCCTGATCGGCAATGTTATGATTCCGCGTGCGGATGGCTCCCTCACTCCCCTTCGCGCTGGGGACATAGCACTTCTTTCTCCGGGCCATACCGAACTCTGGCGCTATGAGCGCGCGCTGGAGAAGCGTGGCCTTTCCCTCTCTTCCCAGGCAGGCCAAAGCCTTATGCGGCGCCAGGAAACGCAAGACATGCTGGCACTGCTCCGCGTATTGGCGGACTCATCCGACACGCTCGCTTTCGGCGCGTTCATGCGCGGACCACTGGTCGGGCTGACCGAACAAGAGCTTCTCGATATCACCGCCGCCCTTCCTCCCGTCGAAGGGCGGCCCAGCTTCTTCAATGCGAGAACCGATGCCACCCTCGTGCGGCATCCGCTTGCAAGATCGATCCTGGAGCAGTTGCAGCACCTGAGGCGCCGAGTGTCGATCTCGACACCGAGTTTGATCCTGGCGGAGGCTATCGAACGCCTGAACGCTCGGGTGATCGTGGCGGCCCGGCACCGGAACCGGAACGCGCGTGCGATCGCGAATCTCGACGCATTGATCGAACGCGCGCGAAGCTATGGGGTCTCAGGGTTGCGCGCGTTCGTGCGTGACCTCCAAGCCGATTGGGAGCGGAAGGCAAGAGCACCCGAAGGGCGCATCGACGCAGCCGAGCATGCCATCGAGGTCGTAACCATACACAGCGCGAAAGGGTTGGAGTGGCCCGTCGTGATCCCCGTCAATTCGACGACAGAGCTCTATCGGCCGGATCAGTTTGTGCACCGGCAGTCGGACAACAGCTTGCACTGGATGCTTGGAGGCGTGTCTCCGCCGGACCTGGCAGCGGCGCGCGCCGAAGAAAGTCAGGAGGACGCCAATCAGCGCGAGAGAATCTGGTACGTCGCATGTACCCGCGCGCGCGACCTGTTGATCCTTCCGCACATCCCGCAGGCTTCGAAAGGCTCGTGGTTCAGTTCGATCGATCTTCGGCAGCTCGATCTCCCAGAACTGAACGTTTCGGACTTCGTGGCCGCCGACGCCCGCCCAGAAAGCACCAGCCGCAATGAGCAGACGGCAAGTGTCTTCGCCTTGGAACAGCGGAAGGTCGACGAGAGCGCTCCGTCGATCGTCTGGCGCCGCCCGAGCGACCATGATCAGGATCGCCCCGATGGTCTGCTCGATCCCGTCATCGCCACCGACACACCGGGGCAAACTGTAGAGGTCACGGGTGCGGGCGCATTGCGTGGAATTGTCCTGCACAAGCTCATGGAGGAGTTCCTCACCGGCGAGCTTGCGACTGAAGGTGAAGCAGTGGTTGCCCGAGCGCGCGCTCTGCTGGGCCAACTTGTAACGGAGACCGACGAAGAACCCCGACCGGACCCATCGGAAATGGCAGGTTGTGCCTTGCGGGCGATCGCTTTGCCGGAGGTCGCAGTGCTTCGTCCCTGGCTGGTGCCCGAAGTGGCGATTTGGGCGCCAGGCGAGGGTTTTCTCCTCGCAGGCCGCGCTGATGCGCTCGTAGTCAAAACAGGAAAGGTCGAGGTGGTGATTGATTGGAAGTCAGATATCAACCCCTCCCCCGCGATTCGAAGCGATTATGCCGGTCAGCTGAGAGACTATCTAGCTGCAACGGGTGCTGACCAAGGGATGCTGGTATTCCTGACTCTCGGCGAAATCGTTTTGGTGGCGGGTCAAGCGCGCCAACCCAATGATCTCGGTGTGCTGCAGTAGGTCGATCGCGCATTGCCTCGCAAGACCGAGGGAATGCCTGGCTCGGCTTGCAAGATGGGGGCCGTCTCATACCCGGTTCGTTTGTCAGAACGGCAGCCGATCTTGCCCGGATAGCCGTGCTCAAGCTCACGTAGGCGATTGGCGGTGGTGCGACCCGGCTACGGACGCAGTACCACGGCTGGATTGTGTGTTGGACTCAGTGCCGAGATTGCCTGGCCTTTGAAATCTGAGAGCCGGCGCGCGTGGGGACGTTTGACTGCTAGGTCAGGCCCACAATCGTAAAGCCGTAGATGCGGAATCCCGACCCTGTTCAGTCACGCTCGCGGCGCATCGAATCGATATCATATCGCAACGAACTTCCTTGCAATGCATCATATTTTGATATAAACGCATCAAACACACGATCTAATGCAACGACGCGCACAGGATGAAGATGGACCACTTCACAATCGTGCAAGCGCTTTGCCGTGCCGCAATCGCCGATGCTTCGCCGGCCTTGCGCAAGCAAATCGAGCGTTTGCGTGACGCCTTGACTAAGGACGGGGATTCAAAGCAGGCGGCCGCACTGACGAGCATCCTGACAACGGCGGATCGAACGAAGGAACTTTCGCCGAGCCGCATTGAGCGTTCGAAAGCTCAGATTCCTGGCGAGCTGCTGAGTCGCAACACCCCTGTTCCTGTCGATCGAGAGACGGCGGCACCGCTGGCAGACGTGATCTTCCCGGCGGACATTCAACCGGCTGCGCCGCTGTTCAATGCGACAGTCAGCCAAGCGATCGGCACCATCATCGAGGAATGGGCCAATTTCGATGCCTTATCCGAAATCGATATCCGGCCATCGAAGACCTGCCTCATCTATGGCGCGCCAGGCACCGGCAAGACGCGGTTGGCGCTGTGGATGGCTCACCAGCTTGATTTGCCAGTCGTACTGGTGAAGCTGGACGGCCTCGTGTCGTCTTTCCTGGGAACCACAGCCCGTAATATCGGCAATCTGTTCACATTCGCGAACCGCCATCGTTGCATCCTCCTGCTGGACGAGTTCGACGCGATCGCGAAAGTTCGCGATGACCCGCAGGAGGTGGGGGAGATAAAGCGAGTCGTGAACGCGCTCCTCCAGAACCTCGATGCACGCCGGGATGTTGGTTTCACGATCGGGATCACCAATCATCCCAAGCTGCTCGACACGGCAGTCTGGCGGCGGTTCGAGGTCCAACTCGAAATCCCCAAACCGGACTTTGAGATGCGAAAGGCGATCGCCGCGTTTTTTATGCCGCCTGTGAAAGCGCCCGACATCCATTTGCGGCTGATTGCGTGGTTCACGGAGGGATCGACAGGGGCAGAGATCGAGTCTCTGGTGCGCACGTACAAGAAGGCTACCACTGTTCGAGAGGAAGACAGACGGGGACTGCTCGACACCTTGCGCCAGTTCGCCACGTTGAACGCTGCCCGGGTTCAGAGTGAGCGGCGCGCGCTGCTGTTCGACGATTCAAGCAACTTGTTTCGCGCGATGCGGGACGATCCGATCCTTGGCTTCTCAATGGCCGACATTGGCGAAATCGCCGGCAAGGACAAGTCGACAGTGAGCCGCCAACTCGGCCGAACAACCAAGTCCAGTGACGGCGAGGTAGCGAATGGCTAGCCCGATCCAGATCGTCCTCAATCCAGAAAACTACGAAGAGGCACGGGAAGCTGGTGGTGGCGGCGGGCGAAAAGATTTCTTCGCGCATCGCGATGCCGAATTTGTGGCACATAGAAACGCCTTGCTGGGCCAGCTCGACACGATCTCCGGCGTGCTCAGCGCACAGTCGCAAGGAGACGTCGGCTATGTGAAGGTCATCCTGCGCCGCGAAGCATGGGCTAAAAGTCACCGGCCTGTTGCAAGCCTCTTTCGCGACAACCGCACGCCTGTCGTGGGCGGGGGTGATCTCGGCGTCATGATCGTCGAAGCCAGACCCGACGCGCTCCGGCAAGTCGCCGCCGAAATTGCAAGGGCCGAAACCTACACCGAGATGCGGTTCAACGAACAGAAGCAAAAGGATGAGCCAAATCCGTCCGCGCGAAAGAGCGAGACAGGTGCGATCGACCGTATCGAACTTTATGGGCCGGCTGACCGTCGCAGCTTTTCGGTTGAGGAGGCCGTAGCTTGGCTTTCAAACCCGATGACCGGAAGCGGCTATCAGGTTGAGCTGTTCGATAGCCCCCCGCCGCGCTCCGAGTGGGATCGCCTCGACGCCGGTCATCGTCGCCTCGCAGAGAGTTTTGTCGCAGGTTTCAATGCCCTCGAACACGGACTCTCGGTCGAGCGCCTGCAAGGTCATCGGAACAAGCAGCCGATCCTTTCGGTTCGGCTCGACCAATCGAGCTATCAACCTGTCCTGCGGTTGAATGAGACGCCGGTCGGCGAGCGTCGCCGCGAACTGGCTGTGTTTAATCCCGACATCGATCGCCATGCACGGCTTCTCGCCTTCCTTGACCGCCATCCACTGGTCCGGCGAATCGAGCTGCCTGGCATCGTTGTTCGGGCTACCAGTCCGTTCGCGCCAACCCAGCGTATTCGACCAACCGATGTCGCCATTCCTGTCCGTGACAGCCGACGCACTCATCCGCGCATGGGCATCATTGATGGCGGAATCGGTGACGCGCTGTCGGACTGGGTGATTGATCGTTGGGACATCCTCGCCGACGAAGACGTCGATCTCGCTCATGGCACGTTCATCGGTGGCCTGGCTGCGGTAGGTGGCGCACTCAATGGCGTGGAAATCTGTCCGGAGCCGGACGGCACAGAGTTGGTCGACGTTGCCGTCTTCCCGAACGAGCGCAAGGCGGGCGCCTTCGCGTCCTACTATCCGGACGGCCTGCCGCAGTTTTTCGACGAGATGGAGTCAGCTGTCTCGGATGCCCGCGCCCGCCACGGAGTGCGGGTGTTCAACATGAGCCTCAATATCCTTCAGCCGGCCGCACCGGACCGATACAGTCCCCACGCGGCGCGGCTCGATCAGATTGCGGAGGCCAACAATGCTGTGGTCTTCATTTCGGCCGGCAATATCCAACCCCAGGATCTCCGCGCCGAGTGGCCCGCAGATCCCACTGCAGCTCTCGCTAGCCTGGTCAACGCCCGCAATGACGGCTTGCTCACGCCTGCGGAAAGCGCCCGCAATGTCGCTGTGGCCGCTCTCAATCCGCCCGGGCATGACGGCTGTGTGCCCTTTGCACCAACGCGTTTCAGTCGGCGTGGGCCGGGCCTCCGCGCCGGGGTGAAGCCGGATCTCGCTCACGTCGGTGGAGCAGGCTCTCAGAATTCGCTTCTCGGGCACGGGCTGTTCTCGATCCTACCCGACGGAACGATTATCGATGGGTGCGGCACGAGCTATGCCTCGCCGCTCGCTGCGAAAACTGCCGCGGTGCTCGACCACGCGATCGAAGGAGAGGTCTCGCGCGAGACCCTAATCGGATTGCTTGTCCATCACGCGGAGATGCCGGTGCCATTGCAGGCAACGGCGCTCGCGCCGATTGCGCGGCACATGGTCGGTTTTGGTATGCCGCCATCTGCTGATCGGATCCTCGAGACCGGCGACCATGCGATCACACTGGTTTTTGCGTCGCGCATCCGGCGCGACCAGCAGATCAACTTCCGTTTTTCATGGCCCGCCTCGCTGGTCGGTCCAGGCGGAAGATGCCGCGGCCGAGCGAAGATCACACTTATCTCAACGCCACCGCTTGATGCACGATTCGGTTCGGAGTTCGTCCGCGTAAACATCAACGCGACGCTGCAGCAGGAGCAGGCGGGCGGTGGATGGAAAGGAAGGCTTGAGCCGCTTTATCTTCCCACGAAACGCGAAGCGCCGGCGGTCGAGGCGGAACTGATCGAGCACGATCTGAAGTGGAGCCCGGTCAAGGTTCTGGCCAAGACGTTCCCGCAAGGCGTCGGCCCATCTTCGAACTGGCGCTTGTTCGTCGATTACCTGACCCGAGCGGGTGAGGCGATGCCCGACGAAGGTGTACCCTTCACGGCTATCGTCACGATCAGTGATCCCGATGCGGAGCAGCCGGTGTTCAACGACATGCGTCAAAACCTGCAGGCCCTCGGTACGCAGATCGCCGATATTCGAACGGCCGCGCGGATTACGCCGCGTATCTGATCCTACAAGCCAAGCCTATCGAGGAGGTAATTGTGGCGAAATCAGTCTCTCTCAGAACGGGGCGAACCTTTGCAACCGTCACCGCTGCCAAAGAGCATTTCTCCCGGATTTTACATGACCGAGAGCTAAAGCAGCAATTCGACGAGGACGATCTGGCTGACGTTCGCGCAATCTATGAGGACTACTGCGCCAGGACCGGTTGGGTATTGAAATCGCTTCCCGCGTCCTTCTATCCAACTCACGATCGCGGTCCAGGTTACACGACTCGATGCTTTGGTGTGACCTTCGAAGACGGGACAACGGGTAGTTTCTCGATGGACAAAGCGCTTAGGGCGATCGCGGCGTAGACTCCGGTCGGCCGCGGGATTGTGGGCAGTGTTCATTTGGTTCTGGCGGGAGCGACAAAATTAAAAAAAGCGATCTTCTAAAGAGGGCGTGGCAGCGTGCTGATGTTAGGAGTGCCGTAGCTTGGGATCAATGATTTATTTGACGCTTGGTCGCGTGCAGCTCGACTGGGGCAAGAACGGCAGATTTCAGAACCATAGCGCCCTGTTTCGTCCGGGCGACCTTACCGATATCCCGTATTTTTATGCTGCGGATGCAGATGATCCAGAAAGTGCAGACCTTCCCTTAATTCGGCACTCGGACAATTTCAGCTACCGGTTGATCACGGAGATGAAGCAAGGATATTCTGCGCCCCTGCGAACAGTTGCCCGGCGTCTTCTCTTGCTGGGCCACACCGACGACTACTGCAGAGCAGAGTTCAAGGCGCTGACCGAAATTGGCTATGCAAATCACGACTTCGGCTTTGACGACCTGAAGGCCTTGATGTCCTCCGCGAACGTCGGCGCGGCGAACTTCCGGCCAGACCTTGGGAGCGAGAATTTCGATCGCTTCTTCGCAGAGCATGTGGTGGCTGGAACGGAGGCGCAAGCTCGGCTCCAATCGCACTCTCAGGACGATGGTGAGATCAGCGGGCTCAGCGCCTACACGATTATTCGTCTCCTTGCCGACAATCCAACTGCTCAGGAATTGCCTGTCACGTGGCAGTTCGCTGACGTTGCAGATGGCGGCTGGGCGCCGAGCGAAAGTTTCGAAGCTGCCGTCCGCCAGCCGAACCGCTTCTCATCGTCACGGAGGGCACATCCGATGTTCAGATCATCAAGCACGCCATCGAGCTGCTTGCGCCAGATCTCACTGACTTCTTTGATTTCGTCGATATGCGCGAGAACTATCCATTTTCTGGAACGGGTAGCCTTTACAACTTCGTGCGGGGCCTGATTAGCATTCGCATCCAGAATAATGTCGTTGTCATCTTCGATAACGACGCGGAGGGCGTGTTCAACTGGGAACGATCGGCGCGATTGAACCGCCTGGAGAACATGCGGATCGTGAAGCTACCCGATCGGTCGGCGTTCGAGAACTTTCGTACGATTGGTCCGACAGGCGAGCAGCGCGCCGACATCAATGGCAAGGCCGCGGCCATTGAATGCTACCTTGATGCTGGCCCGGAGCCAGTGGTGCGCTGGACAAGCTACGACCAAAAGCGCGACTGCTATCAAGGAGTCATCGAAGGCAAGGAAGAGATCGCGCGTCAGTTTCTTGGCCATAAGAAGCTCGAACCTGGATACGACTACTCCGGCCTCGAACACATCCTGACCATGCTAATCAGTGAGTGCGTTCGGATAAGCGAGGCGGAGGCCAAAGCCACGCTGGAAGCTGAGCACCCCGATGGTTAGAGCCCCAGCCGAGTTGAATCGTGTCTGATCATGAGCAGTGGGGAATGAACCTCGAAGGAAGATGATACAAAACAGACCTGCCCTTTGCTCGCTGACGCAACCGGCCGAGCAATGCTCTGAAAGGTAGCTCCAAACATGGTTTCTGCAGAACTTGTCCAAGCGCGCGAGTTTGCGACTAGGCTGCGCGAGTGTCTGCCGTCGTGTGTCGATGCCGCGGCCTTGGGCGTGCGTTCCAAAGCGCCATTCCAATTGCTGTGTGCACGCGAAGCGCTGATCTGGCGGAGCGAAGAGCTGGCGCGCAATGCATGCGACGCCCTCGAGCGTGCAGATTTGAGTGTCGCTGCCCTGCTGACGCGTGCTCTTACAGAAAACGCCGCCCTGATGTGGAAACTATGGGAGATTCTCGACGCGCGGCATACCCACTCGCCACAAGAGCTGAACGATCTGCTGATGCGGCTGCTCGTGGGCTCGCGAAAATGGTCGGATGGGCCACAGGCTATGCAAATCCTGAGCTGCATCGACCGAATGGACAAGGCGGTGCCGGGGGCGCGCGCCGGGTACGACAGCCTAAGTGAGATCGCACATCCAAATTGGTCCGGCGTCGCCGGCCTCTATTCCAAGCCCGACCCACCACGGTATTTAACGGAGTTCGGGCGCGGGTTGAGGGATACGCAGGGCACGGTCGACATGATCGCCAATGCGCTGCTCGGCTCGCTTGGCTTATTTGAGCTCGCCTATAACCGTATAGCCGAAGCGATGCCGGAGTTTCTGGCGGAACTTGAACCCCTTTGATCGGGTGAACCGCTCCCAGGTCGCAAGCATGGATCACGAGCTAGCGCAGAAGTCGTATGGCACCGACCGAGCGCGACTCGTCTACGGCAAGCGCCCCGACGGGACATTGGCCCATATAGGCGAGGTCGCGCGTGGGCTTGCTTGTGGCTGTGTATGCCCGGCCTGCGATGGGCAACTTGTGGCTAGGTTGAAGGAGGATCACAGAGTACCCCACTTCGCCCACCATGATGGCGAGGCATGTG
>CALMPB010000178.1 GCA_937871985.1 uncultured Burkholderiaceae bacterium
GGCCGAGCCTGATGGGCATCGCCAGATAGGCATTGGCTCAAGCATAAGCCTGTGGGGTCGCTGCCGCCCCCAAAACAGCCACACGCGCTTCGCGACCATCCTGGCCAGAACCAAAGTCGGCTTACGGATTATCGACAGTGACGAACATGGCGGCCGGGATGGCCTGTCGAGGCGCGCCCTCACGGGCGGTTCAAATTTCCGAGCGCCGCTTCCTCCGCCATATCAGCGCGTCAATATTGAACTAATTGCCAATTCTGAACGTCGTGGAGGGTCGCAGAATGGACTGGATACACGCGCGATCGCAATATATGAGGTAACCTTCGTATATTCGAGGCATACCGTTGATACTCAGCCGGCATCGAAAATTCATTTTCTTCAAGACGATCAAGACCGGCAGCACGAGCTGCGAAATCGCATTGTCGCGGTATTGCGGCCCCGAGGACGTCATCACCTATCTGCCGCCTCCGGACGAACAGCTGCGCCGCAGCTTCGGCGGACGCGCCGAACAGAACAACCGCAATGCGCTTTGCAAGCAATGGGCAGGCAAGCTGCTTGGGTGGGACCGCGAAAAGAGGAAGCATCGTTTCCCACACAACATCTCGGCGGCCGACCTCAGGACCCGAATCCCTTCCCTGGAATGGGACTCGTTTTTCAAATTCACGATCGCGCGAAATCCGTTTGATCGCGCCATCAGCAAATATTTCCACGACAGGCAGCACATGCCGTCGCGCGCGGGCTCGCCGAAGAAAGCCCCCTCGAAGGACGACATAAACCAGTATCTGCTGACATTGCCCGACAGCGACCTGACCAACTGGCATATCTATGCCGACGAAGAGGCGCCGCTCGTCGATCGCGTCATTGCCTATGAGGATCTCTCGGGCGAGCTCGCGAGCATATTGGGATCGATCGGCGTCGCCGAGGAAATCGTGCTGCCACGGGCCAAGGGACAGTGGCGCACCAATCGCGAGCCCTATCAGTCGATCATCGGGTCGGAGCTTCGCCAAAAGATCGAAGCCGTCGCCTCGAACGAGATCGAACTGATGCGCTACAGCTGGTAGCCGGAAGCGCTTCCGGCGCTCCGGCGGCGCATGGCAGATCGCGTATCGACGGTTGATCCGTCGCCTCAGCCCCTGGCCTTCAGTTCCAGCCTGCGCGCGTGCAGCACCGGCTCGGTGTAGCCGTTCGGCTGGATGCGTCCCTTGAAGACCAGGTCGCAGGCGGCCTGGAAGGCGATCGAGCCGTCGAAATCGGGCGCCATCGGCCGGTAGAGCGGATCGCCCTCGTTCTGGCGGTCGACAATCGCCGCCATGCGCTTCATCGTCGCCATCACCTGATCGGGCGTGCAGACCTTGTGGTGCAGCCAGTTGGCGATGTGCTGCGAGGAAATGCGCAGCGTGGCGCGATCCTCCATCAGCCCGACATCGTTGATGTCGGGGACCTTGGAACAGCCGACGCCCTGGTCGATCCAGCGCACGACATAGCCAAGGATGCCCTGCGCGTTG
>CALMPB010000179.1 GCA_937871985.1 uncultured Burkholderiaceae bacterium
TGCGCCCTGAGAGCATCTGGCCCGAGAGCATCCGGCCCGAGAGCCTCCAGATCGCCCGCCCAGCCGTCATCCCGCCGAACGCCGGGATCGCTGCCAGCCTCCCGCCCACGCCGAGGAAAGCACTCCCCCGGCAAACCGATATCCCGAGAAGCCGGAATCCACCCCCGCCCGGCAGACGTGGGATACGAAGAGTTCGAACGATCGGACATGGTTCACCCCCAAGGATTGGAGCCAAAGCCCCGACGCAACCGCGCCGGGGTGAACCGGATCATTTATCGCATGTGGGAAGGTGTAGGAAAATGAATACCGACGGACCCGCGTCGTGACCGAACCTGGCCGGTAGGCTACCGTCCGGTTTAGAGTCAGGTTTCGAGGATAGCTGCCCTCAAGCGGCGTCGGCTGCCGACTAGATCCGCACGTTGAGATTAGCCAGCGCGAACGTCAGCTCCAGACAATAGCAGTTGTTCAGGTCGCAACAGCCGTAACGCAGGAAAGGCTGCAATAGCGGATGAAAGGTCGGCGATCCTCCATATAGCTGCGCGAGCTTGCGGGATGATCTATAATCCCCCATATTTCGTCGCATAATCAAGCGTGGAATGTCCATCCGATGAATCAGATCCATCCTGAACTCGTCATTCCCCGTACGATCGTGACGATGCCTGAAGCGGCTGATCCCAACCGCCACATTCGAGAATATCTGCGCTACTATTTTAGCCTTACGAGTCCGCCAGGCTACGCGGTGATGATCCGCGGACCATGGGGTATCGGCAAGACGTTCCTGATCCGTCAAATCCTTGCCCAGCTCTTCGATGACGAGAAAGCATATATCTACGTCAGCCTCTACGGCGTCGATGCACCCTCTGGAATTGACACGGCCATCTTTGCCGCAACCCATCCGATTCTGGGGTCGAAGGCTGCGAAGGTTGTTGGACGGGCACTGAACGCAGGCCTGAAATTCGGTGGGATTGAGAACCCGATAACAATACAAGATTTCGAACGCAGGACCACCGGCGCGATCTACGTCTTCGACGACATCGAGCGATCGGCGATGTCGTCTGACGCCATTTTCGGTTACATCAATCAATTCGTGGAGCACTCAGGATGCCGGGTTGTCCTAGTTGCCAACGAAGCAGAACTGGAGAACTCCGACGGCTATCGCCGCAAGCGCGAAAAGCTCGTCGGGCAGACCTTGGAAGCCAAATCTGCGGTGCGGGGCGCCCTCGCTGCATTTCTTGCCGACGTGGCTCACGCTGAGGCGCGTGATCACCTAAGATCCGTCGAGAACCATATCGTCGAACTTTACGAACAAGGTGAGGTCAATAACTTACGGGTTCTCAAGCAGACGCTTTGGGACTTCGAACGGCTCTATCAGGCTATTGAGCCCCGCCACCGAAAGCACACCAGAGCAATGCTGCATATCCTGCACCTGCTCTTCGCGCTCTCGTTCGAGATCAAGCTTGGACGGTTGGATGCCGGGAAGATCAGAGGTCGCAATGATCATTGGATCGCAGCTATGATGGACCGCGACAATGATGCCCCGATAAAGTCTTCCTTTGATCGCTACAAAGGAATCGACTTGAGCGACACGACTTTGTCAGACGAGCTTCTGATCGAGCTGCTGGTCAATGGCGCCATCGACGAGTCGCTAATCAAGCGCGATCTGGATGCTAGTGCCTGGTTCTTGGAGCCGGCGGATGAGCCATCTTGGCGCACGATATGGCATCGGTTCGAACGAGATGACGGCGCTGTCATGGAAGCCGTCGGAACACTGCAACGTGAGCTGGCCAATTTTCAATATCACGATCCAGGCGAAATCCTACACATCTTCGGCATTATGCTGATGATGACCGATGTCAATCTTCTCGAAGGTGACCGCGACAGCGTCCTCGAAAGCGCAAAGGCCTATATCGTCGCCTTGCGCGAACGGGGTGAACTGCCACCCCTTAGCGCAAATTCGTTTATGGAAGACATCAGGCACGGTTCGTGGGGCGGCCTCGGCTTTACCGATGCTGGATCGGACCAATTGCGACAAATCTACGGTTACCTCGGTGAGCAGCGGCAGTTAGCGGGGGTCGAGCGGTTACCTGCACTCGCAGCGCGTTTGATGGACGAACTAAGCGAAGATCCAGACCTTTTTTGCCGACGCCTTGTGGGGCATGGCGGAGAAGGATCGGACTTGATCGAAGCGCCAGTTCTCAAAGAAATCGACCCTGCCAAATTCCTTGCGGATGTACTGCAACAACCAGCGCAGGTAGAATATCAGGTATTTCAGTGCCTCGCCTCACGATACAAACACGGCGCATTCGGCCGAGGGCTTGAGGACGAACTGCTTTGGGCAAAATCCCTGCGCGACGTGATGTTGAAGCTTGCTGAAGATTCTGATCCGGTGCGCCGGGACAAGCTCACCATTTTTGCTGGGTGGTTCGGCCAACATATTCCGGATGACAGCGCGGAAGCTAAGGTAGCCTGAGGGTCGGGTGAGGTAGGTGGTCACTACAGTCTGGTTCCGGTCTGCAAAAAAGA
>CALMPB010000180.1 GCA_937871985.1 uncultured Burkholderiaceae bacterium
TCACCCACCACCCGGCAGGCGAAAAGGTTTTTACCTGCCACTACTCCTTGTGGCACCGCGACCCAGTTTTCATGCACAACCTGCTGGAGCTCGCTGAAACCACCCGCGGCTGCCTGCAAGTCGTAAACAGGAACGGCATTGACGTAGGGCACTAGCTTTGCAACTGGCTTGATGAGCTTGTCGACAACCGATTGGCGCATGGGTATGTGTTGCTTCAGATAATCGCGAAGATCCTCGTCGCATGCATAAACAAAAGTGCCCCTTATGCCGCGCAACATGATGGTTTTGTAGATATTGAGTATGTACTGCTTCAACTCCGCTGGGTTCTTGACGGTTTGCTTACCATTGCGGTCAAAATAGCTGTCCTCATCGATGAAAATTTGGCCGAGCGCTTTGTCATAGCGGATTTCTTTACCGAAAATAAGGCCTGTGTAGTTAAGGTCATAGCCTTGGGTGGTATGGATGCAGCCGACTTCGCATTCAGCGTTTGGCGAATTGACCCAGCCAGTGTCGATGCTATTCCAGCGCAACTGAACATTGTCGATTTCAATGTCATGCAGGCTCGAATCTTTTTTCGAGCGCCACTGCCATGCATAACCAGCGACTAGGCGCGATAGGCCGTAGTGTTGATTCTTCTCGCGAATTTCCGCAACCAGTTCCGATATATCGTCGAACAGCAGGAATTCGTACTTTCTCGATCTGAACACGTTATTCGCTGCCAAGCGTGTGTTCAGAAGGTCGTCGATGAATTGCACATAATGCTGCCCTCCCCGGACGCGAAACTGGGAAACCAGCGCCATTACCCTGGAGCCAGGCGATGACATGATTGCCTGAAAATCGGCGGCATTGGCGTCGGAAGGCTTGATGGACTGGTTCGAGTCATAGAAGAACACCGCCTTATCCGACTGCTGCTTTACCCAATCGACCTCGCTGCAGGTGAATTTGTCGAGCCCAAGCGCCTTACATGCCTTATCAAAGGCTCCGTAATACGCACCCAAATTGACACGCTTACGCAGTCTATGTGACTCGTCAACCAGCACAATGTCGTAACGACTGCGCGCCAGCTCCGAAGGGCTGATAACCATATCCGCTCGCAGGCCAGCCACGTTTCTAAAAGCACCTTTCAGTGTGGCTCTAAATGATGTCATCGGCACGACCAGTGCCATACGAGGCTTTACGTAGCGTTGTTTAAGTTGCGCCAACAGCTCACGCAGCTCACTTTCCTCTTCGGAAAATTCTTGCAAGCTCAGGTCAGTATCGTCGGAATGAAGCAGCTTGAAAAGGAAGATGGCCAGAACCGATTTTCCGGTTCCCGCACCGCCTTCAACCACAATGTTCTTCAAGCCAGGATCCAGCAATGCACGCATGATTTCCATCAAGCCTTGCCGCTGGTCGAATGACAAGGATTTGTAAGGCGAATATTTGAATACATCGGAATTATCGATGACTTCGAGCGAATGTTCCGCAACGCCTTGCGCCCGCAGTTTGTCCCAGGTTTCACGAAAAATCTGCGAGTACAGTTCGTCTTTCTGATAATAATTGTGATCGACCAGACCCAAGTTGCCATTCAACAGATTGAAACGGCCGTCGGCAGCCATGTATTTAATAAGCCCCGATTCGATATCCAGCGTCGCTGACTTGTTGAACCTCTCACTGCTTATCAGGTGCACCGTGGTCAGCTTCTTTTTGTGCGGGTGCTTTAGATGTGTGCCCAACCGAGTAAGCGTATCGGTGGTTTCGCCAACATAGGCATGGCGGGTGGCGCCGTCACTGAGTATATAAACCAGCGGCCAATTATTGCTGGCGTAGGCGTTGGCCTTTATGCCGTCCAAGGTGTCAGGCGAAAACCCGTATTGGTTCACTTCGACAAGATGCGGCGTGCTCATAGTTCGGTGTATTTCTTGGCACTACCCTTGGCTTTGTCTATTGGGTATTTTGCTTCGTTACGCTCGATTTTTTCCAGGACGATTTTTTGCACATCAAAGCCATAAGCATCCGATAGCAACAAAGCATAAGCCAGGACATCCGCCGGTTCTTCTTTTACTTTTTCAGTGTCGGCAGCTTCCGGCGCCTTCCAGAGAAAAGCTTCCAGCAATTCACCGGCTTCAATGCTTAGAGCCACCGCCAAATCTTTGGGGTTATGAAACTGTTTCCAGTCGCGATTGTCGCGAAACTGGCGCAACCTTTGTATGACTTGATCCATTTCCTAACCTATTCTGACTTACCTTATTGGGAGAAATAGTAACTTGCCTGACTGCAAGCTGCACTGGATAACCCCCGGCGCCAGCATGAAGGGTGTCCCGCTCCTCTCAGAACGTCGTTTCAGAGCGGCCCAGGACAACGTCACCCCTTGCCTGGCCGATCCGAACAACTAACCATCAACCGCAGCAATAATTGACAGCAAGGCAAAAACCCATCACAATCACCGCATGAATTACGGTGAATATATCTGGCAATCGCCGCATTGGCCTGGCTGGAAATACGATCTCTCTGCCTTGGCGGAGCCCTTGGCATCGGTCAGCCGTACCCAAGGGATGCTCCTTGGCCGCCTGGCGGATATAGGTATGGCCCTGCGCGATGAGGCCTGCCTCTTCGCGTTAACGGAAGATGTCATCCAAACCAGCGCCATCGAAGGCGAAACGCTGCAGGCAGCCTCTGTTCGATCCTCAGTCGCTCGGCGTCTGGGTGTGGACATCGGCGCCCTAGCCCCCGCAGATCGCCACGTAGACGGTGTCGTGGACATGGTATTGGACGCGACCAATAATGCGGCTGCTCCACTGACCATTGAGCGTCTGCTTGGCTGGCATGCCGCACTATTTCCGACCGGCTACTCGGGGCTGAGCCGCATTCACGTTGGCCGTTGGCGCGATGACTCCATGGGCCCAATGCAGGTGGTTTCTGGCTCGATTGGCCGTGAGAAGGTTCACTTCGAAGCTCCTCCGGCTGATCGGCTGCCCGCGGAGACAAATGTTTTCCTGGCCTGGTTGAATGACGCACGGGCCAACGATCCCCATCTACTACGTGCCGGCCTGGGACACTTATGGTTCGTCACGCTGCATCCTTTTGATGACGGCAACGGCCGGATTGCCCGCGCCATCGGCGATCTACTCCTGGCACGAGCGGATGGAAGCACACAACGGTTCTATAGTCTCTCCGCGCAAATTCAGCGAGAGCGGAACGCCTATTATGACGTTCTTGAGCGTACACAAAAAGGCGACATGGACGTGACAAGGTGGCTGCAATGGTTCTTGGCAACCTTGTTAAAAGCTGTGGAACAGGCCCACGGTGCGCTGGATCAGGTGCTGTCCAAGGCGAAGTTCTGGCAACAAGCCTCGACCATTCCGATGAACGAACGGCAGATCAAAGTGCTGAATCGACTGTTGGATGGGTATGAAGGAAAGCTGACCACTAGTAAATGGGCAGCCCTCGCCAAGTGTTCCAATGACACTGCCCTACGCGACATCACAGAGTTGCTCCAACAAGGGGTGCTTCATAAATCGACAGCAGGCGGCCGCAGCACAAGCTACGAAGTAAATCGCAAGATGCTGGCCACCCCGCTACATCTTCCGCAACCGTAGCGTCATGAACACTCCCAGCCCTGCCGCAGCAGCCCCAATAAAAAACACCTGCGCATGCCCAAAATGATCCGCGATCCAGCCTGCCACGGGCCCAGTTGCCCCATAGGTCAGATCCTGGAACGCGGCGAAGCCGCCGATGGCGGTTCCGCGCAGATGGGCGGGTACTCGCTTGACCGCTTCCAGCCCCATGGCGGGAAACACCATGGAGCAACCCATTCCTGTCAATAGCGCTCCGGCCAGAGCCACGGTTGAATTGGGCGCGAGCCACAGAAGGGCCTGGCCAAGGGCCTCCACCAATAGCGAACCCAGCGCCACGGGAATTCCGCCGATCCGATCTGGCAAAGTGCCGCATACCAGCCGCATCGCCACGAAGCCAACGCCGAAGCACGTCAGGCCGTAGCCTGCGCCATGCCATCCTTTGGCAAGAAAATACAGGGGAAGGAAAGCGCCCAGTGCGGCGAAGCCTATGCCTTGCAGGCCGACCACGGTGCCGGGCTTCCAGATCAGCCCGATGACCTGCGCGAACGGCGGGCGCTGGCCAGCCTGCGCGGGCACGACGGGTGCCACCCACCACGACATCAACGCGCCGAGCAGCGGCAAGGCAGCGCAAATTACCATGAGGCCGATGAAGCCGGTATGCTGCAGTAGCCACAGCCCCAGCGGGCCGCCTACGGCAAACGCGCCGTACATGCCCATGCCGGCAAGCGCCATTACCAGTCCGGAGCGTGCCGGCCCCATCATGGCCATGCACCAAGCAAGCACGCCGACCAAGGTAAGGCTTTCGCCCAGCCCCAGCAGCAAGCGACCAGCAAGCAGGATGACGTACGATACCGTGCCCGTACCCAGTGATGGCAAGGACGATGCCAGGCAAAGTAGCGCAGCCAGTGTGTACACGGCCAAGCCCGCCAACATGCTGACTTTGCCGCCGTGCACATCCGCGAGGCGCCCAGCCCAGCCGCGGCTGAGAATGGTAGATAGGAAGGCGATGCCCACGGCCAGGCCGGAGGCGACGTTGTCCATGCCCAGGGTGCGCGAAACATGCACGGCCACGGCGGGCATGGACATGGCTACGGCCAGATAGGAAAAGAATAGCGCCAGGGTCATCCAGACCAGACGGCGTAGGGAAGAATCCCGCAAAATGTTCGACATTGAATGCACCGTTCCATCAAGGCGGCACTGAAACGATGGGCAGGCGAGATGGGTAGTGACGCAGCACCAACGCACATCGCCAGCCGGCGCACGTGCCGCTGGTAATGCGTTGGTTGACGTAAACGCTTACGGCTGCCTTCGAGGAAGAAGACCTCGGTGAGAGACAACGGCAACAGCATACCGTATTCCGTCGCCGCGAGAAAGTAGCTAAGGTGACTCGCCGCCGACCAACCCGGCAAAACGCGCCATGTCGACGTTTCCGCCGCTCAGGATCACGCCGATGCGTTTTCCCTTCAGCCTGCCCTTCATCCGCCGGGCGGCGGCGAATCCCAGGCAGCCGGTCGGCTCGACAATGAGTTTCATGCGGGTGGCCATGAAGGCCATGCAATCGATGAGTTCGGTATCCGAAGCGGTCAGGATGTCACTGACGTCCCGCTGGATGATGGGGAACGTCAGGTTGCCCAGATGCTGTGTTTGCGCGCCGTCGGCGATGGTCTTGGGCGTGTCGATATGTACGATGGCGCCCGTGCGGAACGAGCGCTGGCCGTCATTGCCCGCCTCGGGCTCGACACCGTATAGCTGACAGTCGGGCGCCAGCGCCCGGGTGGCCAACGCGCAGCCCGAAAGCAGGCCGCCACCGCCCAATGGCACGAAAAGGGTATCCAGGGGGCCAAGCTCTTCGAAAAGCTCTTTGGCCGCCGTGCCCTGGCCGCAGAGCACGTCGGGGTGGTCGTAAGGTGGGATCAGCGTCAGGCCGTGTTTCTCCGCCAGCTCCCGGCCGATCTGCTCGCGATCTTGCGTATAGCGGTCGTAAACCACCACATTGCCGCCATAGCCTTTGGTGGCAGCCATCTTGCCTGCCGGCGCATCGTGCGGCATGACAATGGTGGCGGGAATATCCAGAAGTCTGGCCGACAGCGCGACGGCCTGCGCATGGTTGCCGGAGGAAAAAGCGACGACCCCCGCCTTGCGCTGTTCGGGAGTGAGCCTCGACAAGGCATTGAAGCCCCCACGGAACTTGAACGCCCCCATCCGCTGCAGGTTCTCGCACTTGAAAAAGACGCTGGCGCCGAAATCTTCGTCGACCGTGCGCGAAGTCATCACGGGAGTCTTGTGGGCGTAGCCCCGAATACGTTCAGACGCCGCCGCCACATCGTCGAAAGTGGGAAGGTTGATCATTGAAATCCTTTTTCGGCCGGCTTGCCGAGATAATACAATGTCGGCGCCTACACCGGCTAAACAGTTGCGCATCCACGCCACGGCAGTTATCGTCACATCTGCTTGATCGCATAGGAGAATCTGCCATGCAGCTTGTCGTGATCGTTTTGCTGATGGCAGTCCTGCCTGTTATTTCAATTATTCTGGACGTCACCGCAGGCCGGGCGGAACTGGTCGATGCACTGGGCACCTGGTTCGTGTTCTGGGGCATGGGGTGGCGTCTTGCTGTTGCAGCGGTACACCAAATGCTGCGGCCGGGTTTTACCGCGAAACGAATTTTTGAAATCCATGACCCCGAGGCAAGCAAGCTTGTGCTGGAGATTGGCTTTGGCAATCTTGCGCTGGGAGTCCCGGCCATCGCGAGCCTTTACTTCCCGGCCTGGGTGCCGGCCCTGGCTCTGGCGGGCTGTATCTTCTTTGGGCTGGCGGGCATCCAGCATGTCAGAAACAAGGCCTCCACCCGCTCGGAAATCGCGGCCATGGTCTCGGATCTTGGCATCGCGACGGTCTTGGCCATTTATCTTCTCTGGCACGGCCTATTAACCTAGAATCGGAAGAAACCCATGTCCAACTCGAACACCATCGCCGTCATCGCGAACCGTGAAGGTCTGGATTCCCAGGCTCTTTTGTCGAACGCCGTTGCGGCATGGCGCAACGCCGGAATAAGAGTCGTCGGGGTTCTTGCCGAGAACAATACCGAGAAAGGCATGTGCAGCGCGGGGTTTGTGCGTGATCTTGTTTCGGGAAGGGAATTTTCCATCCAGCTCGATGCGCCGCCGGTCGACAGCACCTGCCATCTTGACGCCACGGGGCTGGAAAGCGCCGCCGCCAATCTGCTCGCGCAGATAGCGCAAGCCGACGTCGTGGTCTTAAGCAAGTTCGGCAAGCTGGAAGCCGCGCAAGGGGGGCTTTGGCCGGTGTTCCAGGCGGCTATTGCGGCAGGCAAACCGCTATTGACAACCGTTTCATCCAAGCATCGCGAAGCCTGGAATGTAGTCGCTCCAAAGGCGACCTGGCTCGAGGGCAGCCCGGAGTCCATTGAGCAGTGGTGGAATGCCTCCAGGCCATAAGTCACGGAGGCTACAACACCCGTAACGTTGGCAAACACCGGGAAAAGTCCGCGGATACAGGGCCAAGACTTCTCGGGTCTTACTGGATGAGATTGCCGGCCCGGCTGAACGCAACGAGGTCTGTCGTTGACCATCTCTTCCGTCATGGCCACAGCGCCATAAAAACTCTTGCGCCATTTCTTACTGATTCTGCTTGAGGCCTTCCTCAATGCGCCTCCTCCGGATATTTCAATGAAGGCATTATCCAGCTCCGCGCCCATGATCGGGATAACCCCGATATTTATTATGTGCATTTGCACGTATTGTGCTGAGTATTGGATCTTTCAATTGACTAAGGCATTGGAGGGAACATGGAGCTCGTCAAAAATGCTTGGTATGTCTCGGCCTGGCCACATGAGGTGGCACAGGACAAAATGCTGGCCCGAAAAATTTGCGGCGAGTCGATGGTGATGTTCAGGGATGCCAAGGGTGTTCCCACCGCGCTCGAAGATCGCTGCTGTCACCGAGAAATGCCATTGTCCAAAGGGTGGCTGGAAGGCGACGCGGTAAGGTGCGGCTACCATGGCCTGCTTTTCAATGCGGAAGGGGCCTGTGTGGAATGCCCCATGCAGGAAAAAATTCCCTCGGACGCAAAAGTGCGTAAGTACCCTGTGGTCGAGCGACATGGATGGATCTGGGTCTGGACGGGTGACGCAGAGAACGCCGACCCGACTGACATTCCGGAAATGTTCACGCCGAACGAGCACGCGGACTGGGCTTCGGGCGGCGGCACAACTTTCATCAAGGGAAACTATCAGCTCATCAGCGACAACTTGCTGGATCTGACCCATGAAACGTACATCCATCGCACATCACTCGGCAGCCAGCATGTGGTTGAACACCCTATCAACGTGGTGCGTGAGGGACAGGAGGTAATAGTAAGTCGCTTCATTCCAGATCACGAGCCGGCGCCTTTTTGGAAAGCGACGTTGTTCGAGAAGCTGGGGCGCCACGTCAATGCGGACAGATGGCAGGTAATCCACTTCCTGCCACCAGCCAATATTGTTCTGGAGGTGGGCGTCGCCCCGGCGGGAAGCGGGGCTTTGCATGGCGATCGATCAGCCGGCGTCGAGGCCCGTAACCTGAACGCCATCACACCCATCGATGAAGAGTCGACTTGGTATTTTTGGGCATTTGCGCGCAAATTCAGCTTGGACGATGCCGCGCTCACCGAGAAGCTCGTTACATCGGTGCGGGCAATCTTCGAAGAAGACCGGGAGGCTATCGAGGCGGTCCAGGAGGTCATACGCAGCAATCCCGGCCGACCCACCATGAGTCTGTCTTCCGACAAGGGTCAGGTGCTGGCGCGCGCTCTGGTGAAAGATATGGTGAATCGCGAGCACGAAGCGGCTTAATCGTTCCAAAGGCTCGAATCGAGGTCGGAGTTCTCGAGATTGGCAATGACTTTCTTGAGGGTGCCTATTAACACTTCGTATTCTGCTTCCGTAAGTCCGCGTCTGGCCCATTCATTATGCCGGAGGCCAATATGCATGACAGCCTCGAGCTGCCTCTCTCCCGCTTCTGTCAGCTTGATAAGTTTGATTCTTCTGTCGTTTATATCTTCGGAACGGGAAACTAGATTCAGTTCGCACATTTTGTCCAGCGTGCGGGTCAGCGTGGTGCGGTCGATCAATGTGATGTCCGACAGTTTCACTGTGCTTAGCATGCCCTGGGCATAGAGCGACACCAGAACCCGCCAGAAATTGATGGTCAGGCCATGCTTAGCGATCAGCGGCTCGAATGAGCGATTCCTGACTAACAGAGCCTTGCCCAGAAGATAGAACAAATGGCGGTCGAGATCGAATCCAGAAGATTTCATCGTTTTTCTTTATTTACCCAATAATTTACACACGGAATAAAAATGACAAATCCTACGCTTTCTCCACCCGACTTGACGCTTCTCGCACCTCAAGCTGGTTCTCGAATCGCTATTGTAGGCGGCTGTGGTGGTATTGGGCGCGCTGTGGTTGAAGCGTGTTTGGTGAACAATCTTGAAGTAGTCGTTATGGATTTACCGGCTTCAATTGAAAAACATCCGCTCCCCACAAAAGTGCGTTGTATCGGCATTGATGCAACGTCCGAACAGTCGGTCAAAACCGCCTTCGATCAACTGGCTGAATTCTGGCCGCACATCGACCATCTGTTCTTCATGGTTGGATTCACGCTTGTGCCGACAAAGCCGCTGCGGGACGTCTCATTCGAAGAGTGGGAGCGGGTGCAGGCCGGTAATTTGAGATCCGCATTTCTATGCTGCAAACAAGCGCTGCCTCTATTGCTCAAAGCCGAAAGCCCCAGCATCGTGACCGTATCCTCGGGCTTGGGCGTCAATCTTCTTAAAGGGTATGGCGCTTACGGCTCAGCCAAAGCGGGACTAATCGGCTTAACCAAGGCGCTTGCCACGGAATACGCTCCCAAACTGCGCGCCAATGCCGTGGCGCCTGGAGCGGTATTAACCGCTTTCATGGGGGGCGGAACGGGTTACAGCGCAGAAACCGAAGACGAGTGGAAATGGTTCACAGACACGCAGGACAAGCATCTGCATTTGATTCCACTGGGCCGCATTGCGGTTCCCGAAGATGTCGTCGGCCCTGTGTTGTTCCTGGCCAGTGAATCAGCCCGATTCATTACCGGCCAGACATTACACGTCAACGGCGGGCGGATTACTCCCTAGCTCCCTTTTCTTCGCCCCATAAAGCATAAGCGAGATAGACATGGCAACGTTTCGAACGCTTCCCGAACAGCCCCCTTTGACGCCCCCGGCCAACACCTATGCATCCGTCGCACTGCGGCTTTCAGAGATAGCCGCCCGGGATCTGCGCTGCGTGCTGGATATAAAGTATGCCGAGAACCCGGCTCATCGGCTTGACATATACATCCCAAATGAAACACACGGCCCGGCTCCCGTATACATTTGCATCCACGGGGGGAACTGGTCGCACGGCTACAAGGAGTTCATGTCTTTCGGCGCCGTGCCCGTTACCCATGCCGGCGCGATATTCGTCGCGATAGACTATAGGCTGAGCGGGGAGGCGAAATTCCCAGCCGCTCTGAACGACTGCCTGACAGCCATTGCCTGGACTAGACAAAATATTTCGATTTTTGGAGGCGATCCTTCCCGCTTGCTTCTAGGCGGGCATTCGGCGGGAGCGAACTTGGCGGCATTGGCGGTTCTCCGGCGCGACCTGCATGCCCAATATGGCCTTGAGACGGCACATTTCAAGGGTTGTTGCACATATTCGGGCATTTACGACTTGCGTGCGGACCACGTTGGCAATCAGGGAAACACCCGCGCTGCAATAGACGCTTATCTTGAAAAGGAAGAGCACGCAATCGACGCGTCGCCGATTTGCTGCATATCCGGGAATGAGGTGCCCTTTTTTGTGACTTGGGGTGGAAACGACTATTCCGTCGTCAAGACTCAATCTCCCTTGTTCGTCGAAGCGCTCTCAAGCGCGGGAGTCCAAGTCGAGGCCATGGAACTGCCCGGAATGGATCACTTTTCCATCCATCTGGATCACATCCGCTACGACAACGACACCAACCAAAAACTAGCTCAGTGGTTCCGCGCGGGATAGCGTCCCGATGGCGGCGCTGTGCCAAACAAACATATCGATCTGGTAAAACCGGCTCAAGTGATAATTGCAGCCCACGCGCTGGGCTTAACCCGCAAGCCCCACGCCCGGCATGAAAAT
This sequence comes from uncultured Burkholderiaceae bacterium, assembly GCA_937871985.1. Next base: position 10,747 of record CALMPB010000180.1, read on the forward strand.
AAGGTCGGTCACGCCAAAATCCACGCCTTGCTGCGACAAGGCCGCCGTTATCTGGCCTCGATGATGGGTTTGATGGTTGAAGAAGTGGATGATGGTCTGGGCGAAATCCACGTTCCGGGCGGCATTCTGGGACACGCTTATGTAATGCAGCCGGTCGGGTGGAGGCGACGAGGCCAGCCCTTCCGCCCAATGCTCTATGTCGCCGTCGGTGATTTCTCGCGCCTTTTTCAGGCCTTCGAAGTCGGCGAACAGTTCGTCATCAAGGTTGACCGCGGCGACGGGCACGCCAGTGAATCGGGCCAGCCACATTTGGTCGCATAGCAGCAGGTGATTCAAGGTACGGTGTATGGAACCGAAGAACAGGCCGCAGTCCGCCTTGCGCTGCGCATCGTCAAGCGGCTCGACGACAGCGTAAAGCTTGGTGTTCATCCAGCGGTTGTAGCGGGCCATGGTGGCGGCATAATTGGCTAGATCAAGCTTCATGGAATCCCTTTGATGTTGACTCGCGCCACTACCGGCGGCAGTACCATGCTATCTGAAATGCGCGTTGATGAATTATGGCAGCTACGCGGAACGATACATGGCGGTGGTGTCTCCACCTACGAAACGGGCACGCGGGCGCAGCATATACCCTTGGGTTCGCTGCTCCAAGGCATGCGCGATCCAGCCGGCGGACCGGCTGATTATCCATAGCGCGGATGCCGCACCCGAAGGCATGCCCAGCGCCCGGGCAAACACGGCCAGGGCCACGGCAATGCCTGGCAGCACAGCGCTCTCTGTCCGAGCCTGCTCTAGAAACCGAAGCACCGCAGACACCTTGGGGTCGGCCGGCTTCAGCCTTGAAACCAGTTCCAGCAAGTAGTCGGCGCGGGGATCGCCGTTTGGGTACAGGGGGTGGTTGAAGCCGAACAAGGTCGTGCCGCGCTGCTTGACCAGGGCGTGCATTTGGTTCCAGTTGCGCTTTGAAAGTGGATTGAACACATGTTCATCGACCGCGAAGGTGGCGGCGACGGTGGCGGACCCGGCGTGCGCGCACAAGGCGGTGCCGACGCAGCAATACAGGTCGCTGTGGGTGGAGGCGGCTATGCGCGCGGCAAACGTGGCACTGGCCAGTTCATGATCGGCAAGCACGATAAGTATTTCATTGACGGCGGCTGCGGCTTCGTCCGAGGGCCTGCATGCGGCGGCCCTGAGAACCTGGGCGGCAATGGATTCGCCTTCCCGGCGAGCAACGAAACGGCCGGGTGACGACAAATAACCCAGGCATCCTGCCAGGGTCTGGATGATGAGGCGTTCAGGCTCTGCCCCCTCTCCGGCTAGCTCTTTGGCGCCGCGGCCCTGCATGCCCAGCGACAAGACGGCTCTGGCAGCGACTTTGCTGAAATCGACGGCCTCAATGGCTTTACCCCCCGAATTCAACGTTTTCAGGGTGTCGGCCGGGGTTTCAACCTGGGGCCAGGCTCCCAACACGGGCTGCCATAAGCCGGTAAACAAAAGGTGGGCCACGGCTTCGAACGTGGCGCCCGAACGCGCCAGCTCGATGGCTTGGCGATTGCGGTAATACGGGCCGGAGGAGTCAAGGCGGGTGATGCTTGTGCTGGCTACCGGCTCGCCCCACCTAAGGGCTTTGGCGGCGGCATCGGCTTTTACCGGCTGGCCGGGGCGCCGGGCCTTGAGCCTGTCGATGTCTTCTTGCAGATACATGCTGCGGCGCTGGTCTCGGTCCTTGATTCGCCGCAGCAGGCCTCGGCTGACGTAGGAGTAAAGCGTTGCAGGCTTGATCTGCAGTGCCCGGATGGCTTCTTCGCGCGTTACATAATCAGGGTTATCCATTTATATTGATTCTATTAATCGATATTGATTATGGATTTTATAGCCGATAAAGTGATTACACCTAGCGCGACCTGAATAGCTGCCTACCCCGGCAACATGCAGCCGTCATTTCAGCGGCGCGTCATCCCGGTTGGCCAAGGAATTCCGCATATTCTGGCTCAATCGCATGGAACTACATCAACGACATTGAAGGATCGAGACATGGACCCCACTACGGAACACAACCCCGAAAACAGCGCCTTGCCGAAACAGGCGGCAGGCCGCGGCATAACCTGGCATGTTGACGATATCGACTGGACTCCGCTGACGGGCATATTCATCCGGAAAGCGGGCTACAAGACCGTTGTGCCGCCGGAATTTACCAATAATGCATACAGCATCGAATTGACGACGGTCGGCGCGGGCGGCGCTTCGCCCACGCACGTCGAACCGTGGGCGCATGTGTTCTATGTGCTTTCGGGTAATGGCGAGGTAACCGTGGAAGACGAAGTCAAGGAAGTCCGCGCGGGCTCGGTCAGCCCTATCGCGGCCGGCCAACCGCATTCGTTTCGCAACACCGGCGCGGATCCGCTTGAAATGCTGGTCATCTACCACCCGCCCCGCAAGCGCGGAAGCTGACGGCCGATACGCGGCTTGCCAGCCATGCGGGCGAGACATCGCCCTCTGGAACCGCGGCGCAGGGCACCCGCCGCAAACTGGCGGCAACCCTAAACTCAATGCACCAGCACAGGCTCCACCATATAGCGGCTGGCGAACATCTTTTGCAAATTCCGAACCTTGGGAAGGTCGTTGATCACGATATACATACTGTCGGGGTGCAGCGTGAGGTAGTTCTGGTGATAGCCTTCGGCGGGGTAAAAACCCTTTAGCGGCTCTATCGTCGTTGCCAGCGGGGCGGGATAGACGCCGGATTTGTTCAACTGGGCGATGTAGGCGGCGGCTATCTTTTGCTGTTGCGCGTTTTCGGTGAAGATTGTGGATCGGTACTGTGTGCCGGTATCCGGCCCCTGGCGGTTCAATTGGGTGGGGTCGTGGGCGACCGAAAAGTATATTTGCAGTAGCTGGCCATAGCTGACGACGGCAGGGTCGTAGCTTATCTGGACGGATTCCGCGTGGCCGGTCGTACCGGTGCCGACCATTTCATAATGGGCGGTGCCGGCAGCGCCGCCGGCATAGCCGGACACCGCCTGCTTGACGCCCTTCACATGCTGGAACACGCCCTGCACGCCCCAGAAGCAGCCGCCGGCGAATACGGCGGTTTCCGTGGCGGATGAAGCGTGGGCGGGCTCGTCCAGCGCCGGAGCGGGAATGGCATAGGCCTGCTCCCGGGCATGGGCCGACTGGCCGACCACGACGAGCAGGCCGCCGACGACAAGCGCGGCGCCCGCAAGCCAGGTGCCAAACCTTGCGGTTCGCGGCGATGCCGCCGCGATTATTGTGGGGTTGGAACGCCGCATTTCGGTATTCTCCTTGCTGTGCTTACTTGCCGCCCTTGTTATCCATGCTCATTTTTTCCATGGCATCACCCTTTTTCATGGCGTCGTTCTTCATCGACTGATGCTTATCCATGGAATTGCCTTTGCTCATGGCGTTGTCCATTTTCATGGTGCCCTTGCTCATTGCATCGTCCTTTTTCATGGCGCCGCTCTTTGTCATGGCCTGCCCCTTTTCCATGGCTCCGCCCTGGCTCATGGCGCCTTGCTTGCTCATGGCGTTGTTTGGCATTCCGTCGTCCGCAAACGCGGCAGCGGTGCCCATGCCCAAACACACCGACAGCAACGCTATGGAAATTTTCTTCATGGTTGATCTCCTGGTCTTCATTTTTACGCCTTATGGCCAAAATCGGGCCGTAAACACCAACACCCTCCTCATTGAGTGTGCCAGCCTCCGTTCTGAATGTGTCTTTCTGAAGACGGCGAGTATCAATAGGAAAATTGATGCCGCTCGAACCGCCTTCCTCGGAAAACTCCACTCATTGCAGCTATTGTCTTCCCAAAGCCTTGTCCAAGTCCTCACGTAAAATTAAAAAAATTGTGATAACTGCGGACTGGATAATCCGCGACAATAGGGGTCATCGACAAAGGGACTCTTCATGAACAGCGCCAGGCGGATTTTGATCGTCGAGGACGACGAACATATTGCGGATCTGCTGCAATTGCATTTGCGCGACGAAGGCTATGCCATCACCCATGCGGCGGACGGCGACGAAGGCGCGCGGCTGCTCGAGCAGGGGCATTGGGACGCCATTGTGCTCGATCTGATGCTGCCGGGCGTGGACGGGCTGGAAATCTGCAAGCGGGCCCGAACCATGGATCGCTATGTGCCCATCATCATCACCAGCGCCCGGTCCAGCGAGGTGCATCGCATTCTTGGTCTGGAGCTTGGGGCGGACGACTATCTGGCCAAGCCTTTCTCGGTGCTGGAGCTGGTGGCGCGGGTGAAGGCGCTGCTGCGCCGCACCGAAGCGCTGGCGCGCAACGCCCGGGCGGAAGCGGGCGCGCTGATTGCCGACGGCCTGACCATCGACCCCGTTTCGCGCAGCGTGACGCTGGATGGCAAGCCGCTGGAGCTCACTCCCAGGGAATTCGACCTGCTTTATTTTTTCGCGCGCCACCCGAACCGGGTTTTCTCGCGTCTGGAATTGCTGAACGAAGTATGGGGCTATCAGCACGATGGCTACGAACATACGGTGAACACGCACATCAACCGGCTGCGCACCAAGATAGAAATCGACCCCTCATCCCCGCAGCGCATTCTTACCGCCTGGGGCCATGGCTACAAGTTCGCCGCGCCGGGCGGCTAAAGGCCGCCAACAATAGTCCGCCGCCATAAAGGTTCAATAAGACCAATCATGAAACGCCTGACCGTCACGCAAAGCCTGTCCGCCGTATTCGTGGTGCTGTTGCTGGCCTGCAGCGCGGTGTCCGCCTGGCTGCAGATCAACGCCAGCACCCGCCACGAACAAGAGGTGGTTCAGCGGGTATCCTTCGGGTTGGCCGAGCATATTGCGGGCACTACCCAGCTTATGGACGCCAGCGGCTGGCGCCCGGATGCGGTGCGAACGCTGTTCGACCAGCTCATGGCCGTGAACCCTTCGGTCGAGCTGTACCTGCTGGACAACCAGGGCCGCGTTGTGGGCGATGCCGCGCCGAAAGGAGACATCAAGCGCAAGCAGGTCGACCTTGCGCCCATTGGCCGCTTCCTGGCCGGCGACCATCTGCCCTTACTGGGAGACGATCCACGCAGCGCCACGGGGCGCAAGGTATTCAGTGTGGCGCCGGTAAAAGTGGACGGCAGGCGCGCGGGGTATGTGTACGTGGTGCTACAGGGCCAGGCGCACGATGCCGCCGCCCAGGCGCGGTCTACGGACCGCGTGCTGCAGCTGTCCCTGTTGATGCTTGGCCTCGTTGCGCTGCTGGCGCTGGCCATGGGCTTGATCGCCTTTCGCCTGATTACCCGTCCGCTGAAAGCGCTTACTCAATCCGTGCGGAATTTCGACGCCCAGGGCGAGCAGGCCGCGGCGCTTGCCGCCGGCGGCGCCCACAACCTTGCAAGCGACGACATTTCCATACTGCGGGAGGCCTTTGCCCAGATGGGCCGGCGCATCGGCGAACAGTGGCGCGAGCTGTCCAGCCTGGATCAGCAGAGGCGGGATCTTATTGCGAATATCTCGCACGACCTGCGCACGCCACTGACTTCCCTGCACGGCTATCTGGAAACGCTGCGCCTGAAGAACGACACGCTTGACTCGGATGAGCGGCGCAAATACCTGGACATTGCCTTGTCCCAAAGCGAGAAGGTGCGCCACCTGGCGCAGGAACTGTTCGAGCTGGCCCGCCTGGAATCGGGCTTGGTCAAGGCCGAGCCCGAAGCCTTCGCCCTACCCGATCTGCTTCAGGACGTGATCCAGAAATGCGAGCTGGCGGCCCAGGCGCGCGAACAAACGATTGCCGTGGATATTGCGCAGCCGTTGCCCGCCATACTTGCCGATGTCGGCATGGTCGAGCGGGTGCTTACCAATCTGCTGGACAATGCCATACGCCATACCCCGCACGGCACGCGCATCCAGATAATCCTCGCCGCCTCGCATGGCGAAGTCGCAGCCGAGATCCGCGACAACGGCCCCGGAATTCCGGCGGAGCAGCGCGGCGCGCTATTCGTATACGCACCGGCGCTGCGCCGCGTGGGCAGCGAGGCCGGAGGGCTTGGCTTGATTGTGGTGCGCCGCCTGCTGCAACTGAATCGGGGCGACATCGAATATGTGGAAACGGAAAGCGGAACCACGTTCCGCTTTCATCTGCCAGCCGCGTAGCGATCTGGTGCGCCATACAGCCCATCAGGCCTGATCCGGCTTGAACTGCAGTGCCAGACCATCCATGCAATAGCGCAGGCCAGTGGGCCTGGGGCCGTCGTCGAAGACATGCCCGAGGTGGCCTTCGCAACGCCTGCAGCGGACTTCGGTGCGCATCATGCCGAAGGAATTGTCGGCCCTCGTTTCCACGGCATTGTCCAAAGGCTTCCAGAAGCTGGGCCAACCGGTGTGGCTTTCGAACTTGGTCTTCGAAGAGAACAGCGGCAAAGCACAACCCGCGCAGGCGAAGATGCCGGCGCGATGCTCGTTATTGAGCGGGCTGCTGTAGGCCGGTTCGGTACCCTGCTCCCGAAGGATGCGGTACTGCGCGGGGGAGAGCCTGCGGCGCCATTCTTCGTCGCTCAGATGGAAGGCATCGTCCTGCCCGCCCGCCGCCGCGGTACCGGACTGGGCCATAGCCCCGGCCGCTTTGCCCGCGACCGCCTCGGCGCCGGCCCCGCGGACCCAAAGGAAATAGGCCAGCGGCGCAACGCCCGCTGCCAAGCCCAGAAATTGACGACGATTTGCCATGATTGCCTCCTGGATGAATCGATAAGAACATTGATGAAAGCCGATGCGGCGTATCAAAAGGGCCGCTGCGGCAGGCCAAGCCGGCCACCGCAAGAAATCAGCCGAACGTAAACGCGTACGCTTCCACACCCGGATCCAGAAACTCGATTTCGAATGTCCGGTCCCGCACGGCTCCCTTCTGGCGCACCAACTGGTACAGGCGCTGGCTTGTCACCTGGCCCGAACCGTCTTCGGCCACGTCGCTGCCATGGTCGGCTCCGGGCGGCGCGCCGTCGATGCGTACGCGAAAGCGCACGGGACGGCCATCCGACGAGGGCCCCAGCACCAGATGCAGATCCCGTGCATGGAACCGAAACTGTATCTTGCCGCCCGGCGCGGCCAGTTGCGCCTCCTCCTGGCCGACCTTCCACGCCCCTTCCAGCGCCCACTGGTTCAGCGCCAGCGAGGTATTGGCGGCATAGGTATGCAACTGGTCTCCAACCTGGCCGCCCGGTGACGCGAAGTTTTCCGCCCGCGCATAGCCGATATAGGTTTCGGGAGACTCCACTTCGGACATATCGGGCGCCATTTCCACGCCGGTGGCCTTGGTGCTTACCAACTGGCCGGACACCTTTTGCCGGCCCGCCTCGGCCAGCAGTTGCTGGATGACCCGTTCGGACTTGTCGTACTCACCTTCGCCGAAGTGGTGGAAACGGATGCGCCCCTGCGCATCGACAAAATAATGCGCAGGCCAGTACTGGTTGTTGAAAGCCTTCCAGATAGCATAGTTGTTGTCGATGGCGACCGGATAGTCGACACCCAGATCGGCCACGGCCTTCTTGACGTTGGCGACATTGCGCTCGAACGCGAACTCCGGCGCGTGCACGCCTATTACCACCAGCCCTTGATCCCGGTATTTGTCCGCCCAGGCGCGCACGTACGGCAAGGCGCGCAGGCAATTGATGCATGAATACGTCCAGAAATCGATCAGCACCACTTTGCCGCGCAAATCCTTGGCCGAGAGCGGCGGGGAATTGAGCCACTGAACCGCGCCATCCAGGGAAGGCATGATGCCCTCCACGGGCAGGGAAGACGCCGGCCCCGCCTGAACGTTGGCACTGGCCGGCAAAACGGGCTCGCCCCCTGAAGCCGAAGATTCGTCCGCCGAGCCGGCCATTGCCATCGAAGGCGAGCCGTCGACCGGTAGTTCGGAATTCTGCCTGGCGCGGTTTGGCGTCAAGGCGGAAATCAGCGAATCCTCGATGCGGGTGGTGCCCGCCACCGACAACTTCGCCAGCAGTCCGGTATCCATGCCTGTTACCACAGCCGCCGCCCCGCACAGCATGGCAATGCCCAGCCCGCGCCGTATCCATTCGCCAACGCCCAGCCCGCGCTTCATGGCCGCGAAAATCTTCGCGCCGGCAAACAGGGCCAGCCCAAGCGACGTGGCCGCGCCCGCCGCATACGCCAGCAGCAGCAAAGTGGTGGTGGCACTTGCGCCCTGGATGGCCGCGCCGGTCAGCACGATGCCCAGGATGGGGCCGGCGCACGGTGCCCAGAGCAGGCCGGTGGCGCCGCCCAGGACAAACGATGCCAGGGGCGATTCGCCGCCGTTGCCGCCGGCACCCGAGCTATTTGCCAAGCGATTGCCCACGGCGACGAACGGCCGGGAAAGCATCTCGGAAAACACAGGAAAGATCAGCGCCAGGCCGAAGAGGACGATAAGCGCGATCGCCAGCCACCGGCCATATTCGTTGGCCTTGACCACCCACCCGCCGCCCACCGCGGCAAGCGTGGCGAAAACCGCGAAGGTCAGCACCATGCCCGCCAACAGCGGAAGACGGGAGCGCATGAAAGACTGGTCGGCGCGCGCAAAGACGAACGGCAGCACCGGCAGGATGCAGGGACTGAGTATGGTGAGCACACCGCCAAGATAGGCAAGCAGGAAAAGCAGCATGAGGACGCGTCCTATGAATATCCAGGGCGCCGCATAAACGCGGCCGGTATCTGGATTATTCTCGAATCGCCATGGCGAAGTCATCCCCAAAAGCTAAAGTTTTTGTGATAAATGCGGATTTTCACCGCCCAGC
>CALMPB010000181.1 GCA_937871985.1 uncultured Burkholderiaceae bacterium
AATGCTGATCGCGATCATCCCGGAATACTGATCCCCATGATCCCGGAATCCGCACCCGTCAGCCGCGGAGGGCCAGGGAAAACGGCCTCGCTCGAGGATCTTGTAATAGAGGCAAAACCCTTGCCCGTCCCAGTAAAGCAGCTTCAGCCTGCCGCCGCGTCGTCCCCGAAAGGCGAATACGGCACCGCTGCTTGCCTGCTGTCGCAGCGCTGTCTGGGCCAGCATGGCGAGACCCGAAATCCCTTTGCGCATGTCAGTGACGCCGCAAGCGAGATATACCCTTACGCCGGTTCCCGGTCCGATCATGCAGCTTCCACCGACCGGATGAGCCGGGTCAGGATCGCGCCTTCGATGCCGCTATCGAAGCGAAGGCGCCGTCCTTGCGCCAGACACAGCTCGACAACGGAGGGTGAAACCATCCGCTCCCCGCGCGCGGGCTCTGCGTTCAGCATGGGAGCGCCGATGTCGACCGGCACAAAGGTCGGCCCGACCGGCACCGGCAGCAATCCTCGCTTTTTGAACTGACCGCGCCAATTATAGATCTGACTTCGTGATACATCGTAGCGCCGCGCAACGCGCGCCAATGTCTCGCCGTTCAGCCCTACCGCGGCGAGGATCTCCAGCTTCTCCGCGTCCGCCCAATGACGCCGCCGTTCCCGCCCCAATATCTCCATCGACGGCCCTCGCTCTCGCTCAGGACGCCCATATCGACGTCCTTATGGACGTCTCTTAACCGCTCAACCCACCCTCCGGCAGGCGGCCTCAGCCGTTCGGTTACGATCGCTTCCCGCGAAGCTTCGCTTATCCGGGCGTCAAATGACGACGGGAATGGGCCGTGAAAAGACCGGCAGGTGTTGGGCGATGGGCAGAGCATAGCCGCCATTCCCGGCAACAGCCGGGAGGGAGCGGCTGTCGACCAATTTATGCCGTTCTCCGACCTGCGCGAGAATGGCCGCTCTTGCCAGAACCCGCCATTGTCGTTTGATCGGGCGGCCTGATAGTTGTAGCCCACTCCCTACCATTTAGAATAAAGCCTAAATCTAGCTTATAGAGCGTTGCGGTTTCGATTGAGGAATGCGGTTTCGATTGAGGAATGCGGTTTTGCCTGGTTCTACAGCAGTATGCAGTGGAACTGCGGCAGGGAGTGCGGCCTTGGCGAGCAGTTCACGGAGCCGCAGCACCGTTATATATCGCGCGCAACTGCCCACATACTGGGCTTCTAGCTTCGACCAATTGGATACAAGCCAATCGCGCAAACTCTCTAAATCAGACCGGTGCGGTGCTTGGACGGCAATCACGCAATCTGAGAGGACGACCTCGGTGCAATCCTCCAGCCAACAAATCTTCGAACTAGTTGGGCGTCCCACCCGGGGTATTAAAATGGCAGGCCCCGTTACAGTGCGCTGGCCCGCGATGCCCCCGCGTGTCAATGTGACGTGGCCGTCCACTAGTTCGGTGCTGTGCACAAATGCCGGTGCTCCCGTATCGCCGGACGGCGTTGCCGCCGGAAGTGCGCCGCGAACCACGATCCAGCGTAGGTCTTGGGACGCATTGCTCTGCACGACCCTGAGCTTGCGCATCTGCGGCCGGCGCTTGAGCATAACGAAAACAGTATGCACTGAGCAGTTAGTGAAGAGATTGATCTCGCCCTCGCCCAGCAGTTGAAGGTCGTAGAGACGGTTCAGCGCGCGGCGCGCGAGCGCATCCTTCTCGCTGGTCAGGCAGGAAGATGGCAGGATCGCAACGATTGCGCCGCGCGACGCAACATACGGTAGCGTTGCGGCCACGAACGCCATAGCGGCGCTGCATCCCAGGGTCTCGCCTCCAATCTCGGCTTGCATTTTGGAGCTACCGCGGCACGAGAAAGGCGGATTGATGAAGACCAGATCGATGGCCTCGCCGAGAGTGCTAAGCAGTGGACTTCGGGCCCGCGCTGCGGGCGACAGGAAATCGCATAGGTCACTCTGGAAATCTGGGAGCCGCGCGGAGACCCGCTCTATTGCGTCGCTGTCAATATCGGTCCCGTAGGCCTGGGCCCGGGGCCAGCGCTCCCGCATGGCAGTGATGAGCGAGGCGTCGCCCACCGCGAAATCGGCGATTGAGCGAGGCTCTCTGATCTTGAGGCCGGCGACGATGCTCCGCGCGATGTTGAGCGGTGTGTAGTGCTTATCCATCGTCGCCGTCCGGACCATTGTCGTTCAGGAATTCGGACACCGAGTAGACATGGCAATGGGCCTTACCGACGCTGCGCTTGGGCTGCCTCTTGGCGTGATCATAGACGAGCTCGATCGGACGGTCCGAACTCAGCGCCCGGATCACCGCACCGAGGGCATGCGGCTTGGTGCCGATCAGTCCGATCTTAAAGAAGTGTCCGTCCGGATAGGCAGCAAAGACGTCATCAAGTGTGTAGGCAAGGCTGAACGGACAGTTGGCCCGCGCGTATCGTACATTGCGATAGGCTTGGGTGCCGCGCAGTGTGATGATGTTCGACTGAAACGTGAAGAAGGGATACTCGGCTCGAAATCCTGGAATGCCTATGATGGGATGAATCTGGCCGCCATGCGGCTGGACCTCCTCGGTCAGATGCGCCAGCCGGCCACCTTCGAAGCCCAGCAGCGGGATGAAGCAGACCTTGTCTTCATCCGGTTCGGCAAGGCTGGCGAACAACGGAAGCGGCGCGATGCCGAGCGTTCGCTCGCTCAAATCGAAGAGGTCGTTTTCGCGCGGGCTGCGACTGTAGGAATAGTCGCGCGGCTCCACATAGACGACGCGCAGTTCGATGCGCATCTCCACTGCCACGCGAACCAGTGGAATCCAGACATGGTGGGAAAGCCCGGTAATATCGAGATAGAGCAGCCGATCCCGATGGGGCGCCAACATCGCAGCGAGCCGGTCACGGCTGCGCAGCAGAATCTGGTCTTCGTCATCGTTGGCGATGGTGATGGCGGATCGGCCGCTCTCCTTCAGCTGCAGGAAAATGGTATCCGGAGCGCTCTGCCGCCATTCGAAGACGTGGCCGCCCCGATCCTCGACTCCAGTCCCGAATACATAGAGGCTCCCAGGTTCAGGTCTGAACCGCTGAGGATCTTCATATTCCGTCGTGAAAAGCGCCCTGTTACGCAGTGCCAGCATAATGCCCTTCAAACAGACGGAGTTGGGTTGGAAGCGGCTCGTCGGTCTCGCGGCCCTGTCCAACGAGCGTCGCCTTGATCGTGTCCCGCGGCTGGTGGACGAACCCCAGAATATCATCGGCAGTCAGGCAGATTTTGCGCTTCTTGCGGTGACTAAACACGAAAAATGGCGCGAAGATGGGATGCATCGAATAGTCGAATGCGCGCATGTCGTTTTGCGTGGACAATTTGTTGCCGACGCTGCGGACCAACGCCAGCTGCATGACGGCGGCGACGAGAAGTTCATTCAGTTCTTCCGGCATGGCGGCGGTATCGCTGAGGTAGAACTGGTTCTGCTCAGGGGCATGCCCCTCGGGATTGAGGGCCATCACCTCGAACACGCGGCCCAGCCCCAAGAGCAGCTTGGTAAGGTGTGCTCCATTCTTGCTGCCTTCGAGCTCGAATAGGTTCTTCCGCCCAACGCTTTGCGCCGCCTGGGTTTGCACCTCATAGCTCACGGGGCTCATGTGGCCCGATGCATCCCTCTCCTGCGCCTCGTGCAGTTGCAGCGTTTGATCGACAAGCTCTAGGAGATAGCGAATATTGGATGACGCCAGTAACAGAAACGTCTTCCAACCCGCATAATATTTCCGGATACCAGTCTTCCCGCGCTTGATCGTGAACAAGATCGCATGCTTGTAATTATCGTAGCGATCGCTCCATTTCTTCGGATAAAGGTCCCGCTCCGTCATGACCTGTGACAGCGTGCTCTGCTTCGATGCACTCCAGAACTGGACGAAATAAAGCTCGAGTGGGCTCATCTCCTCGACAGCACCGCGCCATTTGCCATCGTCGAGCTGGGCGAGGCTTTGCCGCATGTTGGGGATAAGGGCGCTGACGCCAAGATGGACAGCCTCCTGCTCGTCCGTCAGCGTCGGCAGAAGAGCCTCGACCTGCAGCTCCTCCCGCGGAATGTCTGCGTAGATCGTACGCAGCCGGTGTTCGCATACCCGTTTGGCAAACGCGCTGAACGTGTCGTCGTCGAGCTTTTCGGCGATGTCGATGCGGACGAAATCGGCCGGACTATTGAGCTGCTCCTCGGCGCGCAGGGTCGAGCGCGTTCGCCAGCCGAGATCCTTGACGCCAATCTTGAACGTGTAGCCTCCGCCGGCATGCTTGATCAGCGTGTTGAAGACGATCTGTTGGTCCGCCGAGAAATTTTCATACTCATCGATGAGAAAGAAGAAATGCTTCCCCGCGAAATGAGGAAGAGCGGAAATCGACGTGAACAACTCGTCGATCGGGGCGGCGTGCAGCGACAGTTTCGGTTTGTCGTCGGGGTTCATATTGTTAAGGTAAGCTTCGAATGTTATGCGCGAGCGGTCGAGGTCCTCCGCCAACTCGGCCACGCTCTCGCATGGCTGCAGGTGCAGGCTGATCGCGATCTTGCGGCAATCAGCCGCCGGTATGGAGATGGCGTCGGGCCGCTGGGCCGCGTACCAGAGCAGGAAGCGAAGGGCCTGCCCGCACAGCAGGATATTGAGATAGTGGCCAAAGAGCTGGCGCCAAACATGGTCCGTGAACTCTGGCCCGTGAAAGGCCGCGAGGCGGTTGGTGTTCGCCCTGTAATAGAAACCGTAATAGGGCCAGGTCTCGATAGCGCCAGCGAGTGCCAACCGTCCCTCATAGGACAGTGAGCGCAGCACCGTCGTCTTGCCGGTACCCCGGCCGCCGATGAGGACGCACGGACGATTCGCCTCCAACTCGGGCACATAGGCCGGCTGGGTGAAGAATTCGAAGATATGCTCGCCGAGCCATTCGGCCTTGTAACTGCCGAACAGCTCGCTGCGCGATTTCAGGGCGGTGCTGTCTGCCATCACTTAGCTCTTTCGCACCAGGGGCCACCATCCGTTCTGAGACCAATGCATAAGCGGGATAGTGGCATCAGGGACCGAATGATGGAATGCTAAAGATAGACCAAGGCGATCGACGCCGTGGAGATCACGGCGAGAGCCGTCGGCGGGTATGCCCGCGCGCAGGCTTGCCCGCCGGATGAACGCCGGACCCGATGTCACCATGTCGGATGGCCATACGAGCGATTGGGGATGGAACACGCTGTAGCGCTCGGACAGGAGGTTGCCTGGACTGACATCAAGGTGGGGCGCGTGTGTGTGGATCTGTCCGAGCCCATGTTCGGTGCAGATCGTCGGGCAATAGTAGGCGCGGCTGTCCGGATGCTCGCGGAAGAATGCATCGTAGCAATCCCGGCGACCGCCGGCTTCGTGGCGCCAGGTGCTGATCAGCTGCTTACCCGATCCGACGAAATCGTCGACGAGGAGAAGTGGACGCGACGAATCGGCACGAAGGGCCGCGAGCGCTTGCTCGTTCGAAAGAATCTGGGCTTCATCGAAGCCCAGAATGTCGCGTGCCTTGCGAGCGAACAGATGGCCGCTGTCGGTGCTGTGCGGAGATTCGCCCGTCACGTGACTGACGATCGCGCGATCGCAAAAGTGTGCCCAGGCCCGGGACCGGCTCGCAGCGCCGGTCGCGACGAGATTGCTCAGATTCTGAAAGGCGGCCGTCAACAACTGGTCGACCAGGGCGTCAGAGAAAAACATGAAACTATTGAGCAAATGGAGCGCGAAGGCTTGCTCGTCGTCATCAAAATTGGACAGCCATTTTTCTGGATTTAGGCGCGGCGTCAATGGCCAGACCTGAAAATCGGAAAAGGCCTTGCATTTGTTGAGCACGAGGTCGCGGCTCAGTTCGGTCGAGGGCTGCGTGGGCATTGATCAGGCTCTGCAACGTCAGGTTGGAAGGGTCGTTATGCGAATGTTGCGAGCGCGTGCTCGGCGCAGGCGTCATGAACGGTCCCGGCCCGCGGGATCGGCGGACCATAACCGCACGAATGCCCTGATGCAGCCGGCATGTGGATAGCTGGCGGATCCGAAGACCGCCTGCTCCGGAGGAGGAAGGGGATGGACAAAATCGTTTCCCCGCCTCAGCAGCGCGGTACCGACAACGCTGACCATCCGCGCCCGCTCAAGATGGAGAAGGTCGCGGCCGTTCAGGTCGAAAAAATCGATCATGACCTGTCCTCGGCGGCGGCGGGCGTCGTCCTGGGCTGCGGGAATAGCTGTCGTGGCGTCGAATGTGATCAGCGCTTGCGGATCTTCGTCCGCCTCACCGATCGGATAGCAGAGATAGGGTTGCTCGTCGGCGAGCGCCCTGCGAGCATCTTCGAGGCTGGTCCCGGCGGCGGGCTGCTCCGCCCGCGGGCCGGCGATCGGAAAGAAATTGAGCTTTTGGATTGTGTTGCAGACCTTGCACGAAGCGGCGTAATTTTCGAGCTCATAGGCGAGCCAGTGATAGCCTCCGCCCTGAACGCCGGTCTGAAAGGTGTAGGTGAACCCGCCGTGCCGCACCGGGTCGGGCCAGGCCGGGACGGCATTTTTCGGCCGGTAGTGCTCAACGTCGAAGTCGATCGTGCCGTGATCCAGACCTTCGAGTTGGCGCTCGCAATAGGCGCATTTGTTATGCTGGAGGAGCATGAAGACCGGCTTGATCGTGCTCCAGATAGCGGATTTCTCGTTATAGGCACCAGCTTCGACGAGCTTCTTCGTGCGAGCGGCGGCCTTCACAATCCATCGCGGATCGATCTCGCCAATATCCTTGACGACCTGCGCGCCATCATAGGGATAACGGATCATGATCAGTCTTTGGTGTCGCGGATTTCGGAAGCGATCCGCTGAAGCGGACCCGTCAGGCGTTTCAGATATTCCAAGGCGGCGTCGCCATCCCCTTCGGCAGCCTGCTTGAACAGGCTTGTGGCCTCAGAGTGAAAGGATTCCGCGCGCGTGGTGGTCAGCCCGAAATAGGTAGAGAGCAGGAGCTGCTCGGCGCTGCGTCCGAAGACGGACTCCTCGCTCTGGCGTACGATCGGGATGCCATCCTCGTCCGTATCGGTGAGGAAAACATTCTCCTTCCGAACGGTCGTCGCAATGAGCGGGCTGTGCGACGTGAAGACGAACTGCATCATGGGAAAAGCACCAGCCAGCGTCGGCACGACCGTTCGTTGCCATTCTGGATGGAGATGCAAATCGATTTCGTCGACGAGGATGATGCCCGGTATTTGGTCGAGCGGCCTGTCCGGCGGTGCGACGTCGGTGAGATGGGCAATCAGGTCGCTGACCCAACCGATGAACGCCTTGTAGCCATCCGACAGCGAGGAAAAGGGTGACGTGGTGCCGTTCAGGCGAAAAAGATACTGATTTTCCTCATCCTGCTTGCCGGTGAATTCGAGCTGAGGCGGAAGCACCTTGCGCAGCTGTGCCACGGCGGCCTGATATTTAGCGGTGTCAGACGCGAGGCGAGGGAGCCACGACTGAAGCGGTCGCAACGCGACATGATCTTCGAAAAGCCCCGCGACGCGCTGATAGCGCAGGCCACGGCTTCGCCGGGCACTGCTTTCAGAGAATTCGCCGGTCTCGACGCGCCGGGTCGCTCCGTAGCCGGCAACGAAGTAGGCGGGCGAATAATCGTCGTAGATGAGATCGGTGATCGGCGAGTCCGGTGTCGCTTCCAGATGCAAGCGATCGAGATTTCCGCGACTGCTGCGAGCGTCGAGGCGGGCGAGGAGCTGCAGCTTTTTCCGTCGGGGATTGGATTTGGGTTTTTCGCCCGCTGTCGCGATCGCCTCGATCTTTAGAAGCGCCTTGCGAAGCGTCATGTCGTCGGTCCGCCGGACCAAACGGGTGGCGACAAAACCAGATTCGAGAAGGGCTGGCGCAAGAACGGCAATGGCAAGCGCGCGCAGCACGGAGGACTTGCCGCCGCCATTGTCGCCCAGCACCAAGTTCACATTGGCGACTTCGGAAATCGGCTCGGCTTGGCGGCCAGGATACTGCATTTCCAGCTCAGCTGCCCTGAAGCAGCGAAATTCGTATAAGTTCAGACGTTTGACGTACATGAAACGCAGCCCCGGCCCATTCCCAGAGCAGATTAGCAGCGGATCGACGTCCTCACCAGAAGGGATGCAGGTTTGGGCTACGCGTATCGAGTGCGTGCTCCTTCTCGATGGTCTACTCAAAGCCGTCTGACCGATCCCGGCCAGAGTTTCTCTTTCAGGAGCGGAAAGAGCGAAATGGCCTCGAACGTCGGGTCTTGGCAACGACGGACGTTCGAGCTGCCGGGCCGGAATGGCTGGTATGTCCCCAGAACCGGCATCAATGCCCAATCGACAAGACAGGGCGCATTCTTCACTCTGAAGCACTGGCGAGCCGGTGTCCGATTGGTTCGATTTTAAACCATTTCTTGGCGCTTGCTCTTGCCAATGGGATTGTGAGCGATTCATCAAGAGCACATGCCTGCCATCGATTTTCGCACCATCCGTTCCCATCGTGGAAGCCAGCATAGCGCATTCGAGGAACTCGTTTCTCAACTCGCAGCGCTCGAGACCCCTCCAGGCGCGCCATTCCATCGCAAGGGAGCCGGTGCCGATGCCGGCGTCGAATGCTATCTCGTCAAAGCGGACGGAAGCGAAACCGCCTGGCAAGCGAAATACTTTTTCGACTTCGGCAATTCGCAGGCACAGCAGCTCACTGAGTCATTCGACCAAGCGATTGCCAACCATCCTCGGCTCACCCGCTATATCGTCAGCATGCCGTTCGACTTTTCAGACGGACGGGTCGGTAACCAGAAGTCGCAAAAGGATCGATGGAACGACTGGGTCGCCGCTCGGGCAGCAGCGATCGCGCCGCGCCAGATCGAGATCGTTCTGTGGGGTGCGTTTGAACTGACCGAACGCCTCTCCCGCAACACGCCACAATATGTCGGACGACGGACCTACTGGTTCGACACCCTCCATTTCGGGAAAGACTGGTTCGAAAGCCGCTTCGCGATCACGCGCGCCGCGCTCGGCAAGCGTTATACTCCCGAACTCAACGTCGATCTGCCGATCCGGCAGGCGCTGACGGCATTTGCCCGCAATCCGGCCTTTCTGCGCAAGGTCGAGCGTTGGGCCGACCAGATCGACGAGACGGCGCATTCGACACTCGATCATATGCGCCGGGCTCTGGCGGACGGTGACGCCTCGCTCGTCGGCACTCTTGAGGATCAGTTGCAGGCAGTCAGCCGGGCGATTCGGACGGCGCCGCTGGACACCGTCGACACCGTGCCGCTCGACAGCTGGGCAACGATGCTCGATGCCGCGCGCAAGACGCTGGGCAAATGCGCCGCGAAGATCTGGGACCTGCGGATCTCTTCGAGGGGCGACAGCAACGAAGTTCGGCACGGCGTCTATTTCGCCGACAAGCTCGATGAAGTCATCGGCGAGATAGACCAGGAGATAAGCTCGCCCGAAATCCGCTGCGGCAATCCGCGTCGGCTTCTCCTCACCGGCGAGGCCGGTGTCGGCAAGTCTCACCTTCTGGCCGACGTCGCCCAGCATCACATCGCGCAGGGCTTTCCCGCACTGCTCGTCCTCGGCGGCTCGCTCAGTGATGCAGAGCCCTGGCGACAGATCGCCGATCTGGTCGGGCTCACGACGAAGACCCCGGCCGAAATCCTCGGCGCGCTGGACGCCGCAGCCGAAGCGGCAGGAACCCGGGCGCTGGTCATGGTCGATGCCATCAACGAGCGGCAAGGTATCGCGGTCTGGTCCGAGCGACTGGCAGCGTTCCTCGAAACCGCGACTGCCTATCCGCGGATCGGTATTCTCATTTCGTGCCGCACCACGTTCCTGCCGTATGTAGTGAGCGACCACCTGGGCGAGGCCACTCTTCCGCGCATCGCCCATCCAGGTTTTGCCGGCCGTGCGGCCGAAGCGGCGCGTCGATACCTGGACCAGCGCGGGATCGTCCGGATGGCGGCGCCGCATTTCGCGCCGGAATTCGAGAATCCGCTGTTTCTGAGAACCTGCTGCGATCTGCTCGAACTGACCGGCGAGCGCGAATTCCCACGCGGCCTCGCCGGCGTATCGAGCATTTTCGAATTCTATTTCAGGGCCGTCGCGACCGCGCTCAACCACAAGATGGGTCTGTTCCCCAGGCTGGCGATCGTCGAACGCGCCTTGCAGACGCTGACGAACGCAATGGTCGAAGCCGGCAGCGGCTATCTGCCGCTCGACCAGGTGCTGACACTCCTCGAGGCGATCCATCCCTCGCAGGGACGACATGAGCAAAGCCTGTTCTTCCAGTTCGAGAATGAAGGCGTGCTCGCCGTCGAACCTGTCAACGAAAACGGCGTGCTGGTCGAACTCGTGCGCTTCACGTTCGAGCGACTGAGCGATCACCGCATCGCCGAGCGCCTGCTCGACGAAAAGGTTGGTAGCGGCGATCCGGCCCTTGCCTTTGCGTCCGACGGCGCGCTTCGTGGCTATATCATCGGCCAGGACGCGCACCGGTTCGCCGGGATTGCCGAAGCCTTCGCCGTTCAGGTCCCAGAGCGCTACGCCCGTGAACTGCCCGACCTGATCGAGGACGAATGGGAGCGATGGAGCGTCGCGCACGCGTTCCAGCAAAGCTTGTTGTGGCGCAATCAGGCGGTGTTCACCGAGCGCACGCTCGACCTGGTCGAGGATCTGTCGGACGGCAACCAGAGCGACCCTTTGCTCTCGATCATGCTGGCGGTCGCGACCGAGCCCGACAATCCGTTCAACGCCGATCATCTCGATCGCAAACTGCACCCGATGACCTTGACCGAGCGCGATGTCGAATGGTCGATCGCCGCGACCGGCATTGCCGACGAACCCGACAGCCCGATCACGACGTTGATTGAGTGGACCATGTCGAACGGTCTCGAAGCGCTCGAGCCCAAACGCGCCCGTCTCGTGGCGCTGACCCTCGGTTGGTTGACCAGTCTGAGCCATCGCTATGTCCGCGACATGGCGACCAAGGCGCTCGCCGCCTTGTTCGTCACGCGGCGCCATCTTGCCGTACAGATGATTCGCCACTTCGCCGATGTCGACGATCCCTACGTCGTCGACCGCGTGCTGGCGGCCGCCTATGGCGGGGCCACGCGAAGCTATGCTGACGATGGTCTGGCCGAGCTCGCGCGGGCGGCGTTCGCGGCAGTGTTCGACCGTCGCCCGATGCCGCTCCATGCGCTGATCCGCGATCACGCCCGTGGGTTGGTCGAGCTCGCAGCCGCCCGCGGCGTCCTGCCGGCGGACCTCGATCTTGCGCGCGCGCGTCCGCCCTATGGCCCGGGGGTTCCGCTCGAGGAGATTTCCGACGAAACCCTTGCCGCGTTCGTCGCGGATTATGGCGGTACCAAGCTGCGCGACGAGATCTGCAGTTCGACGATCGAGGATGGCGACTTTGCCCGCTACGAGATCGATCCGCTCGCCGGACGGTTTCTGCTGCTGCCGCGTGAAGATGTGGGGCGGCCGCTGGAGGACATCTACGAGGAATGGCGCGCCACTGTCGTCGCACCCTTCCCGCAGCGCGTCGCAGCGCTCGATCGCGTGATCACGACGGTCAAGGATCTGCGCGACAACCCGCTCGATTTCGACTTCCTCGATAGGCCGGCGCGCCCGGGCGAGCGCGAGGCGCGCAAAACCGCCGAGAGCGAGCATAAACTGGCGCTCGCGGCGTTCGACGCGCTGCTCGACGAGCCGGAGCAGCAGGAATTCCGTATCCGCGGGTTCGGCTATATCGAACGCGCGATGTGGGATCCGGACTCGTTTGGCTCGCACCCCGATCACGCGGGCATGAACGCGCGTCGCTGGGTCGCGTGGCGCGCGCACGATCTAGGCTGGACACCCGAACGCTTCAGCGCCTTCGACCGGCACGTGCCCAATCACGAGAGGATGGAACACCGCATCGAGCGGATCGGCAAGAAGTACCAATGGATCGCGCTGCACGAGCTAACGGGCCGGCTGTCGGACTATTACGCGGTCGACGGCAACTGGCGCGACCCGCCCCAGCCCTATGAGGGGCCATGGCAGGTCGGCACGCGCGAAATGGACCCAACCGTGCTGGTCACGCATACCGAACAACGCGACAATGATCGCCAGGGGGCGACATGGTGGTCGCCGCTTGCCGTCCGCTGGCGGCATGATCCGCCGCCCGCCCGGATCGCCTGGATGAGTGACCGACAGCGCGACATGCCTGATCCGATCCGCGAAATCGACGTCACCGATCCCGAGGGCCGGCGCTGGTTGGTGCTCGACGCCAATGTCGGCCGCAACCAATGGGTGGTGATCGATGGCGAGCGCATCATCCATCGCATGACATGGCACAAGGTCAAATCGCTGCTCGTCTCCACCGCCGATGCCGACCGGCTGGAAAGGCTGCTCGCCCGCGATGCCGGGGATCGCGATCATCCGCCCGAAACCGACGTGTCCAGCGGCATGTATCTCGGCGAATATCGCTGGCACCCCTCGGCGGCCCGTTCCCGGGGCGATTGGGAAATGGGCAAAAGATCGCCGATCGGGGTTATGACGACGATCGGCGACTGGTATATCGAGCGTTCGGGTCATGATTATTCGATCGAGAACAGCTTCAATTTGACCGTGCCCTCCCCCGCGCTGATGGATGGACTGGGCCTGCGGCTCGCAGAAGGCCGGTCGCTGTTCTATGCCGATGCCGGGGGTACGATCCTGTTCAAGGATCCGTCGGCTGAAGAGCCCGGGTTCAGCGCGGCGATGGTTGACCGCGCGGCGATGCTCGCTTGTCTGAAACGCGAGAACCTCGAACTCGTCTGGTCGTTCAGCGGCGAGAAGAGCGCCCATGGCGGCAAACTCCATCGCGACGGCTGGGGCGGCATGCTCGAATATTGGGGTATCTACCGGCTGCGCGACGGCCAGATCTGCGGCCAGCTCAGGTTCGAGGAGAAGAGCCCGCGCGGCGAACAGCTCGCCCAGTTCCTGGCCTCGGGCTAGCGGTGGTCCTCGTCATGGGCGAGATGGCAGTTCTTGTACTTCTTGCCGCTGCCGCAATGACAAGGCTCGTTACGGCCGAGCTTGGGACCGGACCGGACGGGCGACGCCACCCGCGCCGGCTTGCCGAGCTGGCGCGCCAGCGCGCCGGCCGAGGCGTTGTATTTCCACGGGAAGGCGACCTTCTTGCCGAACCGGATCTCGCCCGTCGCGGGCGACAGGCAGAGCCCGTACCACGCATCCGCCTTCTGGCTGTACTTGCGCAGCCTCATATGGCCTTCCAGCCGCTCTTCGGCTTCGCTGCGCGGCGCGAGATTGGCGTGGATGGTGAGCCCTGACCTGGCAAAGCCGAGCGTAAAGTCGGACGTTCCCTTCGCCCGCGCGAATTGCAGCACGCGATCGATGCCGTCCGCCATTTCGCGCAAGGCCGACCCGCTCAACTGGTAGGCGAGCAGGACGAGATCGATCATGGCGCCGAACGGCTCCGCTTCGATCGCGCGGATTAGCTCGTCGAGATGGCGCCCGGCAATCACCGTCAGGATGCCGTCGGGTGTGGCCTTGCCGGGCAGCCCGATACGGCGCGCGCCCATCGCGATCTCGATATCGGCGGCGAAATCGTCGTCGAGCGCGATGAAATCATAATCGTCGTCGAGCCACAGATTATATTTGAGGTGGTAGGATAGCAGCGTGATCTCGTGCTGGATCGTCACCTTCGATCCGTAGAGCGAGCGCAGTTCGAGATAGCTCAGAAACCGGAGCGGTCGCGCGAGCATCTCGGTCATCACGTCGAGCGCGAACACGTCGATGATCAACGGCGACAGGACCATTTCGACAGTCCGCCGGACCAGGAACTGATCGGTCTGGAAGGCAAGCGCTGGATAATGATCCGCCACCAAGCAGACGGGGAAGATCTGCGACAGCTCAGGGATGTCGAGCACGCGCCCGTCGGTGGCGACGAACGTCAGTGACGGATCGCGGAGCGCCGCTGCACAATCCATCGCCTGATCATAGGCATCCTGTACCGCGGCTTTGAAGTCGCCCTTGAGCTGGAGGTCGTTGCCGCGCCGGGACGCCATCGTCAGGCGTTTCGACTTGGCCTGCAGTACGATCGCGCGGTCGCCGAAGAGGACCAGCACATCGATTTCGCCTAGGCGATCGCCCTTGCCGCGATCGATATTGACGCCCTGAAAGACGCGATCGGCCCCGAACACTTCCTTCAGGCGCCGGACGGCGAATGCTTCGGTATACTGGCCGCGATGGCCAAGCGCGGTCGGCGCATAGCTCTTGTCCGCGCCTAGCCAGTAGAACGGGGATTCGTAGAGCGCTTCGGCGAGCGCATTGAAATGGTAAAGCAGGAACCGCTCGTCATCGACCGTAATGATCGGCGATCCGGTCGCCGCATTGAAATCGTGCAACGCCGCAAAGCTCGGATTCGCATGCCCCTTGGGCAAGGCGAAGGCTCTGACACAAGATTCGATCCGTACTGAAGGCAATTCGACCCGCGGCGCGAGATCCGCGACGGTGAACATGAGCGCGGCGAGAAAGCGAGGGTCGGCGCCGCCCTGCGGGCCGGCACGGGCCACCGCCGTCATCTTGTCGAACTGGACCAAGCCAATCGCCTCGGCAACCGCGATCATGTCGCGAACCGACGCGCCCTTGTTCGCTTCCAGCCACGCATCGTCGGCAGCGTATTTCTCGGCAGCGAAATCGGTATTCTGGAACGAGAAGGCCGCTTCGCCGCCATAGAAGATCGGCTCCCGCATGGCGTCGCCCGACCGCCAGGGATCGGGCGTCTCGCCGATTGCAGCGGCCCGCTCGAAATCCTCGAACCAGGGCCGGTTCATGCTGGTGTGCAGTTCCGCCAGCAGCGCCCCGGTCCGCGCGACGACGGCGGCGGGATCGTCGGGGGGCGGTGCATCGAAATCGGGGTCGGCGCGCAGCATCAGCCCGATCAGAGTGAACATCTCGGTGCGGATCAGGCGCGCGCGCGAATAGAGATGTTGCATGTCCTCGGCGCGAATCTCCTCCTTGTACCAAGTGAAATTGTCGCGCGCGCAGAGCCAGGCGATCACATGGGCAAAGCCCGGCGTCGCCGTCAGTTCGGCAAGGTCAGCGAAGATCGCCGCTTCGGATCGGGCGTCGGTAGGCTTCATGGCGGACCCTAGGTGATCAAGCCCGAAACGATCTTCAACCGCCGGCGTGTCCCTGGAGCTGCCGATCATGCTGCGGCATGGGAACGACGGGTTTGTCCCAGATCCGGCCTTTCGGCCCTGGCGGCGAGGCCCCTTCGGCGAGCGGCAGGTTCCGGGATCCGAAATCCGCACATTGAACGGCGGGGATTAGGGCGCGTAGCGGTCAGGCAGTTCTGTCGGCCCGCCCCTCTTTGTCCGTGCGTGAGATCGAAGCGCGTCGCTCCGGCTTGCCAGGTGCCTGGCCGAGGCAGCAAGGAAGGCCATGACGGAAAATCGTTCCAAGGATCTGCGCGGCGTGATCGAGAAATTGCCTCATTGGGTCAGAGCCGATCTGTCGTCCACCGACGCCGGATTGCGCGAGCGCGCGGAGGACGCGCTGCACGCGATACTGATCGCATCTCTCAATGGCGAGGAAGATTCCTCGTCATCGCCGCGGTGATGGCGCCTCGCAAGAAATCCGCCGGCGGCAGCCGCAAGCTCGATATCGACACGCTTGTCGCCCTCGGCGCTGAGCGGCTGGCTGGACTGATCCTTGCACAAACTCAATCCGACCCCGTGTTCGCGCGCACGGTGCGGATGGCGCTGACCGCGAAAGACGATGCCGGGGCGCTGGCGCATGAGATCGACAAACGGCTCAAGACGATCCGGCGCTCACGCGGCTTTGTCGAATGGGATAAGGTGAAGCCGCTGGCGCGCGAACTGGACCAGCTCCGACAGACGATCGCTGGCCCGCTTGCGCAGGCGTCGCCCGACCGGGCTGTCGAGCAGATGCGCCTCTTCCTGAGCCTCGCAGAATCCATCTTCGAGCGCATCGATGACAGCAACGGCGCGATCGGCACGGTTTTTCGCGACGCGGGGGAGGACCTCGGCCGCCTCTGGGGGCATTCTCACGCTGGTGATGTAGAGACGCTCGCCGCGGAGGTGCTGCAGCTCATCGAGGCCGACGATTACGGTGTGTTCGATGAATTGCTCGACGCGATCTCGCCTGCTCTGGGCCGCGATGGCCGCGCTGCCATGCGACGCTTGCTGATGGCACGGCAGGGCGACGCGCCGGCAGATCGGCGGCGGCGTTACGACTTCAGAGTCGGGTGGCTGCTCCCCAAGCTTGCAGATCTCGACGATGACGTCGACGCCTATATCGCCACCGTCGATCAGACTCGCCGGAACCCGCTGCTTAATGCCGAGGTTGCCGAACGGCTCATCGCCCATGATCGCGCCGACGAAGCGCTCGAGTGGATCGAGGCCCCCACCGATCGGTGCCACAACGATCGCGAGTTGGCGGCGCTCAAACTGCAGGCGCTGGAAAAGCTCAAGCGCAAGGACGACGCGCAATCCCAGCGCCGCCTTATCTTTGAACGCTGGCTGGATGCCGATGCGCTTCGAGCCTGGCTGAAGGCGCTGCCCGCTTTCGAGGATTTCGAGGCCGAGCAGCGTGCGCTCGACTATGTGCGTGATCAGGACCCCATCCTGGCGCTTGCCTTCCTGATCAACTGGCCGGACCTTACCCGCGCCGCCCGGCTTGTCCGCGATCATCACGCGCGGATGGATGGGCGCGCCTATGATGTGCTGCGACCTTCAGCAGAGCTGCTGGGCGCCAGCGATCCCGTCGCTGCTACGCTCCTCTATCGCCGCCTCGTCACGGCCGTGCTCGATCGCGCCAATTCAAAATATTACCCCTATGCCGCCCGGGATCTTGCCGCCGCATCGTCGCTGGCCGCCCTCATCAGCGACGATACCTCGCTTGCGTCGCATGGCGACTGGGTGGAGGAACTCCGCCGCGCGCATGGCCGCAAAATCGGCTTCTGGAGCCTCATTCGCGCCTGAACAGCATCGGGCGGCCCAAAGCGCCATCAACCGGCATGACGGCCCGCGAATCGAGTCGCACCGCCGGTTTTGTCCAAAGGCTGGTGCAATCGTTGGCACCAGGCCCCGCTTTCGGGACCGCACGGGAAAAAATTTTACTACGCTACCGGACGCCATCGGACGCCAGGAAACGACGGCGGCCGCCACAGGCCGCCAGCACCATTTTTGGCACTCTTGCGCGAGTTTTGCGCATCACCAATTCTGTCCGCGGGCAGCGCATCCCCCGCCAGCCGATGGATTAGAAGCTATGCAAATCCTCGAGAAAATCGTTCGCCTCCGAACCGTCCGTGATCGCACCGGTCTCTCTAAAACGACCATTTATCGCAAAATCAGGGAAGGGACATTTCCGCGCCAGGTGCCGGTCAGCGCGCACGGCGCCGGCTGGTACGAGTCCGACATCAATCGCTGGATTGCGAACCCACCGGGCTATCGCGCCGGGAACGACAATAGCGACCATATTGGACGCGACGGCCATGCGAAGGGATGAGGAGCCCGCACCTCATCCATCGTCAGGCGCGAACGACAATCTGCGCCTCCCCCGCCCCTCGCCGAAGGCGGAGGCCGCGCTCCGACAGATCGCTCGCCTCATCGGTCGACAAATGGCCCGCGAGGCGTTCGAGGCCCGGCATGCGGCGAACGATAACGAGCCGTCTCGCAATAACGTCACTTGATCCCGTGCAGGCTACTTGGTCGACGATCACCGACGTCAAACGACTTGGTGCGACCGCAAGCGTCCTGGGCGCTGAGCGGATTGGCACCCTGACAGGATCGATTTGACGGAGAGCCCCATGACCCGCGTTGCCCTCTATGCCCGTTATTCCTCGGACCAGCAGAGCGCATCGTCGATCGACGATCAGTTGCGGATCTGCCGGGAGCACGCGGCGAGGGAAGGCTGGCAAGTCGTCGGCACCTACAAGGATGCGGCGATCTCGGGATCGAGCGTCACGCTGCGCCCCGGCATCCAGTCACTCCTCCAGGACGCCCAGGCGGGCCAATTCGATATGGTGCTGGCCGAAGCGCTCGACCGCGTCTCGCGCGATCAGGCCGATGTCGCGACCCTCTACAAGCATATGCAGTTCGCCGGCGTCACCGTTATCACGCTCGCCGAGGGAGAGATCTCCGAACTGCACGTCGGGCTCAAGGGCACGATGAACGCACTGTTCCTCAAGGACCTCGCTCGCAAGACCCACCGCGGCCTGCGCGGCCGCGTCGAACAGGGCAAGGCGGGTGGTGGCCTCTGCTATGGCTATGACGTGGTGAAGCAACTCGACGCCCGCGGCGAGCCGGTGTGCGGCGAACGCACCATCAACCCCGCCGAGGCGACGGTTATCCAACGCATCTTCCGCGATTTCGCCAACGGGCTCAGCCCGCAGGCCATCGTACGCGCGCTCAACGCCGAACAAATCGTCGGCCCCGGCGGCAAGCTGTGGAGCCCGACCACGCTACGCGGCCACATCAAACGCGGCACCGGCCTGCTCAACAACGAGCTCTATATTGGCAAACTGGTGTGGAACCGGCAGCGTTACGTCAAAGACCCGCGCACCGGCAAACGCGTCTCGCGCGTCAACCCGCAGTCCGAGTGGATTACCACCGACGTGCCGGAGCTGCGCATCCTCGACGACGCGCTGTGGCAAAAGGTAAAGGCACGCCAGGAAGCGATCACCATGCAGTTCGCCACGGCGATCGAGGCGACCCGTGCGCGCTTCCAGCTCAACGTGACCCACCGCCCCAAATCGCTCCTGTCGGGGCTGGTGACCTGCGGCTGCTGCGGCGGTCCCTATGCCTTGCGCCTCAAAGGCCGCTTTGCCTGCTCCAACCATACCGATAACAAGAGCTGCGACAACAATCGCTCGATTTCCCGGAGCGCGCTGGAATCCCGCGTGCTCGACGGCCTGCGCGACCGGTTGATGGCGCCGGAAATCGCCGCGGAGGCGGTTCGCGCCTATGCCGACGAGACCAATCGCCGGAGCAAGGAGCGTCGCGCGGCGAACGCGGCTGACAAGGCGGCCCTCGACG
Organism: uncultured Burkholderiaceae bacterium; assembly: GCA_937871985.1. The sequence continues at coordinate 19,062 of CALMPB010000181.1, forward strand.
CCGTCCTCAAATCGATCCGTCATTATCTGACGATGATCGCCGAAGGCCATGGTAGCCGCATGGTGGGTGAAGAGCTTCGCCGGCTCGAAGCCGAAGAAGACGCGATCCGGGCGCGGATGGAAGCGGCGCCGATCGAGACGCCGGACATCCACCCCAACCTCGCCGAGATCTACCGCAAGAAGGTCGAGCGGCTGGCGGAAGCATTGAACCATCCGGCCGAGCGCGATGAAGCAGCGGGCGCGATCCGTGCCCTGATCGAACGCGTCGTGCTGACCCCGGGCGCGAACCGCGGCAAGGTCAATGCGGCGCTTCACGGCGAGTTCGGGACGATTCTCGAATGGACGAGCAACGGCGCGGGCGTTCAAAACGCAACAGCCCCCGCCGCGGGTGCGGCGGGGGCTGTTATGCGTTCGGTGGTTGCGGGGACAGGATTTGAACCTGTGACCTTCAGGTTATGAGCCTGACGAG
>CALMPB010000182.1 GCA_937871985.1 uncultured Burkholderiaceae bacterium
TCCGCTTCCTGCGACTGGCGCCACTTGTGATAGGCGCCCAGCTCGAAGATCGGCTGGTTCAGGGTCAGCGCCCAGCCGTTCTCGGCCCAGTTGGCGCGGCCCGTCTGATAGACGGCGTTTTCGCTGTCGACCACGTTCTGGCGCACGCGGCTGCGATTGACTTCGCCGGTGACGCTGGGCAGGAGACCCGCACGGGCGGACATCACGCCGTAGCCCACCGCCTGCAGCTCCTGGTACGCCCCCTGCATCTGCGGATCGTTCTGCAGCGCCATCATGTAGACCTGGTCCAGCGTCAGCGGGTCCGACTGGTCCGGCAGCTGGGCGCCGTTGTAGGCCGGCATGTCCTCCGGCAGATAGGAGGCGGGCGCCGGGAACACCGTTTTTTCGTCGAAGCGCGGCGCCGGCGCCGGCGGGACTTCGTCCATCTTGGCGCTGGGCATGCCCTTGCCGAAGCCCGAATCCTCTTGCGGGCTGTATTGGCCGATCTGCAGCGCGCCGCTTTCGGTTTGCGGACCGGCAGGCGCGGCAACCGGCGCGGCCGTGGGCGCAGAGGTTGACGCAGCCGCGTCCGCTGCCGGCGCCTTCTGGCCGCTGGAGGCGCAGCCCGCCACGTTCAAGGCGGCCAGCACCGCCGCCGCCAGCATGCCCATGCGCGCACGCGCGGGGCGGAAGAGAAGCTTTTCGTTGTCAGTCATAGTAGACAGTCAGAAACTCGTGTCCGTCCCGCGCGGCCCCCGCGGCCAGGCTATAGAGGCTGCGAGGTTCGTCGGGTAAGAGAAAGCCCAGCACATCGCTTTCCGCCAGCGCCAGGCTGGCGGCGAGACGCAACAGGTCGGGAATGAAAGCCCGCAAGGGCAGGTCCGCCCCGCGAAAGGTGACCGTGAACGAATCCCGCCGGGTATCGGCCTCGTCCACTTCCAGGAACATGAAGCCGGCCGGGTCGGCTGCCGCGCAGGCCTGCGCCACGATCGATTGCGCGACCTGCCGCAGCACCGGATTGGCGAGCCTGGCCAGATAGGGATCCAGATGCGCATCGAACGCCGCGCGGTCCGGCAGGTGGCGCATGCGGTAAGCGGTCACGGCCGCCTCGCGCTGCGTGGCCGGATGCCACTTGTAGCCGCAACCCAGCGGCAGCACGCCATGCTGGCGCAGCGCTTCGGGCGTGGGCATGAACTCCAGATAGACGCGGTAGGTGCCGGCCGCGCCGTCGGGTTCATAGGCAAAGAACATGGCGCGCGCATGCTCCATGTCCTGCTGCACGCGCATCCACAGCGCCTGCGGAATGGCCAGGTCGCGCGACAGCGTGGCCAAGTCCAGCTGCCGCCAGTTTTCGCGCTGGATCCCCAGCATGAAGCGGTTGCCGACCAGGCCGGCGGCCGAGAATTTCATCGACCACTCGACCCCGTCGATCTGCCGGTTCTTGAAAACCGCCAGCAGGCGGTCAGCCCAGATCCGCTGCTCCCCCCGCAGCGTGTGCAGGGGGATGTGGATCTCGGGTTCCGCGCCGGCTTGGCTGGGGGCCTGGCCGATCGCGGGAGTCAAGGCGGCGGTCAGCATGGCCCTGCGGCGGAAGTCAGGCCGCGGACTGAGCGGGCGCGGCGTCGGTAGTGGACGCCACGTCCTTCTGCTGCTGCGCCTTCAGGCGGCGCTGCTCGTCGAGCTGCATGGCCAGGCGCTGGACGTTGCCCAGCGACGCGCGGTGCAGTTCGATCAGGCGCAGGATGCCGGCGCGCTGCAGTTCGATCACGCGAGCGTCATCGATGCCAGCGAACTTCTGCTCGTCCACGACCCAAAAGCCGCTCAGGTAGCGGTCGCCGTCGGCCTGCGAAATCGTGATCGTCTTGGCCGTCAGCAAGCCCAGTTCGTTCAGGCGCTGAGCCATGTTCTTGGTCAGTTCCATCTCGCCCTGGAACACGCGCAGGAATTCCATCATCTGCGTCAGATAGCCGGTTTCCTTGCCGTCCTCGAACAAGGCCACGCCGTCGTCGGTGTTGATGCCGGGGTAGGACTCGTCGATGCACACGGCCAAGCGGTCGGCCTCGGCCGTGGTACCCAGCACGAAGGGGTAGCGGCGGGCAAAGGCGGGCACATAGGTGTCGGCCTTCCAGGTGCCCAGATCGGTCACGAACAGGTTGGACTTGTCTTCCAGGCCCAGCAGCACGGCCACGTGGAAATTGCCGGCCTCGTCGCCCACGAACACGATGGGATAGTGGCGGCCCGCGTCCGCGAATTCGCTGGCGGCGATGGGCAGGGCATTCGTATCCTGAGCGAATGCGTAATGATCCGGCTGGATCTGGATCTTGGTGTCCTGGTGCGCTGCACGATCCAACGCCACAGCCCGTTCATAAAACACAGTCGCTGACATACTCCTAGCCCTCCTTGCCTGTTTGCCAGTTACCAACTCAAGCGTTTAGTAGGGGTTGCATACATTGATACAAAAGAAAGCCCTGATTTCGCTTAAGTCAATGCATCATTTTGTCTATTGACTGCAAGCATTAGACGAGGATTGAAACTTTCCGTCTATACCTGAAACTAGGTATATCTTCTTATGGCGCAAGGAATTTTCTGGCGTTACAAGTGACAACATTGCAACAAATTGACGTATATCACATTGCTGCGGGGACGGATTCCGGCGTCGCCCCGCAGGCCGAAAGGCAGACCGCCGTTGCCGGTAGCGACAACGAAATCATGCCGGGGGCTATCGCGAAAATGATGGACGCCACCCAGGCAAGCGCTGAAGCCGGCGCGGGCGCCCAGGCAGTGTCCACCGAATGGCCGCATTCAATCGGATTTCGCAGAACAGTTCTGCGAAATCATGAGGTAATCCCCCCGGCCGATAAAAACTACCATTGGTTCGGACCATAACGCAGGGACGGCAGGACTACGCCGTTCTCCCCAGCCGCCAATCCGGAAATCAATCCGGCCAGACCCGCCTGCAAGCGCGGGCAGACATGGCGGCGGGGATAAGGAGAGAGACACATGTACATGCCTACCCGCCGCGGCTTCCTCGCAGCCGGCATGCTTATGATGCTTGCCCGGCCGCTTCGTGCCGCGCCCAAGCCCGTCACGCTGATCGTGCCCTATGCCGCCGGCGGACCGAACGATAACTTCGCCCGGTTGCTGGCCGAAGGCATGAGTGCGGAGATCGGCCGGCCTTTCATCGTCGAGAACAAGCCAGGCGCCAACGGCATCATCGGTTCCAGCCAGGTGGCTCGAGCCCCGGCCGACGGCTCGACATTGCTGATGGGCGGTTCTGGCCCGGTATCGCTGAATATCCTGCTGCGTCCCGCGCTCCAGTATGGCTTTGACAGCTTCGCTTCCGTTGCGATGCTGTTCGACGGCCCTCTGACCATCACGGTACCGCCAGAGATGGGCGTGAACTCCATCCCCGAACTGGTGGCCTACGCCAAACAGGAGGGCCGCCCGCTGACCTACGGCTCGCTGGGTCCTGGCAGTGTTACCGATCTGTATGGCCTGATCTTGTCCAAGGCCCTGGGCATTCCGCTCATTGCGGTTCCGTACAAGAGCACGCCGGCCAGCCTTATCGACCTGATCACCGGAAGAAATGACCTTTCCTTCATGACGCCGATCGCACTGGCGGACCACCAGAAGGCCGGTGCGGTGAAGATCCTGTCGCTGACCACCGACCACCGCGACCCGGCGCTGCCGGATGTGCCGTGCATCACCGAGTTGGGCTATCCGCAGCTAAAGGCAAGCTACTGGACTGCCCTGCACGCGCCCAAAGGCACGCCGGGCGAATTGGTGCAGGCCTATGCCGCCGCAGCCATCAAGACGGTCAGGACGGAGAGTTTCCGCCGGATGCTTGTCACCAATGGCCAGACGGAAAAGGCCGATGGCCCGCAAGCGCTGGACGCGCAGCTGGAGGCCGACCGCCAATACTGGGGCAAGGTTATCAAGGACAACCAGATCGTCCTGGGTTGAACGGTCGTTGATTGAGCAGGAAGTTCAGCGCGCCGGCATATGCGCGGCCTTTATTGCAGTAGCGATATGCGATGCGTGGCCGCGTTGAAGTTGATGACCGGCTGCGCCTGGCGGCAGGTCGTTTTGCGTATCTTGCCGACGATCAGGTCATGCGTTCCCAGCGCTTCGGTGCAAACGATGTCGCACTCGATGCTCGCCAGAGCATCCGAGAGCACCGGCATGCCCTGTTCCGTCGTCACCCAGCCCCCCTGCTCAAAACGCGCCCTGCCCTGCGGCTGGCGCAGGAATGCCTGGATGATCTCGCCATGATCCTCGCCGAGGACGTTGGCCACGAAGCGGCCATTGCGCAGCAGGGCGTCGCGGGCCGACGACGTTTGCTGCACAAAGAACCCCACCATGGGCGGTTCGGCCGAGATCGACGTGAGGCTGGAAACGATCATGCCCGCCACTTGCTCGCCATCGCCGGTGCTGACCGCGCTGATGCCCGCGGGCAAGGCCCGCATGGCCGCTTTGAAATCGTCTACCGACACAACCTCGTCGCGCTCGCTGACGACCATGTGCGCGCGGATGTCGCCCCGCTCGTCTACCCAGCCATGCCGCGCCGCGTAGTCCACCATGGCGGAAAAGCCCGCCTCCCACTGCGGATCGCCTGCATGCTGCGACAGGAAACGCAGCACCGAGGGAGCCAGACGCAAATGACGCTCGTCCTCGCGCCTGCCCACACGGGCGATGGCCTGTTCCAGCCGCTCATGCGGCTGCGGGTCGGCCAGCACGTCCAGCCGGCGGAAATCTGTCGGATTGCGCAGGGTGATTGCGCCGGCATTGCTCAGGTAGATCTGCATGTCTCCTCCTCAGGCGACGGCCGCCGTACTGCCGATTTCTTTGCGGATGGCCGGAATGATCCTGTCGCCCCAGAGCTCGATCTGCTTGAGCATGGTCTTCTGGTCGAAGTCGCCCAGCTGAGTCTGCAACGCAATGTGCTTGGGACGCAGAATGCTGATCTCTTCCAGCATCTTATCGATGACCTCGTTGACCGAACCGACCGGCAGATTCTTGCGGAGCTGTTCAAAAGTCGGATCTGTTTCGGACGGCACTTCCTTGACCATATAGCCGTCGTCGCTCTGCGCGCGGCGGTACTTCAGACTCTCGGAAATGCGGCGCTGGAAGCGCGCGCAATCCAGGTATGCATCGATCTCGGCCTTGTCGTCCGAGGCATAGCCGCAGCGCAGGAAGCCGAACTTGACGTCGCGGTCCAGGTCCTTGCCGTTGTCCTCGGCCACTTTCTCCAGGCGGCCGCGCAGCGCTGCGATGGCATCGTTGCCGTTGAGCAGCGCGGTCACGAACAGATTATGGTTCTCGCGCACGCCGCGGCTCAGCGTCACCGGGTTGCCCGAAGTTATCCAGAGCGGCGGCATCGGGTCCTGCAGGCAGCGCACGGCAATCGAGCTCGGCGGAATATTCAGGTATTGGCCCTGGTGCTCGAAGATCTTCTGCGTCAGGCCCTTGGGGATGACGTCCAGGAACTCGTTGAAAATGGCGCCCGATTCGGCGATCTGCACGCCAAAGCGCTCGAACTCGAATTCCTGGTAGCCCGAACCTACGCCCAGTTCCAGCCGGCCATTGGACACGGTATCGACAAAGCCCACCTCTGCCAGGAAGCGCGCCGGATGGTACAGCGGCAGAATGCAGACCGCCGTGCCCAGGCGAATGCGTTCGGTCTTGGCGGCGGCATGCGCCACCGTCATCAGGGGCGACGGCGAAAGCGAGTAGTTGTTGAAATGATGCTCGGCATACCAGGCCGTATCGAAGCCTGCCTGCTCGGCAACCACCGTCTGCTCGATGGAGTTGTTAATGACTTGCTTGGAGGACTGGTGGTAACCTCGTTGCTGCGCCAGGATGAATACGCCGAATTCCATAATGTCTCCTCAGTAGCGGATTTTGAGGAAATTCTAGAGGCCGACGGCCACTGGCCGGAATACAAGAAAAGCGGCGTTCTGTGCTGCACAAAGTGGAGGAATGATGGATAGGCTGCGCGCGATGGAGCTGTTTCTGTCGATATCAAAAACGGAGAGCTTCTCCGAAACCGCGCGGCAGTTTGGTGTCTCCGCCACTTCGGTATCACGCATGATCACCGAGTTCGAAACCGAGCTGAATGTGAAGCTGCTGTTGCGCTCCACGCGGCAGGTCGTTTTGACGGAAGCCGGGCAGGAATACGCCAGCCAGCTCGAGGGCATCCTCTGGAACATCAACGAGGCGCATCGCAACATCACCGAGATCCGCTCCGCGCCCAAGGGCACGCTGCGGGTGCATTCGCGCATGATGTTCGGCCTGGGCGTGCTGCCTCCGCTGGTCGCGGCGTTTCGCCAGCATTACCCCGAAATCCACATCGAGCTGGTGCTCTCCGAGGCCAAGACCGACCTGCGGCGCAACAACTTCGATATTGATTTCCGCATCTCGCCGCCGGTCGAGGCCGGCCTGAAACGACGCATCCTGTTCAAGAGCGACCGCTATCTGGTCGCATCGCCGGCCTATCTGGAGGCCCGCGGCCGGCCGCAGCGGCCGGCAGACATCGCCGCGCACGCCTGCCTGGCCTACCTGTTGCCGGGAGACCAGTATTGCTGGCATTTCAAGCGCGATGACGCCGTCGAGGAAGTGCCGGTCAAGGCGCGCCATGTCACCAACAACGGCGTGGCCCTGCTGGAGCTGGCACGCCTGGGGGAAGGCATCGCGCT
>CALMPB010000183.1 GCA_937871985.1 uncultured Burkholderiaceae bacterium
GTCGGCCGCTTGCGCCATGGCGTTGGAGCCAAGAATGTTGACGCAACCCTTTCGCGCCAAGTCGAAAGTAGGCTACTCCCCAAAGAGGAAGGTCAATTCTATCACTTGGCAGAAAAGTCCAGGGATGCTGGACGATTTGAACTGAACCGTAGGGTGTAAAGCGTTAGAGTAAGAACGGTAAATTCCAACTCGAATAGGGAATTGTGGGGGCCGCGGTCTGAGATTTCAAAGCCATTGCCAATGGACCGGCAAGCTTACGTTCCAGATGGATTACGAAAAAGTAATCGAGCCGTCAATGAACTGACGGTTTTGCTTAGTTAGAATTAGAACTTTATGACGAGGATCATGAACGGCTTGCTACCTACACCAACGCTGCAATTGCGGTGATGAATGTCATTTGTTACATAAGGATTGTGTTCCATGAGCGCGTTGGTCGAGATAATGAGCCCCGAGTTAGATAAGGGCGACACGACGGAGTTGTCGGTTGTGATTCCGCTATACAACGAGCAGGAGGTCATCACAGTTATGTACGAGCGGTTGACCGCTGTGCTTGCCGAACTGCGGGTTACTTATGAACTGGTCTTAGTGGATGATGGTAGTCGTGACGGTACGCCCGCTATGATGAGACGGCTGGCCAAAGATGACCCGGCTGTCACGGCTGTATTTCTAAGCAGAAACTTTGGAAAGGAAGCGGCTCTGACAGCGGGCCTAGCGCATGCCGTCGGCGCTGCGGTCGTCATCATGGATGCCGATTTGCAGGATCCTCCAGAGTTAATCCCCAAAATGATACAAGCCTGGAACGAGGGTGCGGACGTCGTTTGCATGCGCCGCAGCTCAAGAGCAGGCGAAACCTGGTTCAAGCGCCGCAGCGCACATCACTTCTACCGAGTGCTCAATGCTGTCAGCGACGTGGAGATCCCACCCGATACCGGTGATTTTCGCTTGTTAAGCCGCAAGGCTATCTATGCCCTGCAACAGTTGAACGAGCGGAATCGCTACATGAAAGGCTTGTTTGCCTGGATAGGCTTGCCCACGACAGTCATTGAGTATGATCGGATGCCGCGTGTGGCGGGCACTACCAAATGGAACTACGCCAGCCTGTTTAACCTCGCCTTTCAGGGCATTACTTCTTTCTCCACCGCTCCGCTGCGCCTTGTCATTGCTGGAGGCCTGCTGACGGCATTTCTTGGCATTATTTTCGCCCTGTGGATTGTCGCCAAGGCGCTTGTTTTCGGCGACCCGGTGCAAGGTTACCCTTCCCTCATTTCCATGATCACATTTCTTGGCGGTGTTCAATTGCTGTCAATTGGCCTGCTTGGCGAGTACATCGGCAAGACCTATTACGAAACTAAGCAACGTCCCGTGTACTTGGTGCATGACGTGCTGAGGCGGGGAAGGGTAGTGGACGAAATGGCTGCCAACTCCGAGCGTTCACATGCAGAAAATTAGTCTCATATAAACGACCGAACGGTGACACATAATGATAGGCCCTAAACATGTCAAAAATGTAATTGCAGCGACCACCCATTGTCAGTGGCAGTTCACACGCCACACTACATATGCGACCGAGATTACGAATTTGTAATGATTGTGTTCGTCTAATGACAGACTGAATAACGTAACGTATACAGTTGCGAGAATACCGTGCGTTAGGAACGAGCTGCTAGTTACGACAGCAGATGCGGTGTCGCCTCACGCGCCACTGTGCGCTTAGCCATATCCCATGGAGGAATCACACCAGCAATGAAAGTTCTTGTGGTCGAAGATGAAAGAAAGCTTGCGGACTACTTACGTCGAGCATTGACGGAACATGGCTATGTGGTTGATGTGGCTGGCGATGGCAGGGAAGGTCTATATTTCGCACGGGAAACCCCATACGATCTTATCCTTCTGGATGTAATGTTGCCGGGTATGGATGGATTTCAACTATTACGCGAGCTGCGCAAGCAGAGTCGTGTGCCAGTGCTCATGCTTAGCGCAAGAGACCGGGTTGAAGACCGGGTAAGAGGGCTGGAGGATGGCGCTGACGATTACCTTCCCAAGCCCTTCTCGCTGACCGAGCTCATGGCTCGGATCTTCGCGTTGGTTCGTAGGAACGATCCTGCAAACTTGACTGACTCCCACACGAATATCGTTCGCGTAGCTGATCTA
>CALMPB010000184.1 GCA_937871985.1 uncultured Burkholderiaceae bacterium
CTGCGGAATACGGCGGCGGTGGCATTCAGCCTGCCGTCGAGGAACCGTCCTTTGAGGCCGACTTCATACTGCTGCCCCACGCGCGGATCGAGCACGGTGCCGTCCTTGGCCTGCGCAGTCTGCGGATTGAAGATGTCGGCATAACTGCCATAAAGCGTGACGTTCTCGGCAAGGCGAAGCACCGCGCCGACGCTGGGGGTGAACTGCCCGCGCTCCTTCGACGTCACGCGAAACGCGGTGACAGGCGACGGCGCAATGCCGCGGGTCCGGTTGGTATAGTCGCTGATCCGGCCGCCGAGCACGATGGTCAGCGGGTCGAGCGGGCGCAGGCGCAATTGCGCGTGGAAACCCGACTGCCGCAAGTCCGTCTCGCTGCCCGAGGTGAACACGCGGCTCGGCTGCGGAATGGAATCTGCATCGAAGATCGAGAACCGCCCTACGTCCGTCTGCGATCGCGACAGGAACGATGTCGTGCGCTTGTCGAAGCTGTAGCCGATGATCAGGTCGTGCTCGTGGCCGAAGAGCGTGAAGGGCCCGGTCGCGTAGGCATCCAACGCCTCCTTGCCATTCTCGCCCTCGCTGCGGCGGTTCACGTAAGTCGCGGTGAGCGTGGCGGGATCGACGCCGGTGCCGGGCTGAATGAAGGCATCCATCCACGATCGGGGAATGTCGCGTTTCAGCGCGCGTACCACGACCGACCAGTCCCCGACGCGCTGCTGCACTTCGGCGGCATATTCCACCGCCTTCTCGGTGAAGATGTTCCTGTCCGGCAGGTGCTGGAAACTGCGCGGGAAGTTCAGGAAGCGCTGGTTCGAGAACGCCGGCTGCCCGTTCATTGGGGTATTGGCCTTGTTGTCCTGGTACGAAATCGAGGCGCCGATCGTGGTGCCGGGCGTCAGGTCGTAATCGATGGCGCCATAGGCAATCATCTTGCGCGTGTGCGACTTGGCCTGGAAGAAATCGCGATCGGTCACACTGGCCACCGCGCGCAGGCGCAGCCGCCCGGCCGCGTCCACCGGGCCGCCGATGTCGAACTCGCTACGATAGTTGTTCCACGAACCGGCCGAAAGGGCGCCGGAAACCGCCACCGTGTCCTGTCCGCGCTTGCGGATCAGGTTGATCGTGCCGCCCGGCGAACCCGATCCCCGAAACAGCCCGGTCGGCCCGCGCTGCACTTCCATGCGCTCGTAGATCACCAGATCGAATTCGGGCACGCCGGACGAGAACGTCGAGGGGATACCGTCATAGGCATAATCCAGCACGAAGCCCCGCGCGCGATAATCCGGGTTGGAGCCGTCAAACGGCATCACGGTGATGCCGGTCACCTGCTGCAGCGCTTCGCCGATCGTGAAGAAGTTGCGGTCCTCGATCTGCTCGCGCGTCACCACGCTGACCGACTGCGGGATTTCCAGGATGTCGGCCGGTGTCTTGCCAGCCGCCGTCGCCTTTTTGGGCGCGTAGCTGTCGTCCTCGCGGATCGCAGTGACCGTAATCTCGCCGCGACGGGCCGATGCCTGATCTTCGGTTTCAGCCAGTGCAGGCATGGCAAACAAAGGCGCGCCCAGCAGGGCCGCCGTCAAAGGAAGTCGGATCAAAGTTACCCCCGTTTTCAGAATTTCAATGTTATGGTATAACATATCTGTCAAATGGCAAGAGGCTGACCTTGAACTTCCTGCAGAACGTCGCGCGGGCAGCCGATGGCTGCCTGCCCGCCCCTGTGCTCTCCGGCTTTTTGGGTTCGGGCAAGACGACGCTGCTCAACCACATCCTCGCCAATCGCGAGGGGCTGCGCGTGGCGGTGATCGTGAACGTCATGTCGGAGCTGAACATCGACGCCGACCTCGTGCGCGGCGGCGAGGCGGCGCTGTCCCGCTCAGAGGACGCGCTGGTGGAAATGACCAACGGCTGCATCTGCTGCACCCTGCGCGACGATCTGCTGGCCGGGCAATGTCGAGGTGGCGCGGCGCGACGAAGAGAAGGCGGCGCAACATCCGCTCTGGGGTGATCGCCGGCAGGAACTGGTCTTCATCGGTATCGACATGAACGAGCCGCGAATCGGGCACGGCTCGACGCGTGCCTCATTGCCGGTGATGATCTCCGTCTTTTAGACTGGGCCACACTGCAAGACTCTTTTCCAGCATGGGAAAGCCAGCAATTGGTCGAATGAGGTCGAGGTCGATCATGCTCCGAGCGCAGCGACAATAGCCGGTGCAGAACATTCAAAGCCGACCCTTTGCCGGCCTTCGGCGGTTGATTTTCGCTCCTCAGGTGCAGACAGTCCGCTTTCAACGCCACAAGCGGAACTTAGCGGCGGGTGAACAGGTCCATATTTGCGTCGCCCCACGTCTTGAGCGCCTCGATGATCGGCGTCAGGGTGCGGCCGCGGTCGGAGAGGCGATATTCCACTTTCGGCGGGACCTGAACGAATATCTCTCGTTCGATCAGTCCATCAGCTTCCAATTCACGCAGCTGGTTCGTGAGCATGCGCTGCGTCACGGTGCCGCTACGCCGCCGCAGTTCATTGAACCGGACAGGTCCGTCCTGGAGATGATAGAGGATCACGGCCTTCCACTTGCCGTCGATCAGACTGATGGCAGCCTCCACCGCGCAGCCGGGCGTGCAATCGAGGCGGGTATGGCGGGCCTTGGACAAAGACGGTATCCTTTTTGACACTATGGGCGGTTTTTGTGCGTATGGCGTACAATGCCACCGGCCTTAGATGGGGAGGACAACTGCAAAAGGAAACATTTCCCATGCGCGCCATCGCCTATCATCAAGCTGGTTCGATCAATCGGCCCGACGCTCTTCTCGATCTGGAGCTGCCACGCCCTCAGCCGAGCGGCCGCGACCTGCTGGTTGCCGTTCAGGCGGTGTCGGTCAATCCGGTGGACACCAAGGTCCGCGCCGGCGCCGCCCCCTTCGACGGCCGCGAGGAACGCATATTGGGCTGGGACGCGGCCGTTGTCGTCGCGGCTGTCGGGCCGGAGGTCACCCGGTTCAAGGTCGGCGATCCCGTCTTCTACGCAGGCGATATCGCGCGGGATGGCAGCAATGCCGAGTATCAGCTGGTCGACGAGCGCATCGTTGGCCAGGCGCCCTCCACCCTGTCGGTCGCCGAGGCCGCCGCCCTGCCCCTGACGGCTATCACGGCGTGGGAAACCTTGTTCG
>CALMPB010000185.1 GCA_937871985.1 uncultured Burkholderiaceae bacterium
CCCCTTAGAACTTGGGAAACAATTGCTTGTCGGCCAGCCAGCGGGACATCTGCATGCGTTCTTTGCGGGCGGCGTTCTTGAAGTCGTCGCGGTGTTCCTTGTTGGGCCATACGTCCTGGCTTGTCACCGCCATGCGGGTGAGAATGGGTTCGTCCTTGCGCACATTCCAGACCATCATGTCCTTGGCCAGGGACAAGGGGCCCTTATAGTGCGTCCGGATCGCCTCCGCTATTTCGGGTCCTGTGTCGAAGTCGTTGAAAAAGTGGAAGGCGACGGCCAGGCGGGGATTGATCAGTTCGAGGACCTTGCCGGCTTCGGCGGGGTCGGAGTGCGCCATGGTGCCGATGCCTTTGGCCGAACGGTCGTCGTAGCCTGAGCGGTTGACGAGCTGAGTCACTGTGTTGAAGGTTTCGTGGATGACCAGATCCGCGTTCTTGGCATTGTCGACAAAGAATTGGCTGGGCGTGGTGTCGCCCGAATACACGAACGACAATCCATTCCAGTCTAGTCTGAGACTGACTGCGCCATCGAAGATATGCACGGCGGGAAAGCTGGTGACCTTGACGCCGTTCTTGTCGTAGATGACATGAGTCTTGGAAAAATCGAATTCGTGCACGTTGACTTCCGCGCCCACGGCGGGCAGTAGGCCGACGCGTGTGTCGGTGTCCCAGGCATACGATTCCATCTGCTTTTCGACGAAATGCTTCATGCCGTATTTGGGCAGCGACCCCGATGGTCCGTACACCTCGAGCGGATGAGTGCGTCCGCCGGTCCAACTGCCCACCCATATTTGCGCAAAGCTGCCCACGTGATCTGTGTGCAAGTGAGTGGCGAAGTAGGCGGTTATGTCTTGGTAGGGAATTTCAAGCGCGCCGAAGTTGGTTTGCGTTCCGTAGCCAAAGTCGAACTGGAATTTATCGCCGTTGCCCAGCTCGACCAGCCAGCCTGCGTTCGCCTGGGACGGCCTCAAGAAGGGGCGGCCCGTTCCCAGCGCGATAACGCGCATTTCATCGTGAGCCAGAGGTTCGGTGTTCGGGAAATAGTGTTCGCGTTTTGTAGAGCTCATGGTTGTTCCTGGTAGTACCGCAACGAAGCAAAAGACGATTTGAGTTTAAGTACTCGATCCATTTACGTACAATGCCAATATCGCAGGTTGTGATGCACAATCCGGATCACGGGAGGCCCATGTCTTCGGTACGTTTCAAAACGCGGCAGCTCGAGCTTTTGGTGTCCTTGGCCGAAACTTTCAGCCTGAGGCAGGCGGCCGAGCGCATCCATATTTCGCAGCCGGCGGCAACAAGGCTATTGCACGAGCTGGAAAGCGCCATGGACCTGGCCCTGTTCGAACGGTCGCGCCAAGGCATGCAGCCCACCGCCGCGGGGCTGGTCATGGTCGAGCATGCCCGGGTCCTGCTCGCCGCCATGAGGGATGCCTGTGTCGATACCAAAGACGCTTCCGAGGGCAAGATCGGCAGTCTGCGGCTGGGCGTATTCGGCGGCGCCGATCCTGAATGCGTGGCGATGAGCGTGCTGGAGCTCAAACGCCGGTATCCAAGAATAAAAGTCATGATCAAAGAGGCGCCTCTTGAAATGCTGCTGGCGGCGCTGCGGGACGGGGAGCTCGACCTCATCGTCAGCCGCGTCGTGGAGGCGGATCCCGGCGATACCTTGGCGCTGGAAGTCCTTTACGACGAGACCTTTGTGATCGCCTGCGGGGCGCGAAGCAGCCTGGCCCGCAAGCGTGCGGTCTCGGTCGGCGTCTTGTTCGACAAGACCTGGCTCATTCCCCCGTCCGACACCCTGGCTCGCCAGCACGTGGACGCCTACTTTGCCCGGGTCTATGGCAAAAGCCCGCCGGGCATCATCGAGTCGGCGTCGCCGCTTGCCAATCTTGCCTTGCTGAGCCATTCCGATTCGGTGGTGGTGCTGGCATCGCAGCTCGCCGACTTCCTGATAAAGCAGGGCCTGCTGCGCAGGCTGCCCGTGAAGCTGGACAGGTTCAGCCGCCCAGTGGCGTTGATCACTTCGCGGATCCAGGTGGTCAAGCCTCAGTTGGAATGCATGATGCAGTTGATGCGCGCCTATGCTGCGCAGGTCGCGGACGGCGGACAGTCTGGGTAGCAAACGTGTCTTCCGCGTTGTGACGCGGCACAACGCGGTCGCCCGTTTACTGCTTGAGCAACTGTTCCAGCCACTGCGTGCTCATGGGAAAGCCGATAAGCAGGGAAAGGGTGACGATGTTGACGATCAGGAACGGCAGGGTGCCCATGAATATGGTTCGCAACGACAGGCTGGGCATGATGGTCTTGACCATGAACATATTCATGCCCACGGGCGGATGAATCAGCCCGATCTCCATCATCATCACCACGAAAACGCCGAACCAGACCATATCGATGCCCAGGGGCTGCACGATGGCCATGAACACGGGAACCGTCAGCAGCATCATCGACAACCCTTCCATCAATGAGCCAAGAACGATATAGATCAGAACCATGATCAGTATCACGCCGACCGCGGGCAGATGCATGGCCTGGATGCTCTCCACGAGCTGGGCCGTCAGGCCCGAGACCGACACCATGTTGGCGAAGACCTTGCCGCCGAAAACGATGGTGAAGATCATGCCCGTGGTCTTGGCGGCCTCGCAAAGGGCATCGAACGCGGTGCGGAGATTCAGCTTGCGTCTGGCGACGGCGAATATAAGGGATCCAAGCGCCCCGATGCTGCCTGCTTGCGTCGCGGTGAACAGGCCGCCGTACAGTCCTCCGATGACGAGCAGGAACAAGGCCAGCACTCCCCAAACCTTGGATAGGGCGCGGAGTTTCTGGGGCCATGGGGCACGTTCGCCTGCCGGCCCGCGCTCGGGGTGGCGCCGCACTGTCCACCATATGGCGCCCATGAACGCCAGGCCCAGCAGTACGCCGGGTATGATGCCGGCGATGAACAGCCTGCCGATGTCCTGCTGGGTAATGATGCCGTAGACCAAGAGCGGCAGGCTGGGCGGCAAGAGCGCGCCAAGCGTGCCGGCCGAGCTGACGCAGCCGCTGGCCATGCTGTCGGAATACCCGCGGGCGCGCATGGGCGGCATGGCGACCTTGGTCATCGTGGCGGCAGTGGCGATGGAGCTGCCCGAGATCGCCGCGAAACCCGCGCTGGCCAATACCGTTGCATAGGCCAGCCCGCCTCTGTAGTGGCCGAGCAGGGAATTGGCCGCATCGTATAGTTCTTCGGCCATATTGGCTTTATAGATGAACGTACCCATGAGGATGAACATGGGCAGCACGGACAACCCATCGTTGGCGGCAAGGTCGGCAATGGTCTGGCCCATCATCGACAACGCCGGATCCCAGCCCCGCATCAGCCCGAACAAGCCCACTCCCAGCGTCAACATCGAAAAGCCCAAAGGCACGCCAAAGAACGCCAACAGCAGCACCAGCCCGAAGCCTATCAACGACATGCTCATGGCGCATCTCCCGCGGCGCGCGCCGTTGTAGAAAGATTCCGCATCAACAGCATTAACAAGGCCAGCGCGCTGACTCCACTGAGCGCGCTCATGAAGTAGTTCAGCGGGCCCAGCGGGAGTTCCAGCACCATGGTTGCTTGCTGCTGGCTGGATAGCTGGCTGCCGTCCCGCCACAATTGCCAGGTCATGCCCATGCATGCCAGCAAGCTTATGCCAAGGATGACGGAGCGTTGCAGCCACAGCCAGAAGCCGCTTAGACGGCCGTGCAGGATGCCTACGGAAATATGCTGTTCGCGCAGAGTCACCAGCGGGAATGCCGAGAAGATGAGGATCGCCATGGCGAACATGACCATTTCGGCGCTGCCGGTGATCGGCGAAGCGAAGAGATTGCTCATGAAAACGTCGATGAAGGTCACCATCATGATGAACAGCAGCGCTGCGGCGCACATCAATCGCAGAACCATCACGCACGCGCCGGGAAAGCCGGTTTCCGGATACCCGCCCTCATTGCCCGAAGGAAGATGGACGTCGCCGCTCATTTGCTGGTTGCGCCGGATTGGCGGCGATAATATTCCAGCGCCTCCTCGCCGTTCACATTTTCGTGCTTGGCCGCTTTCAGCCATTTATCGGTCAAGACGGTGGCTCCTTTTTGGAGTTCCGCGACAAATTGCGGCGAAGCCGCGTGGTAGACCACTCCGTTCTTGACGGCTTCGGCATGCGCCTGTGCCTCGGCCTGGTCGAAGGCCGACATCCTTTCCGCGAATGCTTCACCCGACAACTTGGTAATGATGTCGCGATCCTGTTGGGGGATGGCTTCCCATTTCTTGCGGTTCACAATGAGAGAAAACGGCGGTGTGGAAAATCCCCCAGGCACGGTCGTCGCATTCTTGACGTAGCGCATCACTTTATAGCCCTGCGCATCCATGTCGGGAATGCCGATGAGGGCACTGACCATTCCTCCGGCGACGATTTCGCTCATTTTGGTGGCCGGCGTGGAGATAACGCCGGCGTGGGCCATGGCCATCAGTTTGGCGGCCACGCCGGGCGCCGCCCAGATCTTTATGCCCTGAAGGTCGCGTTCCGAGTCGATGGGGTCTTTGAGACTGTACAGGATCGCCTGTGGAAAGACGACCAGTGCAAGCAGGTGCACGTCCTTGTACTCGTTGGCGGACTGGAAGTACTTGCTGTACGTGCGCCATAGCGCGACGGAGTTGGCCTGCGAGCTGGTGCCGAGGAATGGCAGTTGCGGCATCTGGACGAGCGGCAGTTGGTGCGACACAAAGCCGTTGTACATGTAGGCGCCATCGATGACGTCGTTGCGCACGGCGTTCCAGACCTGGTCGGGCGAGACGACGCTGGCGGAAGGAATCTGTATCGTGACGCGCCCGTCGGTCGCCTTGTTTACGGCCTCGGCCCAGGGCTTCAGCACCTTGACGTTCATGATGTGCGGCGCGGGCAGGATGGCATTGATCAGCAGCGTGGTGTTGGCGCGCGCACAGGTCGCGCTTATGGCCAGCGCGGCGGCCAGGCCCAGTATGCGATATGACATTCTCAGGATGTAGCGCATGTTTGTCTCCTGTATGTTTTAAGTCGTTATGATCGCTTCCTTGCTGCACGAATGGCCTGGCGGGCCATCGATAAGCACATGATCGAGCGTCCGGCTGCGGGATGTGCGACGCGAGGCCCGTAATGGCGAAATGGAAGGGATTGAGGCGAGTATAGGGCGGTCGCCACTATCACGATAATGCCGTTTTCGGAGCTAGTGATACGGTTACCGGATCACTGGGCGGCTCGGTGCGACCAAAAAACAAAAAGCCCGCAAGCGGGCTTTTTGAACTTGGCGGGCAGTTGCGGGCTCAAGCGATGGTGTTGGATAGCTTTCCCAAGCCAGTGATCGTGATGTCGACGCGGTCATTGGATTGAAGGAATTTTGGCGGCGAGAATCCAATGCCTACTCCAACCGGAGTTCCCGTGGCTATGATGTCGCCGGGCATGAGTCGCGTGCCCCGGGAGATCGTTTCGATCAGCGTCGGGATATCGAATATAAGATCCCGTGTATTGGCGTTTTGTCGAAGTTCGTCGTTAACCCTGCACTGGACTTCCAGGTTCTTTTCGTCGACGTCGTCGGCTGTGGCTATCCACGGCCCCATTGGGCACGATGTTTCGAACGACTTGCCCAGGAACCATTGCTTGTGCTCCGCCTGGATCTGGCGTTCGGTCAGGTCGTTGATGATGACGTACCCGAACACGTGTTTCATGGCTTCCGCCTTGGAAATGCCCAGGCCGGCTTTGCCAATGATGACGCCCAGTTCGGCCTCATAGTCGAGCTGGCTGCTTGTTTTGTCGGGAAACCCAATGCGCGTGCCTGTAGCGACGACGGCTTCGGGCATTTTAGTGAAAATGATTGGCGCCTTGGGTACGGCGTCCGCCGCGGAGCTGGCGCTGCTGTCGTACCCGCTGCGGGCAAATTCCTGGGCGTGATCGAAGTAATTCTTTCCGACGCAGAGGATATTGCGGCGGGGCCTTGGGATTGGCGCAAGCAGGGTGGCGGATGCGAAAGGGATGGCGGGCCCGTCGGCAATTCTTGCGTGTATGTCTTCGAAATTCTCGATAAGCCAGGACATATCGCCGATTGCTTCGTTGCCGACCTGCAAAGGGATATATGCCTTTTCGTTCTCGTCGACTTTGGCGACGACCGGTTTGTGGTTCACGGACAATGTGGCGAACTTCACTGGCGCTCCTTTAGATGGATTAAGTTTTTTCTATTGCGGGAAGTCTTGAAAGAAGACGTATGCGGGTGTGATCCGAGTGGCTGCGCGTCAATCGGATGAATTCTTCCGCGTCGCCCACTACAAAAGCCTGGGCGAGTTGTGCGTGCTCTTGCTGAGCTTCGATGAGATCCCCCGTGAGGCGTGTCTCGGTGCGGATGTACGACTCTATCAATGTTCTTGAGTGATCGAGGGCGCGCAGGTGGTGCGGGGAGTCGGCGGCGGAAAGCATGGCCGTATGGAAACGCATGTTCAGGTCGAACCACCGCGTCAGGCTTTTGTCGTCGGTGCATGAAGCCAGTGAAGCCATTTCCGCTGCAATGCTATAGACGGCGGAAATATCGGCATCGGTGCGTTTTTGTATGGCCCGACGAGCCAGTTCCGTTTCGAGCAGGCAGCGCAGGTCGAAGACTTCGTTGATTTGAGCGGGATCGAGACTGGCAACGGCATAGCCGCGCCGGGGATGCAGGACTACGATGCCGTCCGCCTCCAGCCTGGGCAGTGCTTCTCGAAGGGGGCTGCGGCTGACCCCAAGCTTGCTTGCGACTTCGTCTTGGCGAAGCATTTGTCCCGGCCCGAACACACCGTTGAGAATGGCCTCCCGGACTTTGTTGTAGACCATGGTTGGCAGGGTCTGGCTGGGTATGGATTCTGTGAGCTGATCGATTGACATGGTCCAGGAGGTGTCCTTGAGTGGCGTTTTAATAATTGTATAAAATTATTTTTTATATGGCAATTCTAATTTTTTATTCATTGAAGTATTCAATTTCCATGCAACTGGAAAATTCATTCTTTTAAATTTAATTTATTGAAATTAAACATATTTTATAGGATAGGGTTTTCACTTATTGTGCGATATGCTTCAGCATGTAGACTTCGATTTTGTGAATTACATTTTTTATACAATTTTGTTTTTGTATAAATAAACAGATAGCGAAGCCGTAGGCGGCCTCGGATTCCACCTCTATTCGCAGGCTGGTTTCAGCCATTTCTTAGTTCAGCCAGGAGTGTTTATGCCAAGTCAAGTCAAGTACATCAATCCGGAAGGCGGTTGCCCTGCGCAAGGTCTGTATTCTCATATAGGCACTCCCGACGGGAAGCTGTTGTTCGTTGCCGGCCAGTTGTCGGTTGGCGACGACGGAAGCGTAGTGGGCAAAAACGATTTCAAGGCCCAGTTCAAGCAAATCTTCGACAATCTTGGCAAGGTGCTGAAGGGCGTCAATGGCGACTTCAACAATGTCGTCAAATTCACCACCTATATGGTTCGCTCGCAGGATCTGGAGCAGTTCATGGCGCTTCGCGCCGAATTGTTCCCCAAACTGTTCAAAGGCCCCGACTTCCCGCCCAATACACTCCTGGTCATCGACCGATTGGTCAAAGAGGATTTCCTCATGGAGGTGGAAGCGGTCGTTCATATTGGATGACGCCTCGTTGCCGCTATCGCCAGGGCGGTAGCGGCTGAACCTCCGCATTACAGCAAGGAGAATCATGTTCAAGACCGAACAATTCGAATTTGAGGGTTCCAAGGTTGCGTACCTTCATGGCGGTAGCGGCAGCCCGCTGCTGCTGCTTCATGGTTCCGGGCCCGGGGCCTCCAGCCTGGGCAACTGGAAGTCCGTCCTCGAGCCGTTGGCGGCACGTCACGAAATCTATGCGATGGATCTCATCGGTTTCGGGCAAAGCGGCAGGAAGCCGGCTCCGCCTTATTTCGACTATGGCCTGTGGGTCCGCCAGGCCGCCGAGATGCTGGGGCGCATCCCCGGCCGAAAAGTCGGGGTCATCGGCCACTCGCTTTCGGCATCCATAGCGCTGACCCTGGCCTCCCAGAGCCCAAAGTCGGTTGCCGTCATGACCACCGGGGCAATGGGGGCTCCGTTCGAGCTCAAGGAAGGCACTCGCCGCACCTGGACATGTCCCCGCAATCGTGAAGAGCTGGTTGCGGCCATCAGCGGTCTTATCTACGACGCGTCGGGTATCGACGAAAGCTATCTTCAAGGGCGCGAGAAGGTCATCTACGCGGAAGGCTATGCCGATTATTTCGACACCATGTTCGGCGGCGATCAGCAGCAATACATCGATGCCGCCCTGTTGTCGGAAGGCACGCTGAAACGGATATCCCAGCCCGTATTGATGCTGCACGGACGTAACGACGATGCGTTCCCCGCCACCTGCACGGTTGAAATCGCAAAGGGTTTGGCCAATGCGGACGTCATGCTGTTGAACAAATGTTCGCACTCTGTGGCCGTTGAGCGGACAAGCACCTTTCTCGCTTTGGCGGAAGACTTCTTTACACGGCATCTCGAGAACGATTAACCAACCAGGAATTACAGTAATGGCAAACAAAGGCTATATCCTGAAGGGAAAAGTGCTGGACGGTACGCTGAATCAACCCATCGAGAATGGCTTGGTTGTCACGGAAGGCGCGTATATTTCCTGGGTGGGAAGCGCTACCGATCTGCCTGCCCGGTTCAAGGCGGAAGAATACGAGGTCGTCGACCTGCCAGGGCGTTCGATCATGCCAGGCTTGGTCGATGCGCATACTCATATTTCCTTCGGCGAGTCGCGTTCCGAAGAAGAAAACGCCTTGTATACGCCTGTCGAGTTTCGCGCAATCAAGGCCATCTACAACGCCAATAAGGTGCTGCAGGCCGGCGTTACCAGCGCCTTCGATGCGGCCACCACGTATGCGGTAGCCCAGGCGGTTCGGGATGCGATTGACAGCGGCATGTACCCAGGCCCGCGCTACACCGTTTCCGGCAAGCAGATCACCAACCATCAAGGTCTTGAAGACGCTTTCCCAAGCGAAATGCAATTCCCTCCGGGGCAGGCGGCGGTGCTCGTGAAAACGAAAGACGACCTGGTGGAGGCGGTGCGGCTGCAGGTCAAGGACGGCGTCGATGCCATCAAGGTCTCCGGATCCAACGACAATCTCATCACGCCTGACATGGCTGATGTCTCCGCCTTTACGCTCGAAGAACTCAAGATCATCGCCGACGAAACACATCGGCTCGGCAAGATTTGCAGCATACACGCCCGCTCTCGTGTGTCGTCCCGGGATGCCGCCCTGGCGGGTTTCGACAACATCTATCATGCCTCTTATATCGATGACGAGGGCATAGAAGCCTGCCTGAAGTCCGGCAGCGTGATTACGCCCACGCTGACGCTGCTGGTCAATTTGATCGAAGCGAACCAGTCTAATGCGGGGGCTTCCAGCGGATCGGCTTTTCAGCGCGAAGTAAACGCCGCCCAGGAAAACCTTCGTAAAGCGCATGACGCAGGAGTACCGATTATTGCCGGAAGCGAGAGCGGCTGGTCTCCGGTGCCTTATGGGCAATGGCATGCCCGCGAGATGGAAATATTCGTCACGTTGCTCGGCATGACGCCGCTACAGGCGATTCATTCCAATACGCTTGCCGCGACACGACTTCTTGCCCCTCGTTATCGAGACAAGGTTGGCAAGCTCGAGCCTGGACGCTACGCGGATATTCTGGTCGTGCCAGGCGACCCCTCGAAAGACATCACGCTTCTTCAGCGGCCAAGCCGGTTCGATTACATCTTGCAAGGAGGCAAACCCATCAATCGAACCCCTCCCGAGCCGCGCCGTCGTATGTGGTACGAAAGAACAAAAACATTCTTGTCGGGGCTTTATGTCTATGACGAGGAAAAAAGCCAGGGGCATTTCCTGCCCGAGTAGAAAAAATCACCCCCCTTTTGGAGGACGTATGAGACAAACTGGATTCTATCGCAAGTGTTTGCCGGTAGTGCTTGGCGCGCTGTTGGCATGGTCGGGGCATATGCTGCTGCCCTCCGGAACCGCATCCGCCGCGGAAGCCGATCGTTTGAAGGGCCTGGTTCAGCCATTGAAGGCCGAAAAGCCCTTTACCATGGGCGTTACCCTCGTCCATCTGCAGGACGATTTCTGGAAAGGCATCGCGTACGGCATTCAGGACGAAGCCAAGCGAAGCAACGTGAAGGTCATGCAGATTTCGGTTGCGGGCGCATATGGAAACGTGCGCGAGCAATTTGCGCAACTGGAAAGCCTCAAGTCGCGCGGGGCGGACTATGCCGTGGTGGGCGCCGCGAGCTTCGATGGTTACGATGCGGTGTTCAAGCAGTTGCAAAGCCATGGGACGAAAGTGCTGGCCGCCGGGATTCCCGTCAACAGCCCCAATGTAACCTTTGGCGTCGGTCAGGATGAAGCCGCAATAGGCACGACATTGGCAAAGGCGATATGCGCCGTCAAGCCGAAGTCGACCACGCTATCCATTCCGGGGCCAGCAGGCGCCGAGTGGGCCAGGCTGCGTTTTGAAGCGTTCAAGAAAGAGGCGGCGAAGTGCCCGGGGATGGTGGTCACGCCGGGCGCTTTTGGCGGCTCGCTTGACCTGGCCTACGGAATGTCGCAAGCATCCGACCTGTTGCTGAAGAATCCGGGCGCGGATTTCATCTACACGCCGGTCATTTCCCTTGGAATGGGCGCCGCCCAGGCGGTTCGGCAGCAACGCAAGAACGTCAAGGTCGTTTCAAGCGCGATCATCAGGGAAGCATTGCCGATGATCAAGGACGGCCGCTTGCTTGCCGTGACTTCCGAACCGGGCATCTTGATGGGCCGGCTGCTGGTTCAATATGCGATCCGGGATCATGAGGGCAAGGCAATGCCCAATATGATCAAAGATAAAGCATTGCCTTATCCCTATCTGCTGACGCCGCCCCTTGCAATCACGCCGGAAAACATTGGCAGCTATTCTTTTGACGAATACGATATTCCTCCTAAGGGCTGGAACATCACTTCGTCCCAGTAATCGTTGCAACCCACTGCTTGTCCGCGATATCAATAGGGTGCCACCATGCAGTTGACTGCTCAGAACGTGAATACCTTCCAGGAACCGCATTCGTATGCCGCGCCGCTGCTGGCGCTTCGCGAAGTCTCGAAACGTTTCGGTGCGACCATTGCGTTGAATCAGGTCTCCATGGAGTTCCGCACGGGGGAAATCCACTGCATTCTCGGCGAGAACGGGGCGGGAAAATCCACGGTGGGAAAAATAATAGCCGGGGTTCACGAGCCCAGCGAAGGTACGCTTTTGCTGAACGGGGCGGCGGTATCGTTCGCGGGCATTCAAGACTCTCGGGCCCAAGGCCTTGCCATGGTGTTTCAAGAGCTATCCCTTGCCCCGGACTTGTCGGTGCGGGCGAATTTGCGGCTTGGATCCAAGAAGGCTGGCGGCACCCTCAGCCTGCTTCGGCATCACGAAGAGGCCGCCGAGGCGCGCTCCATCCTTGAAAGCCTGGGGTGCCTGGTCGATGTGGAAGAGCCGGTCAAGAACCTGCCCGTGGCCTCGCAGCAGCTTATCGAGATTGCCAAAGCGCTGCTGCAGTGTCCGAATCTTGTCGTTCTGGACGAGCCGACCGCCATGCTGGGGGCCGGCGAGAAAGACCGGCTCTTTGGGGTCTTGCGCAAGCTGCGTGACGAGGGGAAAGCCTTGGTGCTTATCACGCATCACATCGACGACGTCATAGCCCTTGCCGACAGAGTAAGCGTCATGCGCAATGGAAGCCTGGTGGATTCCTTCCGCATGAATGAAAGCATAGACGAAGACAGCATTCTTGAGCGGCTCACTGGGGGCAAGCTTTCCAATACCGCGCGCGATGATCAAAAAATGTTTGATTGCCAAGAGACGCTACGCATCGAAAACCTGCGACTCAGGGATGGGTCGCCGGTGTCGGTGTGTGTGCGTTCCGGCGAGATCGTCGGCTTGTATGGCGTAGTAGGCTGCGGCGCAGAAGACATCATTGGGGCATTGTCGGGCTCGCAGCCAAACAGGAAGTTCAAGTTCTTTCTTGATGGGCAGCCGTTTGCGCCCAGCAACCCGGCGCGCGCCGCGGCGCATGGCGTTTCCTATCTGCCGTCGGGCCGGGCAAGCAACGGCATTTTTGCATCGCTATCCATCCGTGAAAACCTTTGTGTATCGATGCTGGAACGGATGGGGCGGTTTGGATTCGTATCCGGCAAGACGGAACGAGACGCCGCCCTTCAGTCCCTGCGGGAATTCGGCGTGAAGTATGCTGACATGGAAGCGCCCATCACATCGTTAAGCGGAGGGAACCAACAAAAAGTATTGATGGCCAGGGCCATGGCGCGTGCCCAGAAAGTGCTTGTATTGGAGGAGCCGACCGCCGGCATCGACGTTGGCGCCAAACTGAGTTTGCACGAAAGGGTGCGTGAGCTGGCCCGGCATGGCGTTGCCGTGCTTCTGTTATCGAGCGATATGCTGGAAACGATTCAGCTTTGCGATACCGTTCATACCGTTTACGGAGGCCAGCTTGTGCGTCGCTACGACAAGCCCACGCTTGCCGACCAATGTGAAATAGTGTCCGACATACTCGGCCAAAAGACGCCGCATCACTAACCGGCCCAGCCTCAGGAAGGGCGAATTCGATTCAAAACTATGTGCGCAGCTTTGCCGATGCGTTATTTTCCTAACGAGAGACAACCAGTATGCAAGGTTTAAGAATGGAATTACAAAAGGAGAGCGGAGTGGACATTGCAAGGCTGAAGCGTTTGGGCTCAAGCGCAATGCTTCCGTTTTTTATCGTTGCGATGGCCGTCGCGGCCACTATCGCCGAACCCAAGTTCGCTACCGTCGACAACCTGCTGAATCTTGCGACGCAAATGATGCCTTTGCTAATCCTGGCGGTCGGACAGACATTCGCGATCATCAGCGGAGGCCTGGATTTATCCCTGGCGGCGGTCATGTCGCTGGCGGGTGTCATCGGCGTGCTGACAATGGCCGACTACGGCCCTTTCGCCGGCGTTGCCATGATGCTCGTCACGGGAATCGTCATGGGTTCTCTTTCTGGGGGCATTATTGCGTACTTCGGCGTAAGTCCGTTGGTGGTGACGCTGGGAATTCTTTCTGTGGCGCAGGCAGGCGCGCTTATTTTGTCCAGCGGCGTGCCCATCTACAACATCGACCAATCCTACGCCGGTGCGATAGGCTTCGGCACGCTGCTGGGCATTCCTTCCATGGTCTGGATAGGCGTGGCTTGCGCGATCGTCGGCGGCCTGGTCATGCGGCACACGGTTTTCGGCCGTCATGTGTATGCGGTCGGGTCCAGCGTATCGGCGGCCACCAAGTCGGGCGTGAACGTGAAGCTCACCACGGTGCTGGTCTATGCGGCCAGCGGTTTGTGCGCGGCTTTGGGCAGCGTCGTGCTCACCGCCTGGGTCGGGTCGGCGCAGCCCGTTGCCGCGCCTAATCTGACACTGGAATCGCTGGCCGCCGTCGTGCTGGGCGGCGTCGCCTTGACAGGTGGGTCAGGGGGAATAATTCAGGCCGTCTACGGCGTGATCATCCTGAGCATGCTGTCCAATATCATGAATATGATAGGCGTGTCCGCGTACTACCAAACATTGGTGATCGGCGTCGTCATCATTATTGCCGTGATCCTGGATCGCCTGCGCACTGTTGCAGCGCGTTAATCCTCAAAGCGGACGGCCTTGAGGTGGTCTTGCGCGAACTGGAATAGGGGCGTGATGGTGTTGTTGGCATCGCCGCACAGGGGAATGGTCAGTTGCGGGGCGGTTTCGACTGAGCCGCCGTTGGTTTCGTCCGGATCGTAGGGTGTACCGTATCGGCGCAGTGCCGTCACGGTCTCGGTTCGGGATGCGTCGATCTTGAAGCCTGCAGGCAGATAACGGGTCGGGTCGGCCGCGTTGATCAGGAAGTCCATGTCACCGAACAGGGGAACGTCTTTCAGAGGCAGGCAGGTGTTCAGGTCCTGCAGCATCCCCGATGGAAAGCTGTACAGGACGGCGCGATCGGCTGCCGGGGGGGCGTCCGGTTGGTTCTCCGGGGCCAGCGCGTCGGGCAGATCGCCGTGGTAGCGCAGCACCAGGCCGCCGTCGTTGAGATACAGTCCTTGTTTTTTGGGGTTGTCGCTGTTCGGAACTGGTCCTTCGCTGGTGCCCAGGTCGGTCAGGGTCGGTTCGTCCTGGTTGAAGTCGGCGAGCAGGTAGCCGATCACGCCGTAATGGGGCGGTTGCAGATAGCGCTGCAGCACGACGAAGCCGTTGCGTTCGCCCGCCACCGACGGGCAGCCCAGGTTGCGGTCGACGATGCCGTTTTTCAGCAGATCGGTTTCCTGCGGGTATTCCGGGCCTTGGGGTTGTTGGTACAGTATCTGGCCGTTCAGTCTCAGCACCTGGCGGTAGTCGGTTTCCGCGCTGGATTCGCATTCGAACACGCCTTTGGGGGTATCCAGGCGCATGGATTCGGCAAGGGCGGAACCCGGCAGGGCGGCAAGCCAGCCGGTTGCCAGCAGGCCAGCCAGGACGGGGGCCAGGGGCCGCAGCCGTCTGCGCGGTGACGGCCCGGCTTCGCAGGCCGCGTCCGAAAGACAATCACAGTTCATTCAGGATCTCCTGTTTGCGGGATTCATAATCCTGGGCGCTGATCAGGCCCTGATCGAGCAGCATTTTCAATTGTCGCAGGCGAGTGGCCGTATCGCCGCTCGATGACGTCCCGCCCGGCGAAGGGGGCGCATGGCCGTGCAGGTCGAAGGTCATGGGGATCCGGCGCCGCTTTTCAGTTTTCGTGTCAGGGCGGCGAGGATATCGTCTGCTGAGGCCAGTCCGCCGAGTCCTGCACCGAGTCCTGTCGGGTTCTCGGCCTGATGACGCTTGGAGCGCAGGTACAGCAGCGTCAGCAGGACCCAGGCGCCCGCGCCGTAGATCAGGGTGGAGACGCCGATGGCCCTGAGGGTGACTTCTTCGACGCGGCCTTGGCGCTCGCAACGGATCGTATGGCTGGTGCCGCGTTGCCCAGGCTTGTAGGAATAGCTGCGGGACGTAATATCCATGTCGCCGTCGCACAGCACGGGGGCCGCCACGGTCAGCAGGGGAGGATGAAGCGCCCCGCCGGCCGAGGCGATCATCAGGCCGATGAACAGGCTGACGGGGATCCGGAACCATTGGTGGCCGAGGAGTCGGGACAGGAACCGGTTGCGGACGGACAAGACCGCCGACAGGCCAGGGACGCGGCGGCGCAGGAAGAACCAGACCGCGAAGGGGACGATCCAGGGCAGGACGATGCCCAGGATCGTGATGCCGGCGGCGATGTTGCTTTCGTCGTTCATAGAGCGTGCCTTGATAGGTTTTGCGTCCTGTCAGTCGTCGGGCCACGCATTGGGGTTCATGAAAAACAGGGCCTGGATGCTGCGGCCGGGCGTGGTGTTGCGGGCTTGCCATGTGAAGGCGTTCGGCGGGGTTTTCTTGGATCTGGCCGGGCAGAACGCGACCAGATTGGACGCCGCGTACTTGTCGACCATCAGGCGGTAATGGGCGGCGGGCGGGGGTGGGGCGCTTTGGGGTGCCAGGACGTGCGTGACGGCGTAGAGCTCGTACCCGGCGCCGGAGCCCGCGTAGCGGAAGAACGTGCGGCGCCACGCGTCGTCGATGCAGTAGGCCTGGGTGGCCCAGCCACCGGGGGCGATGGCGGGAAAATCGTTGAGATTGATGTCGCTCCAGTAGAAGGCTTCCGGGGCGTAGCGGATCTCGATGCGGGTTTCGCCCGGCTCGAAGACCTGATCCCAGGTGTAGCGGGCCTGATAGTTCCAGTAGGCGGCGCCCTCGCCGAGCAGGCCGCGTGCTTCGAGGGTGGCCCGGGTTTGCGCCGGCAGATGCGGCCAGGGCGCCTCGCCGTTCAGATCATAGAGCAGCGGCACGCCCGCATCCAGCAGGAGTCGCGTGACGTCCACGCCGCCCAGGCGCGCCCGGCCCTGACCGGTCAGGGCCAGCGGGGCGCCGTTCACCCGCACGGACAGATTCAGATAGTTGACCGGTTTGCGGTCGGCGGCCAGCCCCTCGGCCATGCCGCCGCCGTCCGGCAGGGAAATTGCGTCGGGGCTGGCATCCGCAGGCATCTCGGGCAAGTTGAAACTGAACGGCACGGTGTGACGCTGCGCGGCCAGGAACACGTAGGTGAGCTTGGCGCTGCGCGGGGCAATCTCGATGTCCTGCTGTGTGATGCGCACGCCGGCGGGTAACGTGAAGATCGGACCTTCGGCGGCGTAGCCGCGAATCTCCGTATCCACCGTGTCGGTCGCGGCGACTCCTGCCGCCCCTGCGGGCGCGATCTGAAGGCAGGCCGACAGGATTGCGATGCCGCTGCCGGCGGCCAGTCGTCGCATGGTCATTTGCGTGCCTTGGGGGGCGTCAGGTGCGCCAGGCAGAAGCGTTGCGGCGCGCTGTCGTTCTGCACCACCAGGAATTCATCGCCGCAGGCGTTGCGTGTGGACCAGACGAACAGGCTTTGATCCGCAGAGAGCGAGTAGGGCTGGTCGCCGCGCGCGGTGCCCGCGATGCGCCGTTCGCCGCGTGTGGCCAGATCCAGCAGGGTGATCCCCGTGTCGGCCGCATAGACGATCTGCGACCGGCGGGCGTCCAGGAGGAAGGCCCCAAGCTCCCAGGAACCCCAGGCCGCCCGGTAGACCGGCGCCGCGGGAGGTGTGCGTGCGCGCGTTCTGAGTTCGATCGTGCCGTGACCCAGATCGACGGTCCAGGCCAGGAAGTCGCGGTTGCCTCGCAGGACACCGAGAGCGTTCTGGTCGCTTTCCGGCACGGCATCCCGATCGGCGGTGTTGGATGCGGCTGCCTGGTCGAGCAGGGCCTGGACGTCGTCCGGCACCTCGTCCAGCCGCTGGCTGCCAGCCATCGTCGCGGTATAGACGGCGGTTGCGCCGTGTTCGGGCTCGTCGCCGCCCGCACCCCAGACCGCGATGCGGGTATGCAGGATGTTGCCTTGCCAGGCCAGAGCCTGGATCGACATCGGTGCGCCATCGGGGTGGGGCTGTGCCCGGTCAGGCCGGGGTGTGGCCTCGGTGAGCCGGCCATCGGCAACCCGGTAGAGCCAGACCTGATCCGGCAGGTCGATTTCCTGGCTGGGCAGCAGGATCGCCAGCAGGGCGCCGTTGGGCGAGGCCTGGATGCCGGCGATGCGCAGGTCGGATCCGATCTGGATGTCCGGGCGCGCCGCCGCGATCGGCGCCAGGTCGAGCGGCTTGATCTTCGAGGGCATCAGCGGCGGGGCGCCCCGGTCCTGAAGGTCACGGCGGTGGTCGAGATACACCGTATCCAGACAGCCGTAGGCTTGTGCCGCCAGTGGGGTGGACGGGCCGGACAGTTCCTTGAACGAGCGATCGGCGGCGCAGCGGCGGTCGCGTTCGCGCACCCAGTCGCGTTGTCGGCGGATCAGATCGTCGCGGGCGGGGCCGGCGGCAGCCTTGGCTGCCGTGTAGACGCGTGACAAGGCCAGATCCTGCCAGCGCAGCGCCGCGTGCGCGCAGATGAGGCGGTCGACCGGCCGTTCGGCCTTGGCGCAGTCGAAGCTGGCCGGGATGCTTTGTGCCGCCGAGGGCGCCGTTCCAAGTATGCCGAAGGCGAACAGGCTGCCGCATGCCGCCTTGATGAGCCTGGCGTGGAGAGGTCTGCTCATGGTCGTCCCCTTGTCGTATCGTTACTGTGCGGACTTGCCGGAGGCCTTGGGCGCATCGCAGGCGGCCAGCAGCGTGGCCGCCGGTTCGGTTACGCCGGTCAGGGGATAGCGTTCGGTATGGCCCTTGATGATGATGGCCAGATCGCCTCCGGCGCTGAGCATGTGGCGCAGGGTGTCGTCCAGGGGCAGGTCGGCATGAAAGTCCGCGCCGCCTGAGTCCTGGTTTTCAAGACCTGTAGCGGAAAACTGGATGTGTCGGCCTCCGGCCTGCAGATGGATCGGCAGCCGTTCGCCCGGCCGGGCGCCGCTGGTTTCGTCCTGGATATAGAGTTTCACGACCTTTGCGCCCGGCGTGCATTCAAAACCCAAGGCTACGTAGTCGCTGTGTGGGACACCATAGACGAGGAATGTTTTCTGGTCGTAGTCATCGTTGAACCAGCGGGGCTGCTCATCGTCCTGCGCGGCGGCGGGCCAGGCCGCCGATGCCAGCACAATCAGCGGGATGATCAGGAAAGCCCGGTGCAGGCAGGTTCGGAATCGGGCGATGGATCGTAAGCTGGTCATGAGCAGGCTCGTGAAGGTCGGGAGTCGAGGGTCGGGCAAGGCGCCATGCGGGATGCTAGGTGGCATTGGGGGTGTTGGTGGGGTGCGTCTAGCCGGTCAGCCATTTGAAGGGCAGCGTTACAGACCGGAACGTCCAGCCGTTGGCTGTGATCAGTTTCAGCAGCGGGTCGCGCATTTCCCGGATGTCGAATCCATAGCTGTAGCTGAGCTTGGCGACCGGACGACCCTGTTCGATCTGGATGCCGTAGATCGTTTCTTTCGTGGTTTGGTAGAACGTGATGGCGCCCCATTGCCCCGTGAATGAGAGGCTCAGGCCGCCCGCGCCGGCCGAAGCGTTGAACTGCGACTGCTGTTCGCGCACCCGTGCCGTGTGATCGGACTCATCGAGGCGGATCGTGATCCGCGTGAGGCTCGAGATCTTGTGCAGCCGCAGCAGATCCAGCCAGACGGCGTCGGCGTATTTCCAGTCCACGATCACTTCGTCCGCACGCTTTCCAGGAGTGACGGTGAAGGGAAATTCGGCACCGTCGTTGATGGTCTGCAGGCGTTGTCGCAGCTCCTGCATGCTGATCGGACGGGATCCCGGATCTGGCTCGTAGGTCATGGACCAGCTCGCCAGGCGGATGAAGATCAGGGCGACCAGCGCAATGTAAGGCAACAGGAACAGCAGCGGCGAAGGCATGCCCGGCGCGTCGAGATCATAGGCGTTGAGGCTGAAGCTGGTATAGGCCCGCGCGAGTATGAAGACGACGCTTGGCAGGGTGATCAAGATGAAGAACGCCAGAAAGAAGACGACGGGCCGCCGGTTGTCCGGCATCACGAAGAACAGGAATACCATCGCCAGCACTGCCGCCAGCAGGATGATGCCCAGCACCGCCCCCAGCATGTGATCGTGGATGTCGGTGCGTTTCCAGGCAATGTGGATCAGCACCAGCGCCACGACGACCGTGCTGCCCATGAAGATCAGCGCCAAACCGGTTCCCTTGCCTTCCATGCCGTCCCCTTTGTTGTTCTTGGTGGGAGTCTATCAAGCGGCGCGTGAAAGCAATTCATTCAAATGAATGAATTACGCAGGATATCATCGATGGCCAGATTGGGTGGCTCGTCATCACTCACAAGAACTGGCTGCTGCGCTTCGACGCGGAACTGGTCTTCGTTCGGTCTTCAAACTCAACGGTGATGCGCCTGTTTCCTGCTGCCAAGAATAAACCGGGCGAATGTGGAACAATAGCCAATTTAACCAAACTAGAGAGATTTTCATGGGTACCAAAATCGTTACTGAAGCCGACCGCAAGCGCACTCCCCCTCCCGCCGCTCCCAAGGGCGTGACCCTTACGACACAAGGGCGCGGCCAACGTGTGAGCCTGGAGCGTGGCTCGCATACCCACCACAAGAAAAATTCCGGCAAGCGCGCGCACTCGGGTTAATTTCTGGGGGTAGTTCGCCATCAGCATCCTTCTGCCCGCCTAGTGGCGACGCTGACCCTGCTGCTGGGTTTTCTTTGCGCGTGTAAGATCGGCGGCGTCCAGCCTCTCCTTAGCAGCGGCATACCACGGTTTCGTCGGCGCAGTCAGTGAGCCATTCGGACGGCCGGTAGAGCTCATCGATGAGTGGGCGAATGGCCATCTGCCGAGCGAGCCAGGCACGCCGTGGAGCAGCCAACTGCTGTGCCCGCGCGGGATCCAAACTTACGCAGGGCGACGGCCGCCCTGATGGCGGCGATGGCGCCGCTAGCTTCCGCTGCCAGCGCACTGGCAACGGCAGCGCCGTCACCGGCAGTGCGAAAGTCCGTCAACGAGATTTGCCCCCAATGTATCGACTTTCGGCTG
>CALMPB010000186.1 GCA_937871985.1 uncultured Burkholderiaceae bacterium
CGTCGCCGCGGCGATCAGCCTCTTCGGATTCCAGTCTGGCGCTGCCCTGGCTACTGTCGTGGGCGTGCTTATTGAGGTGCCCGTGATGTTGCTGGTCGTGCGGATCGTCAATCAGAGTAAAGGCTGGTACGACGCCGGCGCCAAGCGGAGCTGAATCGTGCCCGGCGCCCCGATTCGAGTAGTCGGCACCCTGGGAACCGCCCAGACCCTGGCCTGGGCGTCTTCCTACTACTTGCCCGCGATGTTGGCAGATCCGATAGCCCGCGACCTGGGTGTATCCGCGCCCACGGTATACGCGGCCTTTTCGATCGCCATGGTCGCATCAGCGTTGGTAGGTCCCTGGGCAGGACAAGCGATCGATCGTCGCGGCGGAAGAATCGTCCTGGTCAGCACGAGTTTGCTGTTTGCGTCGGGGCTGGGGATGCTTGCCGCCGCGCAAGGGCTGTGGACGATGGTTGCCGCCTGGCTCGTTATCGGGGTGGCGATGGGATCGGGACTCTACGAAGCGGCCTTCTCCAGCCTGGTGCGCCTGTATGGTCATCATGCCCGTGGCGCCATCACCGGGATTACGTTGATTGCTGGGTTCGCCAGCACGGTCGGATGGCCGCTTTCCGCCTGGATGGAAGCGCAGTTCGGTTGGCGCGGCGCTTGCTTGGGTTGGGCAGGTTTGCATCTATTGGTCGGCCTGCCGCTGAATACCTGGCTGCCGAAGGCGGTCGCTGTCTCGAAGGCAGAAACCCCAAATGCCTCCAATAGCGCGCACGTCGAATCGTCCCCTCCTGCTCCGGAGCCGCAACAACAGAGGTACGCGACGGCCCTCCTTGCCTTCGTCTTCGCGGCAACGTGGTTCATCAGCACGGCAATGGCCACGCATTTGCCGAGGATGCTGGAAGCCACGGGCGCCACGCTCACAGCCGCCGTGGCCGTAGGCGCGCTAATCGGTCCCGCACAGGTGGCTGGACGCCTTCTTGAGTTTGGATTCCTGCGCCAGGTTCATCCCTTGTTTTCGGCCCGCCTTGCGGCGCTTGCGCATCCCACCGGCGTTGCGGTGCTGCTGGCCAGCGGCCCAGCGATGGCCCCGCTATTCGCCATTCTGCACGGGGCTGGCAACGGCATTCTGACTATCGCCAAGGGCACTTTGCCCCTGGCGTTATTTGGCCCTCAGGGCTATGGCACTCGTCAGGGCTGGTTAATGATGCCGGCGCGGGTCGCGCAAGCAGCTGCCCCGTTCCTCTTCGGCCTTGCCTTGGACTCCTGGGGAGCCAACGCGCTGTGGCTATCCGGTGGCATTGGCTTGGCAGCATTCGGCGCACTTGTGGTGTTGAGAGCGCGGCCCGCGGCCAATTGAATTCTAGTTTTGTATCAACAGAGAGATATCATGAGTTCCATCACGATCTATCACAACCCTGCTTGCGGGACATCCCGTAATGTCCTCGGGCTGATCCGAAACAGCGGCGAAGAACCGACAATCATCGAATATCTGAAAACTCCGCCCAACGCTGAAACGCTGAAGGCCCTGATCGCCGCTATGGGCATACCGGCGCGCGACGTGCTGCGGAAAAAGGGAACTCCCTACGACGAATTGGGGTTGTCGGATCCGAAATGGACTGAGGAACAGTTGATCGACTTTATGCTCCAGTACCCGATCCTGATCAATCGTCCCATCGTGGTGACGCCACTGGGCACTCGCCTGTGCCGGCCGTCGGAAGCAGTCCTGGACATTCTGCCCCAGGCCCAACGTGGTGCCTTCAACAAGGAAGACGGCGAGCCTCTGATCGACTCGGAGGGCAATCGTGTCTAAGGTTCTCGCCGATTTGTCCAACGTTGACCCGTCACTATTCGCACAACCGTGCACGGCCGAGTTGTTCTCGCCCGCGCGCGCCACTCATGCGCCTCGCTTCTTGCTGCTGTACGGGTCATTGCGCGCACGTTCGTACAGCCGTTTGGTCGCCGAAGAGGCCGCGCGCCTGCTCCAGGCTTTAGGAGGCGAAACTCGGCTTTTCAACCCTTCTGGACTGCCGCTGGTCGATGACGCTAGCGAAGATCATCCAAAGGTCCGGGAGCTGCAAGAACTCGTCCAATGGACGGAAGGCATGGTGTGGAGTTCGCCAGAGCGACACGGCGCGATGACAGGATTGATGAAGACGCAGATCGACTGGATCCCGCTGTCAGTTGGCGCCGTGCGTCCGACCCAAGGCAAGACGCTGGCTGTCACGCAGGTTTCTGGCGGATCGCAGTCCTTCAACGCTGTGAACCAAATGCGGGTCCTGGGGCGTTGGATGCGCATGCTGACCATTCCGAATCAGTCGTCGGTCGCCAAGGCTTACCAAGAATTCGATGATGCCGGTCGGATGAAGCCCTCGCCCTACTATGACCGCCTCGTCGATGTCATCGAGGAGCTTATGAAATTCACTTTGCTCACGCGCGATGTTGCACCCTACCTAGTCGACCGCTATAGCGAGCGCAAGGAATCTGCTGCAGCCTTGTCCGCACGGACGCAGCAACAATCGATATAGGCCAAGGAACTCGGTAGCTCAGGATTGCGCTATCTCGCTGGCCGAAGGAGTGTCCACTTTGGGGCGAAAGCGGCCAGACACGATTGGCGCCTTCCGCGACGGAGTTGCCGTTCGAATGTAGATGTGGCACCAATCGAGAATTTCGGGCGCTGGCCGAGAACAGACATAGTCTAGGACAAGTAAGTCGCCGGTCGAAATGCTGTGCGAGATGCCGTAAACCTCGATCGCGCGGAATTGAAACAGAGGCTGATCGCCACTTGTCGCGCCGATGGAATACTCGGAATACCCGGGCATTCCGATCTTGCGCATCATCACGACATCAAGCGGCGCGTCCAGCGCCGCGGCGACCTGGAACCGCAGAACGCCGCCCCGTGGAAACGCCAACACGATCACGTCTGGACGGCCTGCGGACCGCATCAGGAGGCGCGCCAGCAACACGCCGCCTCCTGCCGGTTCTTGAAGGAAATATTCATCAAAGCGCCTGCGCAGCAGACTTCTGAAGTCCGGGCCGGCATGCCGTTATCCCGCGGAGTCCGCCCCCGGGCCGGGAACAAAGAGCATTCAAGACGGCCGGATGGCGACTTTCAACACGTTATCGCGCTGGTTTGCGAAGAGATCGTAGGCGTCCGCAATCTGGTCGAGGGCATAGCGGTGCGTGACCATTTTTGCGAGGTCCAGGCGGCCTGATTCCAGAACGCTCATGAGGCGGCGCATACGCTCCTTTCCGCCGGGGCAGAGCGCGGTGTTGATCCTGTGGTCGCCCAGTCCAGCCGCGAACGCGGACACCGGAATCTTCAGGTCGCTGGAATAAACGCCCAGGCTGGACAGCGTTCCTCCCGGCTTCAATACGCGCAAGGCGGATTCAAAGGTGCTCTGCTGTCCCAACGCTTCAATGGCGGAATCCACCCCTTTGCCGCCTGTCAACCGCAAGATTTCCTCCACGACGTCGCAGTCATGGAAGTTCAGGACGATGTCTGCGCCCCACGAGCGCGATATTTCCAGGCGCTGCACATTGCCGTCCACGCCGATGACAGTGGTCGCCCCCAGCAGCCGGGCGCCTGCGGCCGCGCAAAGTCCTATCGGGCCTTGCGCGAACACGGCCACCGTGTCGCCTATGCGGATGTTGGCGTTCTCGGCGCCTTTGAATCCGGTGGACATGATGTCCGGGCACATCAGCACCTG
>CALMPB010000187.1 GCA_937871985.1 uncultured Burkholderiaceae bacterium
ACAACACCCCGATCTCGTTGCGCGACCTCACCTCCACCCGCTGCGTCAGGTCCCCCCCCGCTATCCGGTCAAAATGCTCGCCAGCCAGGACGAGCGGCCGGATGACCGTGCGCTTGAACAGCAGCATGACCAGGAACACCAGAATCACGCCAATCGCGATGCCGGCGCCGATCACCGTCAAAGCCCGCTTGAATTCGACTTCCGCGCGAGCATGGAACAGGTCTTCCTGCTTGAGCGTATGCGCCTTCAAGTCCTCGATCGCCTTGTCGAAGGCCTTGGCGCGATCGATGCCGATCTGGTTGTTGACGAAATAAAACGTGCCGTAATCCTGGTAGGACAATGCCTGCACCATGGGAGCAATGCCGTTTTCATCGTACACCTTGTAGGCGTCGATCAAGGCCTGGGACAGTTTGCCCCCCTCTTCGCCCTGCGGCGGATTTTTACGGAAGCTGTCGAAATTGCTCTTGACCTTGGCCAATTGCGCCATCGCGGCATTCAGCGTGGCCTTGCCTTCCTCGGCCATTGCGGCGTCGTCATTGACGTTGCTTTCCTGGTAGCGCGCGGCGGTCATCATGCCCAGACGCGCCTGCAGCATCTCGTTGCTGATCTCCGAAACCAGCCTGGTGCTGGCGTTTTGCTGCGTCAGTGCGCGTTCAGCACGCGCATTGGCATCCAGAAAATAAGCGCCAATGCCGCCCACGACGGCGATCAGAATCATGAAGACCAGCAGGCAGGCCATCAGTCGCGTGCTTACCTTGACGTCCACCAGCCGGAAACCGCCGCTCGCCCGTTGCCGGCTTCGGCCCAGGGACGCGGAAGAAAATGCGAAAACTCTCATGCTCCATCCTTTTAGTATGATTTCATCATTCTTATGACATCCAGCCCGCGCCGTTTTTTCAACACTGATTCTTATGCGCCGCCTGCTCCCGTATGGCGTCGCCAAGCCACGGTCGGCTTGGCGAGCCGTTTACTGCTGCTCCGACAAGGGATAGCTGATGGCGGGATTGTCGATGCCTTTGTTCGACATGTCGGCCACCGGGTTGGGAGCAGAGCCTGACGCGGGGACGGCGGCCATCGTCCGCCGCGACGCCTCCCCCGACTTGGCGTCCTCGGGCTTGCCCGGCTCGCCAGGCACATTGACGCTGTCGACCACTCGCTCGAAGCGGCCGTCGGGTCCGAACCGCAGCGACAACTCCTGACGGACGTACAGTGCATCCGCCACCATCGATGCCTTGACCGCCCAACGCGCCGTCATGGAACCGTCGCCCTGTCGATAGATGTCCACCGGAGCGGCGCCAAGCAGGGTTTGCGCCTGCTGGAACGTGGTACGGCCCACCACGATTTGCGGCAGGGCCGTGGCATTGAAGCTTTGGCCCGTTGTGCTGCACGCGGTCAATAACGCCAATGCGGCGCCTGCAACTGCCAGGCGCCACGATCCGCACTGCTTCGACTGCGCGGTATGCTTCATGGTCAGAATTCTTCCCAATCGTCGTCGCTCTGGGCCTTGGCGCGCTTGGCCGGATTTTCGGTTGCCGCAGTCGCCGGATTATTCTTCAACGCCGGCGGAGCGGCCGGACGACCGGATGGCGGCGCGGCGCCTCCGGCGGCCAAAGCGGGAGCGGGGCTGCGCGGCGCCGAGGCCGGGGCCGCTTTGGGAGGAGCCGGCCGGGAAGCCACCGGCTTGGCCGACACATCGATAACCTGCTTGCCCGATAGCTTGTACACGGCCACGGCGCTGCTTACCTGGGTCACCTGCTCGCGCAGCTCGGAGGCCGAACGAGCGGCCTGTTCGACCAAGGCGGCATTTTGCTGCGTCACGCCATCCATTTGCGTAACCGCCATATTGATCTGCTCGATGCCGCTGGATTGTTCGGTGGTGGCGGCCGAGATTTCGCCCATGATATCGGTGACCCGGGCCACGGATGCGACGATTTCCTGCATGGTCGCCCCGGCGCGCTCCACCTGCTGGGATCCTTCGGCCACTTTCTTGACCGAATCGTCGATGAGATCCTTGATTTCCTTGGCGGCATGGGCGCTGCGCTGGGCCAGGGCCCGAACCTCGGCGGCCACCACGGCAAATCCCTTGCCCTGCTCACCCGCCCGCGCCGCTTCCACCGCCGCGTTCAGCGCCAGAATATTCGTCTGGAACGCAATGCTGTCGATCACGCCGACGATGTCCGAAATTTTGCGGGAGCTGGCGGAAATACCTTCCATGGTCGACACCACTTCGCCCACCGCTTCACCGCCGCGCTGGGCGACTTCGGAGGCCGTGGCGGCCAGTTGATTGGCCTGGCGGGCGTTGTCGGCATTTTGCCTGACCGTGCTGGAAAGCTGCTCCATGCTGGCCGCCGTCTGCTGCAAGGCCGCCGCCTGCTGCTCGGTGCGGCTGCTCAGGTCGGCATTGCCCACCACGATTTCCTGCGTGCCCGCATTGATGCGTTCGAGCCCGGCCCGCACGCTGCCCACGCTGCGGCCAAGGTTTTCCTGCAGACGCTTGACGGCGGCATACAGCAAGCCCACTTCGTTCTGGCTGGCGACCTCGATGCGATGGGTCAGGTCTCCCACCGAAATACGGTCGAAATGCAGCCCGATCTGCTTGAGCGGACGCAATACCTTGCGCGACAAGGTCAGCCAGGTGATGAAGGCCAGCACCACGGACAGTACGGCCAAGGCCAGGAACGCATAGCGGGCGTTGACGACGCTGTCGTCCGTCGGCAGGCTATACCACCCCAGGCCCGCGGCAAGCACGGTAAGAACCGAGAGTATCAGCACCAGCAGGAACAAGCTGGCTTTAAGTTGTGCGCGAGACGATTTCATGTTTTACGAACCCATATTGAACAGGCTGGTGCCTTGGATCTGCTTGAACGCCATGGCCGCTGCCTCCAGGGCCGACTGGCGCAACTGCAACTGCGCGGTTGCCGAGTAGTAATCCACATCCTCCAAGCGGGACAATTGCTGGGTATAGCCCAGATTGCGCAACGTGCCGTTGGAGTCGATGGCATCCAGCTCGTTCAGGCGCGAACCGACGGACGAACGCACGGTAAGCACCTGGTTGTAGTTCAGGTCGATGCGCTGGATGGCGCTGGCCAAGGTATTGAGAAACGCGGTTTGCTGGGTATTGCCTGTGGAGGCGGGAGTACCCAGCGCCGTAATGATATTGTCCAACGTGTCGAAGATATTCAGATCGGTGGGCTGGGGGGCCTGAACCGTAATTTTGTCGCCCGCCTCCGGCGCGCCGGTAATGTCCAGGCTGACGCCCGCTCCGGGGATATCGGTGGCTCCCCCGGGCGGCGTAAACGTGCCGTCGACGGCGCCCAGAGGGGTCGCAAGGCTGCTGTCCGAATAAAAAGTGGTCGTGAATTTCGTTGGATCGGCAGCATCGAACTCGATCGTGAACGGCTTGCCGAAATACTGGGCGGATGCATCGGTCACCGTGGAGTTTCCGGCTGCCAGGGTGCTTGCGGGATCGGCTTTCTGCACGCTCGCCGCGTATCCGGCATTGGCCGGCTCGACGGAAAACTTGTCGCCAACCGCCGGCGCACCCGAGAAATCGACGCTTACCCCGCCGCCCAGATCCAGGGTGGTCGTCCCGGACGCATAATTCACAGGGGCCGAACTGCTTACCGTGGCGCCGCTGACGTCCTTGACCTGAATGGTGTACTGCAGAACCGGCGGTGTATCGGCCGAATTGGAAAACGCGATCTCGAACGTCTTGCCCACATTCGCGCCTTGCGCATCGGTCACCACGGGTTTGCCGATCAAGCCCGTGCCGCTATTGGATGAGTCGGCGCGGGTCAGGTAGTTGCGCGCGCCCGTGCTGGCGCGCATGAAAATATCGCTGCCGATGTCGCTGCCGGCTATCTGGCGGGTTTGATCGGCCTGGATCAGGCGCTGGTTGGTATCGCCGTTGTACGTGACTTTGCCGCTGGCATCAGCCACGAACGCCGGCTGCGACCCGGAATAGCCCGAAAACAGATATTGACCGTTGCCGTCCGTGGCATTGGCCAGACCCAACAGGGTGTCCTTCGCATTCTTCAGCACGTCGGACAATGTGGCACGATCGGCGTCCGACATGCTGCCGTTGCCGGCCTCGACAAGACGCGTCTTGACGTCCTGGAGCAGCGTGGTCACCGACGATAAGGTATTTTCCTCGGTTCCCAGGTTGTTCTTGGCCACCTCGCGGTTGTCGGCAAACCGCTGGTTCAATGTTTGAGCCTGGCTGAGGTTGATGGCCTGCGCGGCAGCCAGGGGGTCGTCGGCGGGCGTGACCATGCGCTGGCCGCTGGCGACCTGTTGATACAGATGCATCAGGTCGGACTGCTGGGCATTGATCGAGTTAAGTCCGGTCTGGAAAAACAGATTGGAACTGATACGCATGGCGACAACCTCAAAATAATCTGGCAAACGGCAATCCGGCGGGCAGCGGACTTACAAACCTATCAAGTGGGCAGGCTCAACAGTGTGTCGAACAATGTCGCGCTGGTCTGGATCAGGCGCGACGCCGCCTGGTACTGCTGGGTGTAACGCTGGAGATTGACGTATTCCTCATCCAGGTTGACGCCCGAAACGGCTTGCTGCGCGGCGTAGTTCTGTTGGATCAGGGTTGCCTGCGCCTTGGCCGAGGTGGCGTTTTGCTGGGTCTGCACCCCTACCTTGTTGACGATCTGCGAGAACGCGTCGTTCAGGCCCATGGTGCCGTTGCCCAGGATTTTGTCCGTTTGCAGCTTGGCCATGGCCAGCGCATTGCCGCCGTCGGCATCGCCCGTGGTCGTGGAGGCCGCGGCAATGCTGGCCGGGTCGGTGAGATTCAGGGAAATGGCGCCCGCCGCGTTGCGGGTGGGCTGCAACGACCAGGAGTCACCGGCCTTGGGAGTGCCGCTAAGCTGTATTTGCACCCCGTCGAAATCGACGGGGTCGGTGGTGAGGTCGGTGTAGGTTTTCTGGGTTCCATTCGGAACAGAGGTAACCTTGTACACGGAGCCGTCGAACTCGATTTTGTAATCCTGCGAAGTCAGCTTGTTGGGATCGGAAAACGACGCTTGCAGCGTTGCCGAGCCCTGGTTGCCCGCGCCGACCAGCACGGTGGGGCTGCCCAGCGAGAAAAACGCCGCACCCGGCTTGCCGTTCTGGTCGTAGCCTGCCGTTTGCACCTGGTTGACCGAAATCGCCAGCCCCGTAGCCAGGCGGCCCAGGTCGTTCTGGACGGAATCCAGCGTGCCGCTGCGATACGAAAGCAAGCCGCCCAGCGTACCGCCCGTAATGCTGCTGTCGGACATTTCGACCAAGGTAGTGCGGCCGGTGCCGGTGGGCGCGGAATACGCCACCACGGTGCGCGTGGGATCGTCCGCCGAGGGAATGACCTGCAAGGGGAAAACTGTATCGCCGCCCAGCAGCACCTGGCCGTTGCCGATGGTGAGATTGACGTTGCCGTCCTGCTCGAACACCTTGACCCCCGCCAGTTGGCTGAGCTCGGACACGGCCTGATCGCGCTGGTCGAGCAAATCGTTGGGCGGCTGCCCCGAGCCGGATGCCTTGGCATTGACGATTTGCTGGTTCATGTCGCGGATACGCTCGACATAGCTGTTGATTTGCGTAACGACCGTGGAAACCTGGGTATTGATGTTGTCGCGTTGCGAGTTCAAAAAGGCGTTGGCGTCGTTGATCTGGCCAACGAGACTGGCGGCCCGGCCCAGAAGATCCTGGCGGGAAGCCGGATCGGCCGGCGCCGAGGCCACCGCCT
This sequence comes from uncultured Burkholderiaceae bacterium, assembly GCA_937871985.1. The sequence continues at coordinate 5,741 of CALMPB010000187.1, forward strand.
GGATGCCGTCGAAAAAGTTCTGCAGCGCCGGGGTGATGCCCACGGTGCGGTCGGCGAACAGATTATTGACCTGGACGATCTGGTTGCCGTAGGCGGTAATGGTCGCTCCCGTGCTTTGCGAATTGACCAGTTGCCGGTACAGGAAATTGTCGTAGGCGCGCTGCACGCTGTCGGTCTGCACGCCGCGACCGATGAAGCCGGACCCTGTGCTGGTCGCGCCCGCCGTCGATACCATGACCTGCTGGCGGTTATAGCCATCGGTGGCCGAATTGTTGATATTGTGGCCGGTGGTTTGCAGGCGGTTTTGCGCCACGTTTATGCCCGAGAGACCAAGATTGGCTAGATTCATCGATATTCCGTTGGTAACAGGGTAAAACTTCTGTCTTACCCTGGAAGATGACCATTCAGTGCATTAACGGCATTTCGCCGAAATTATTTAGCCTGGGAGCGCGGCTGGGTTCCACCGGCGGCCCCGCGCCCCGACGCCTATGTCGCCAATTTGTTGAAATACCCCATGATATTGATCAGTTTTTCCGCATAGGCGGGATCGGTGGCATAGCCGGCGTCCTGGATGCGCCGCGCCGCTTCCTGGGCGGAGGATGCCTTGGCGACGTCGCTGTAGCGGTCGCTGTTGCCGATCAGCTTGGCGTAGTCGGCAAACGATTCGGCATACGAGTTGTAGACCCGGAACGGCTGGACGACCTTGCGCGCCACGCCGTTCTCGTATTCGGTGGTCGTAATGTTCACCACCTTGCCGGTCCAGCCGCCGGTCGCCTTGATGCCGAACAGGTTGTAGCTGTTGGCGCCGTCGTCGCCCCGTATTTCCCGCTTGCCCCAGCCGGATTCCAGCGCCGCCTGGCTCAGGATGAGTTCGGCCGGCAAACCGCTTTTGGCCGCCGCCACCTTGGCGGCGGAGCCCATGCGGTCGACGAAATTCTGGATATGCGCCGGCGCGCCCTGCACCGCCGAGACGGCCGCCCCGACCATGCTGCCCATCGGGCTTTGCGACAACATGTCGATCAACGAGGAAATGGACGTGGCGTCCTCCTTGCGCTCCTCGCCGATGCGCGAGCGCAAGCCCGGCACTCGGGAACTGGCCAGCTCGGGCAAGGACTTGGCGCGCGCTTCGATGGCGGCGGCGCCCTGCCCGCTCGACGAATTGCCCTGGATCTGCTGCAGCAAGGCCTGGGCCAGGCCGATGCCGGGGTCGGACAATTGCAAGGCGCTTTGCTCGTCGGACATGCTTTGCACGAGACGGGTCTGGTCGCTGTCGAGCAGGCCCTTCATGCCGGATGCCTGCCTGGCCTGCTTGAGCAACTGCTGGATGAACATGGCCTCGAATTGCTGGGCAACCTGTTTTTGGTCTTTTTCCGAGGCGCTGGCTCCGTTCTTCACGGCCAGCCCCAATTGGTTCAAGCGCCCGAAATCGATGGCGGAACCAAGATTGGCGTCGGCTGGCCGGGGCGTGTAGTAAGTCATGGCGGTCAGTCCTTCTAGATGATTTCCAGATCGGCGCGCAAGGCGCCGGCGCTTTTCAGCGTCTGCAAAATGGAAAGCAGGTCTTGGGGCGTTGCGCCCAGGGCATTCAAGGCCTTGACCACGTCGGCCAGATTGGCGCTGGTCGTTACCCGTTTGACCGTGCCCTGGTCCGAGCGCATTTCGATCTGCGTGTTCTGCGTCACCACGGTCTGGCCCTGGGTAAACGGCGTGTCGGGCTGGCTGACCTGCTGCTGGTTGTTGATGACCACCGACAGATTGCCGTAAGCCACCGCGGCCTCTTCGATCCTGACCGTGCGGTTCATGACCACCGAACCGGTGCGGGCATTGATGATGACCTTGGCGGTGGCCGGAGGCAGCTTGACCTCCACGTTTTCGACGCGGGACAGGAAGGCGGCCTGGTCGGCCGGATCGAGCGGGCCGCGCAACTGAATGACGCGTCCGTCCAGCGCCATGGCGGTATTGCCGCCCAGGGCCCGGTTCAGCGCCACCACGACATTCTGGGTCACGCTGAAATCGGTGGTGTTCATTTCCAGGTTGATCATGCCGTCGCGCGCATAGGTCGTCGGCACATTGCGCTCGACGATGGCGCCGTTGGAAATGATGCCGCCGTTCAGTTGGTTGACCTGCACGCTGGAGCCGCCCGACTGCGCCCCCGCGCCGCCGACCAGCAGATTGCCCTGCGCCATGGCATAGACCTGGCCATTGGCGCCCTTGAGCGGCGTCATGAGCAAGGTGCCGCCGCGCAGGCTCTTGGCATTGCCCATGGACGACACTACGACGTCCAGAGTCTGGCCCGGGCGTGAAAAAGCCGGCAACCGCGCCGTAACCATGACGGCCGCCACGTTCTTGACCTGCATATTGGTGCCCTGGGGCACCGTCACCCCAAGCTGCGACAGCATATTGGTCAGGCTCTGCTGGGTGAACGGCGTCTGGCGCACCTGGTCGCCGCTGCCGTCCAGGCCCACCACCAGCCCGTAGCCCACCAGCTGGTTGGCGCGCACACCCTGTATGGAAGCCAGATCCTTGACTCGATCGGCCCACGCGCTGAAACACAGGACGACGGCCAGCAGGCCCAAAGCGAAACGCAAAATCGTGGTCAAAACGACTATCCTCAGAATGGAGCGATGTTCAGGAAAAACCGCTGCAGCCAGCCCATGGTCTGAACCTCGTCCATGGTGCCCTTGCTGCGGAACTCGATGCGGGCATCGGCCACCTGGGTCGACAGCACCGTGTTCGAGCCGGTGATCGAGCGCGGATCGACCACGCCCGAAAAGCGTATGTATTCACTGCCGCGATTGATGGCGATTTGCTTGTCGCCGGCGATCTGCAAATTGCCGTTGCCCAGCACGCCCACCACCGTGGTCGTCAAGGTGCCCGAGAAGGTATTGGCCGCGCTGCTCGATCCTGTGCCCTTGGCGGAGTTGCCGCCCTTCGCGTCGATGTTCTGCTGCGAGCCCAGCCAGGCGGGCGCCACCGCGGGCATTCCGTCCAGGCCCAGCGAAGTGCTGCCGGTACGATCCGTCTGCGTGGCCACGTTCTTGGCCGCATTGGTCTTTTCCTGGATCACGATCGTGACGATATCGCCGACATTGCGCGGCCGCCGGTCCTCGAATAGCGGGTAGTTGCCATAGGCCGTAGGCTGGAAAATGGCGCCGTTGGCTTCCGGCGCCATGGCGGCATGCTCTGGCGGGCGCGCCGTCAGCGGCCCGGTCACCACCGGCTCGGGCGGAACCAGGGCGCAGCCCGAAAGCGCGGCCAGCGCCGCGCACGACAATCCAAGCAAAAAACGTTTAAGCATGTTCTACAGTTGTGTCAGGCGGGCCAGCATCTGATCCGAGGTCGAAATCGCCTTGCTGTTCATTTCGTAGGCGCGCTGGGTGGTGATCATGTTGACCAGCTCTTCCGCTACGTTCACGTTGGACGTTTCCACATAATTCTGCATGACCAGGCCGGCGCCATCGAGCCCGGGCTGGGCGAAGTTGGCCGGCCCCGAGGCGTCGGTTTCGATGTAGAGGTTTTCGCCGGCGCTTTGCAGTCCGGTGGGGTTGATGAAGGTGCTCAATTGCAGTTGGCCGATCTGCACGTTCGTGCCGGTCGCGCCCGGCTGGGTCACCGACACCGTGCCGTCGCGGGCGATGGTCACGGTCAGTGCATTGTCGGGAATATTGATGGGCGGCTGCACAGGGTAGCCGCCGGCCGTCACCAACTGGCCGTTCTGATCCACCTGCATGCTGCCGTCGCGCGTATAGGCGAACGTGCCGTCGGGCATCTCGACCTGCAGGAATCCGCGCCCCTGGATCGCCACGTCCAGCTGGTTGCCGGTTTCCTTGAGATTGCCCTGGGTGTGGATGCGCTCGGTCGCCACCGTGCGCACCCCCGTGCCCACCTGCAGGCCCGAAGGCAACTGGTTGGCGGCGCCCACCTGGGCGCCCGGCTGGCGTATGGTTTGATACATCAGGTCTTCGAACACCGCGCGCGAACGCTTGAAGCCCGACGTGTTGACGTTGGCCAGGTTATTGGAAATCACATCCATATTGGTCTGCTGCGACTCGAGACCGGTTTTGGCAATCCACAGAGAACGTATCATCGTTATTCCTCGTCGGCGCGGGAAAGCCCGCGCTCAAATCGTTATCAGCCGTTGCTCGACAAAATCGAGTTGGCCCGTTCGGCATTGGTGCTGGCGGTCTGGATGATCTGCATCTGCGCTTCGAATTGACGCGCATTGGCGATCATCCCCACCATGGTTTCGGCCGCGCCGACATTGCTCTTTTCCACAAAGCCCGAAACAATGTGCACATTCGGATCTTCCCGCACCGGGCCGGCATTGGGATCCTGCACGCGAAACAGGCCGTCGTCGCCGCGCGCCAGACTGGCGGCCGGCGGGTTGGAAAGTTTCAACTGGCCAATCACCTGGATATCGTTGGGCCTGTCGCCCGCGCCCAGCGCGGTGATCGTGCCGTCCGACGTAAACGTCACCGTACCCCGGTCGGGTATCTCGATAGGTGCGTTGTTGGCGGCCAGTATCGGCAGGCCTTGCTGCGTCACCAGTTGGCCCTGCGGATTCACCGCCAGCTCGCCGGCGCGCGTCAGCGCCTCGCCGGTGGGGGTTTGCACGCTGAACCAGCCCTCGCCGGTAATCGCCACGTCCAGCGCATTGCCCGTCTGGGCCATGACGCCCTGCTCGAAATTGCTGCCCGGCGTGGAGGTCACCGTGCCGACCCGCGTCGGCAAGCCCTGCTCGGCGACGATGGGAACGGACCGGTAGTTGGCCAGCTCGGCGCGAAAGCCCGTGGTGCTGACGTTGGCCATGTTGTTGCTGAGCACGGCCTGCTGTTCCAGCACGCGGGCGGCGCCGCCCGCCGCGGTGTATACGATGCGATCCATGGCTCAGCGATCAGCGCATGTTGATCAGGGACTGCACCACCTGATCCTGCGTCTTGATGGATTGGGCATTGGCCTGGTAGGTGCGCTGGGCGATGATCATATTGACCAGCTCCTGGCTGATGTCCACGTTGGACTCTTCGACCGACTGGCCCTTGATGGTGGCCAGGCTGTTGGTGCCCGGACGGCCCACGATGGGCTGGCCGGATGCCGAGGTTTCCACCCAGGCATTGCCGCCCGCCGCCTGCAGGCCCTGCAGGTTGTTGAAGTTGGCCAATGCCACATAGCCCACGGCCTTGGTCTGGCCATTGGTGTAGTTGGCCACGATGGCGCCGTCCGTGCCGATGGTCATGCCGGCGTACTCGCCGGTGGCGTAGCCGTTCTGCGTAAAGCTGGGCGAGAAATCGCCGCCGAATTGCGTGGAGCCGGCATAGCTCACGGTTATGTTCATGTCGGCGGCGGGGGAAGCCGCGCCGCCCAGGCCAGTGATCGTAAGCGTCGCCGTATCACCCGTTTTCAAGCGTCCTGCGCTGTCGAAGGTCAACTGGGTGGTGGACGGCGTGATGTTGTCCGTCTTGCCGTCCACCGTGTAGTAAATATCCCAGGTGCTGTCCGAGCTTGTCGCTTGACGCTTGACGAAATACTGCATGACGGAATGCGCATTGCCAAGCGAATCGTAAGCCGTGATTGGCAGCGAGTGCGTGTAGCTTTGGGGATCTGCCGGGCTGAACTGATGGCCGATATGAGCTTCCTCGTACGACACAGCGCTTACGCTCTCCAACGACGAGGTTGGCTGACCACTGGCATCCACCTCGAAGTTGCCGGACGCCGTCGTATAGGTTCCCGCGGGCGGCGCGGCAACCGCCGTGCCCGTGGCATCGCACCACGAAATGCTTGTGCCATCGTCCCGATAATAGTAAGTAGCCGCTGCCGGCGCTGTAACAGCTATCTGCCCGAGCGTCTCAGGCACATCGGTTTCATACACAAGATCCGCATTCGCGTCCAGATTCGCCCGGGTCGTGACGGAGCTCGTGGCCTTGGGCTCGATATTGCCGATGGGCACCATGATGGGGCTCAGGTCGTTGCCGGTTACGCCAAAGCCGGTCAAGCGATAGCCTTGGGCATTGACGAGGTAGCTGTCCTTGTCGGCCAGGAACTGGCCGTTGCGGGTGTACATGACGTTGCCGCTGGTGTCCACCACGCGGAACAAACCATTCGCGCCGTCGATGGCCATGTCGAATTCATTGCCCGTGTTGCTGACCGTGCCGACCGTGAAGCGCTGGTTGACACCCGTAAGCTGCACACCCAGGCCGGCCTTGCTGGACGTGGCGTACACGTCGGCGAAAGTGGCCGTGGCCGACTTGAACCCGACCGTGCCCGAGTTGGCGATATTGTTGCCGATCACATCCAGTTGCTGCGAGGCGGCGTTCAAGCCGCTTAGACCCTGTCCAAAACCCATGATGACCTCGTATTCGTTAGTTCGTTGATTCGTTTAAGCGTTGAAAGCCTGCTACATGATCTTGCGGATGTCGTACAGCGAATGCACGCCGGCCAGGCCCAGATCCATCTGCAACCCGCTGGAGGCGTACGACACGCTGGCCACCTTGCCGTAGGTCAGCGCCTGGGCGGAAACATCGCCGCCGTCGGCGTCGGTGGCCTTTACCTGCAAGGTGTAGGCGCCGGCGGCAGCCATCGAACCGGCATCGTCCTTGCCATCCCACGACAACTGCAGCACGCCCGCGGGCTGGCTGTCCAGATTGAAGGTGCGTATGACCTTGCCGGTGGCGTCCTGGATGGTCGCAACGACCTTGGCGGCCGGAGAAATGACATCCACGCCGAAAGGCGTGGACTCGGTGGTGATGACGCCATCGTTCGTCACGCTGCCCAGCGACACCTTCTCGCCCGGGAACAACACGTCCTTGCCGATGAGATTGGCCGCCTGCATGGACTGGGACAAGTCCATCTGGCCCGACAGGGCCTGCAGCGTGGTGTTGAGCTGCGTAATGCCGTTCACGGTCTCCAACTGCGCCAACTGCGTGGTGACCTGGGCGTTGTCCATGGGGTTCAAAGGATCCTGGTTCTGCAATTGGGTGACCAGCAGGGTCATGAATTGATCCTGCGCCGCCGCGGTGCGCTGGGCCGCCGCCGCGGAGGCCTGGGCCAGTGCACCGGAGGTAGTGGTGCTGGTGTCGGTTGAGTTGACTGCCACGAAAGGCTCCAAATTAATAAAAAAAACACGGCTGAAACGCCGTGACGATGCCGATTACTGCCCGATGGACAAAGTGCGGGTCATCAGGCTCTTTGCCGTATTGATCACTTCCACGTTGGCCTGGTACGAGCGCGATGCGGAAATCATGTTCACGGTTTCCGCCACCATGTCCACATTCGGCATGGCCACATAACCGTCTGCATCCGCCAGGGGATTCTTGGGGTCGTACTGCAGCTTGGCGGGTGCATTGCTCTCTACCACGCCCGCCACGCGCACGCCGCCCACCGCTTGCGAATAGGACTGGCCCGGCACGGGCGCCATCTGGAACACCACCTCGCGCGCCTTGTATGGCTGCCCGTCCGGCCCCACGACGCTATTGGCGTTGGCCATATTGCTGGCCGTGACGTTCATGCGCTGGGATTGCGCCGCAAGCGCAGAACCCGCAATATCGAAAATAGTCATCGAAGACATGGCTTTCCTGGTTTATTGCTGCAATGCTGCAAGCATGGTTTTGATGCGCTGGGAAATAATGGTCAGGTCGGACTGGTAGCGCAGCGTGTTGTCGGCGAACTGCACCCGCTCGACGTCCATGTCCACCGTATTGCCGTCCAGGCTGGGCTGCAAAGGCTGCCTGTACAGCAGCTCGGCCGAATCGCCGGACACTGCCGCGCCCGGTATATGCCGTGGCGAGGTAAGGGTCAATTTCGTATCCGCCAGGCGCATGCGTTCGGTCATCACGTCTTGCAGCGCCGACGAAAAATCGAAGTCGCGCGCCTTGTAGTTGGGCGTGTCCGCGTTGGCGATGTTCGCGGACAGCACTTCCTGGCGCTGCTGGCGCAGATTGATGGCGGTTTGAAAAAAACCCAGGTCTTCACCAATACGGTCTATCATGTGCGGTCTTGTATTCCTTGCTCGGCCGGCGCCCTGCCCTATGCCGATCCGAAAATCCGAAACTCAGCGGCCATGCGGCCACAATCAGGTACGAGACATAGTAAGGGCGCGCCTGCAAAGACAAACTACGAAATAAGCCGGCATTTCTCGGCCAATTCCCCCAATGCGTCCGCGGCGCCGGCTATAAAATGCTGGCATGATCAAGATTTACGCTGCCTTGCTTGCCGCAGCCGCCCTGTTCGGAACACAGGCGGTCCATGCCGCCGTCGCCGAAACGCCCGCACTTGCGGCGCCGGCCGACGCTTCCGCCGCGGCCCGGGCTGCGGGCGGCGCTCAGCCCGCCTCGTACGAAGACCAGATACGCGCTTTCCTGCAAGAACAGGCCTCGGCCTACACGGGAACGCCCCAGATCACCGTCGAACCTGTCGACACGGAAAAGCTGGCTCCCTGCCAGCAATCCGAAGTGTTCTTAAGGCCGGGCTCCAGGCTGAGTTCGCGCCTGACCGTCGGCCTGCGCTGCCTGGCTCCGCAGCCCTGGGTCACCTATGCACAGGCGAACCTCAGCATCGAAGGCAGCTACTATGTATCGGCCCGCCCCCTGAAAGCGGGCGCCGTCATTACCCGGGACGACCTCAGCGAGCGTACCGGCGACCTGCTGCTCCTGCCGAACGGCGTACTGCGGGATGCCGATCAGTTGATCGGCAGCATTACCACCCAACGCATCAACGCGGGTTCGGCGATCAAGGCCAGGGCCTTGCGCAGCGCCGGCTCCATCCAGCGCGGACAAGCCGTGCGCCTTGAGGCTCGCGGCCCCGGTTTTGTCGCCACTAGCGAAGGCAAGGCCATGCAAGGCGGCGAGCCGGGCACGCAAATACAGGTGCGCGCCGGCTCGGGGCAAATGGTCACCGGCACCGTCCTGAATGCCCACACCGTACTGGTTTTGATGTAATAAAATGCTTTATATGCTTCAAAGTGCGCCAAATCCGCTGTTTACGCTAAAGTTTCTGGGTTCCGCGTCGTTACAACCACTATATCAACCGCCATACACTCGCGCGCCGTCGTCCGGAGTTTCATCTTGAAGATCTCGTCTTCCGTCAAAAACGCAGCCCTCAACACCGTGACCGCTACCCGTAGCGGCATCGGTGGCGCGCCGGCCAACATATCCAGCAACGGAAAAGACTCTGTGGATCTCAGCGCCACCGCCCGCAATCTGGCCAGCCTGCAAAACGGCGAAAACGACATCAACGTCGATCGTGTCCGCGAAATCAGCGACGCCATCGCCGCGGGCAAGCTCAAGGTGGATCCGGGCCGCATCGCCGACTCGCTGCTGGCCAGCGTGCGCGAACTCCTCAAGTAATTTTTTCCGCGCACACTATGTCCATTCACGCACTACACGCCGGCTTGCAGCACGAAATCGGACTGGTCGGCCAATTCATTGCCGTCCTCGAAACCGAAACCGAAAATCTACTGGAGCCCGGCGGCAACGACACGCTCAACGAATCCACCCATGTCAAGAACGAGCTGGCGGAACAACTGAGCCTGGCGGGCCAGGCACGCGACGCCCTGCTGGCTGAAATGGGACACGGCAGCGGAAAAGCCGGCCTGGAAGCCGCGGCGCAAAACGATCCCGAAACACGAGCGCTCGTGGCAACGCTTTTCGAACAAGCGGAACAAGCCCGGCAAATGAATGCGTCGAACGGCTACATCATTGAAATGTACCTGAAGTACAACCAGCAAGCGCTCGACACCCTGCGCAGCCTGGCCGGCATCGGCAATCTGTACGACGCCAGCGGACGCGCCCGGAACACCAGCTCCCAGACCCGGGGCATCCGCGCCGGCTGAATCGCGACGCCACGCTAAGCCGTCATTTCCTTCAGGGCAAACAGCTTCATCATCATCGACGCCGCCACGGGCGCCGTCAGCATGGTTTTACCGGCCAAGGCATGCAGGACGCGCCGCACTCCACCGGCCGCTTCACCCTGCATGGCCTGCCAGACGGCCAGGCCCGACTGCGAGGCAAGCAGCGCGCGGCCAAGCTCCGACTCCTGCCGTCCACCTCCGGCCAGCAATGGCCATAGGCGCGCCGCGTAGCGCAACACGGCCTTGGATTCGGCTTGCGCCACCAACCACAAGGCCAGCCTGTCGGCGGGCTCCACGCCTTGGCCAAGATTGCTCAAACCGTATAGCGTCTTCAACGGCGCGCCATCCCGGCGCTTGACGATTCGCACGACGCACAGGCGCACGGGCAGCGGACTGACCTGGCGCGCAGTCAGCGCCACCTCGGCCTGGCCCGCCCAGATAATGACGTCCTGCAACGCCAGCCCGCAGACTTGCGCCAGATTGGCGTCTGCGCCCGCCATGGGCAAGGGACGATAATCCAGGACTTTGGCCAATGCACCGGCGGTCGTGGAGCAGGAATCGGCGTCGACGATGCGGGTCGAGCCCGGGCACTGCACCAGCCAGGAAGCATCCGCCGCCGACAGGCTGCGCCACAAGCCTTGCGATCCGCCCTCGAACAGATGCACCACAGGCGCCGAAACCTGATCGTGGAGAAACTGAACTTGCTGGCGCAGGACATCGCCCGGCGCAGGCGCCGCCAGGGCCGACGCGCCATCGGACGACTGCCAGCCTTGGGGAAAGACAATCTGCTGCCAGGGCGAAACCAGCGCCTGGCCCTGCCCATCCAGCAGGAAGGTTGCGTGCATGCGGCCCACGGCCCCCGATGCCGCCTTTACGGCAACCCGGTCGTGAATGGCCAGCATGGGTCCACGGCCCGCCCGGCCTTGCGCGGCACGCAGCAAATGCCCGGCCTGCGATTCGACGGCCAAGGAAGCCTCTTGCGAGACATGGCCGCGCCACAGATCGTAGGCTTCGGCGCACGCCACGGCATCATCCAGATACACGCAAGCTTCTTTCAAGTCGTCGGACGACAACGGCGCCTCCGCACCGGCAGCGGACAGCAAACCCGGCAGCAATTTCCGCCGCCGGGTTTCGGCGGCCGCATCGGCGGATACGTTTTCAGGCGCCTTGGCCAGCGCCATCAGCGCCGCGAAATCGGCCTCGGTGGGCGCATACAAGGCCTGCGAAGCCGTCTGCTGCGTCAAGGCGCGGTCAACCAGCTCACGCCCGTCGAGGAACAACAGGTCCTCGGGCACTTTCTGGCCGTTCGACACATAGCAAATGGGCAACTGGTAACGGATGGACGTATCGAGCGAAGCGCCCAGGCGGGGAGCTTCATCGATCTTGGTGATGATGCAGCCGCGCAGCGGGCTGCCGCCATCGTTCGAATACGTGCGGGCCACCTCGTCCAGCGTGTCGCCGTGGCTGGAGGCGTTCAGCACCAGCAGGCGGCTGACGGTGCGTCCCGCCTGCGCCAGCATGACCGCCTGCTCCGAGACATGGCGATCGCGCTGGCTGATGCCGACATTATCGATAAGGATGAGCTGATCGGGGGCAATGCCCGCCACGACGCGCTTGAGCTCGTCGGCATCCTGCACCACATGCACGGGAACCCGCATGATGCCGCCATAGATCTTCAACTGCTCGTGCGCGCCGATACGGTAGGTATCGGTCGTAAGCAGCACGACCTTGCCGGAGCCGAAACGCTTCACGCAGCGCGCCGCCAGCTTGGCGATGGTGGTGGTCTTGCCGACGCCCGTCGGGCCGACCAGGGCCACCACGGCTCCCGGCGCCAGCAGGCTTTGCTCGCTTTCCAGCACAGGCAGGTGTGTTTTCAGTTCGTTGCCGACCCATTGCCACGCCGCCTTGGCCGGCAGCTCGTCCGGCAGGCGCTTGAGCATGGCCCGCAGCAGCGCCGTGCTGAACCCCAGGCCCAGCAAGGTTTGAAACAGCGAAGCCGCCTGCGGCGCCTTGCGCAGATGATTGCCCCAAAGCATTTCGTCCATGCGCGCCTCGAGCGCGCCGCGCATGGCGCCGATGGCATCCACCACGTCGGCGCCTTGAGGCGCGGGAGGCTGGCGCAGATTGCCCGACACGCGCGAAGGCGACGGCGCCGCCGGCACGGAAGGCCGCGGGGCGGGCGGCTGGGCCGTCGCAACGGATTGCACCACCGAGGTCTGGTCGGTGGCCAGTATCTCCACTCCGCCGTTGACCCGGCGATT
>CALMPB010000188.1 GCA_937871985.1 uncultured Burkholderiaceae bacterium
TGCTGGTAGGTCACCCCCCAAGTCCAGTTCGGGGTTCGATTGCTGCTGGCTACCGACGTGTCCGCATCGGCGATGGAAACATCGCGCTCCGCCGCCAGGAGTTCGGGCTGAACCTGGTTCAGCTCCTGCTGCGTAAGAGCGCCCACCTGGGATTCCAGCGGCGGTATCGCGCCCGCGACCTCGACCACAGGGGAAGCCACCCATCGACTCAACACAATCAGCGCCGAGCGCGACGCCTGCTGCGCCTTAAGCAATTGATCTTGGGCTTGGGAACGCATGATTTGTGCTTGTGTCACGTCATCGGCACTTGCTTTGGCTCCGCGGTAGGAAGCGCGGGTGGCAGCCAGTTCATGGGTCATGTGATTGAGCAAATCCTGGGTGAGCTCCAGGGCGCGCTGGGCATACGCTGCGTTAAGCCAGGCAAGGGCTGTCTGTTGACGTGTCTTGGCAAGCTGCACCAACGTGGCCGCTCGTTCCTTGTCCACAACGCGGTTGGCAAGGCTGGCTCGGCGTTCGCGCTTGTCCGAGGACACCCACTCCTGTTCGATGCCAATGCGGCGCATGGTCATAAAGTCCTGGTTGATCGAATAGCGCTGGGGCCCATCAATGGGCAGGTTATCGATCCCGACTTTAAGCACTGGGTCAGGCAATTGATCCGCCTTGACGGCTGCCTGGGTGCTGGCGAACACCGAGGATTGGCTCGCCTGTATGGCCGCCGAGCGATGCGTGGCTTGGTAAAGGGCGGTGTCAAGCGTCAGGCCGGCGCCCTGGCCATAGGCGGTTGCGCTAGCGAGCGTTAGTAACGCGCACAGTGCACAAGTGCGCATTACGGCGCGCTGCGAGGCGAGCGCGCGTAGTGGTTCAAGCATGGTTAACTCCGAATAGTCGAACGAAAACAAGGCACGGCAGTAACCGGGGCCTTGGCAACGAAAATCGGAGTTAGGTCAAATGCGCAGTCGAAGCGTCAGGAGAAAAAGGGTATCATCGCCGCCGCCTGGATCCGGTACGGAGTCATGGCGGGCGAACTGCCACATTTGGGGCGGGAGGGGAAGAGGGAGGGGGTAGGCAAGGAAAAGAACCGGCTCGGACGCCAGCGATTGCGCTACGGCGTTAGTGACTTGTTTCTCATCAGAAAAATGTTGGGCGCACAAGGAAGGCTGCGATTCATCGAGCATTTTCCCATGATCGCCCGGTTGAGTGCAGTCAGCGCCATCCATTTGAGAGGTCGCTGCCTTGGTTTGTAATTGCGGGAGCGGACACACATAGCTTGCCAATGCCACACGCGAAAATAGCAGCGTTGTGAACAACACTAAAATTAACAATCGACGGGCGTTAGAGCGGGATGAATGCATGATCAGAAAAAAGCCGCAATTGAACGCATTATGAACCTGAAAAGTATCCACAGTCAACGCGCTACAGCACAAGCTTAAACTGCCGGCATTTTTCAAAAAAATGCTTGACCTTGCTCCGGTGGTAAGGTTTAGAGTAAAAGAATCGCCAACGCTATCTTGATGTGAAGACCTCAAAGCATTAGCCGCATTATGAGAAATATTTCACGTAACCTACTAATCGGCATCGGATATATTGCGGTGTTGGTGTTGGTGTTGGTGTTTGGTTTGTTGGCTCAGCCCGCGCAAGCCTGCGCGCTGCCCGATAACGTGCAAGCCCTGCAGACGGCAACCGGCCCTTTGCCTTGCTCCACAAGTACCGACGCCTATTTGGTAAATGGTTCCAAGTGCCTGCTCGCCGATCAAGTGAGCTCGGACATCTGCATTACTCAAGCGTGGATGCCACGCTCTGAAGCGTCGTATCCGTTAAATCCTGAGCCTGTTGTGCTGGCGCGAAGACCAGAGGTGGTACCGGCCGCTCCAGCCAGCTTAACAGCCGACCCAGGCCTACAGAATATTCGTCACTCCCGACGTAATTCCTCCCTTTCTATTCTGTACTGTAGTTTTCAGATTTAATCCGCAAGCATTCGCGCCCAGATGTTGCCGAAGCTGTACGTCTGGCGGGCCTACACGCGTCTACGAATTTGCCGAAAGCATGATATCGGCCCGATATCCCTCACTTGATAGCACTGCTAGAGCGTAATCGCCAAGTCGACGTATCGTGCGTTCGATATGAGCCGCATTACGCAACAGGATTAAAGGAATTCAACCATGAAATGCGATACCAAAACGATGGTTAAAGTAGGCCTTGCAGTGGGCATACTGCTCGCTATTGCCTATGTCACGCTGCCCGCTGCACGGGCGCTTATTTCGGCGGCCGCCCCATTTTTGCTTTTTCTCATTTGCCCCTTATCGATGCTGTTCATGATGAAAAGCATGAACTCATGCAATAAGGAAAACGAGGTCAAGGCAGAAAAAGTCCAGCTTGATAAATAAAAATGCCTGGGATTGGAGCACGCCGCCACCTACTTTTCTGGTGGTGTGCTTCAGCCCTCATTTTCCAACTATTGGAGTAGAAATGGTTAATGCAAAAAAACAATCATCCCAACCATCGCCGCAGCGGGGATTGTGGTCTTGCTCGCACTAGGCTGGCAGCCGCTCACCACGGCGGCGACAACGGTCACCGCAATGAGTAAGGCAAGCATTTCGAGCAGCAAGTCTGTGGCAAACAAATGCTCGCCCAGTGGTTTGATCTGGACGGCGAACATTTTTGGTTTGGTAGCTATACCGGCGGGCCAGTACGTAGCCGAATTGCCTTAACGGGCGATGCCAAGGCCGACACGATCCAGATACCAAGTCGCTCCCGACGATGCTATCGCTTATATTGCACAAAATCCCATCCGACATGAAGAGCTTGCTATTGCAACATTTAAGCGAAGCGTCTATGTGAGCCGCGATCAAGGCGCGACCTAGAGCCAGATTGCCAGGGAAGGGGCGACGTTATAAGTAGGCCGGCATTAGGTTAACAATCCATTAATGAGAACGACATGGATAACAAACTAGTGAAAATATTTCTAATGGTGCTAGCAGTAATCGGTCTGTTTGCTGTCATTGGGTTTGTGGGTATGGCGATAATGATGAGCGGGATGATGGGGCGGTGAATGCCAAGGACGGGGTGTTGCAGCCGCGCCTCTCAGTACGCCTCGTCCTGGAAGCGATGATGGAATTAACATCAGCGGGTTGAACCCTTATTGACTTGTTTCGTTGCAACAACTGCTCTGTCGCCTCTGTTGCTGAATCGACGGGCACGGCACGGAGCCGTACGAGCAATAGACGCAGCAATCGCCAGGCTTAGGCTTCAGAATAGCGTGGCACTGGTCGCACTCGTAGAACCATTGGCAGGCATCGGTCGGCATGGTTTCCGTTTTGACGTACCCACATTCGGGGCAGGTCAGCGTCGACTCCAAGATAACGGTACTCATTTCGTATGCTCCATAAGTGTCGATGGATAACCCGCATCCGTCGTAGCGGTCTTGAGGGCGTCGACGGTGGTTTTTGAATCATCAAAGGTGACGGTGGCCAGACGCTTGTCGAAGCTCACTTCCACTTGACTTACGCCAGGCATCTTGGTGAGTGCTTTCTTTATCGTGATGGGGCATACCGGACAATCCATCGTTGGCACTGACAGCCTGACAGTATTCGTAGCGGCCCAGCCCGGAGCGGTCAATGTGCTCAACGCGGCCACAAGCAGTAATTTATTCATGACTTTTTCCTTTAGTAAAACCAGGGCGCGACATATGGAAACACCAGTGCAATCAGCACAAGCATTGATACAGCGCCAAATAGCAACTTGTAGATGCGCTTGACTTGCTGCATGGCACACATGTTTCCAGGCGCGCAGACCATGGCGGGTCGCCAGATACGCCGCCAGGCGAAGAACAACGCTACTAATGCCACGCTGATGAAGATGGGCCGATAGGGCTCAAGCACCGTAAGGTTACCTATCCAGGCGCCAGAAAAACCAAGCATGATTAGAACCAGTGGCCCTAGACAGCAGGTGGAAGCGAGCAGAGCAGCGACACCGCCCGCAAACAACACCGAATGCCCCGGCTGCGAGGGAGAGGCTTTTTCGGTCGAGAAATTGATTCGCATGGTGTAAGCTTACTTCCGTACTTAAGTACGGAGTCAAACAGTGAAAACAGCATCAGATACGCTCACTATTGGTTTGCTGGCGCAGGCGGTCGGAGTTAATGTCGAGGCCATTCGCTTCTATCAGCGCAAGGGCCTGATGCCCCTGCCAAAGCGAGCCTATGGCAGCATTCGACGCTATACCGATGCCGATCTTGAGCGTGTGCGGTTTATCAAAGCAGCACAACGATTAGGTTTCAGTCTTGCCGAAGTAAGCGATCTCTTAAGACTGGTGGATGGTACCCATTGCGAGGAGGCGCGCCGTATCGCGCAGCAAAAGCTTCAAGATATACGTGAAAAGCTAGCCGATCTGCAGCGAATCGAAGCGGCGCTAGATCAACTGGTGGCTCGATGCGGCTCAGCGGACAATGCTGTTCAATGCCCACTGATCTCGTCGCTGCAACAGCCGAACGGATGTAACTTCAAACCTGTGTAGAGCCATACATGTCTAACATCAATTGGAAACAGGGTCTACGCCACCCGGGGGTGATGCCCGCCCTGATCGCGGCGTTGCTGTTCGGAGCGGGAACACCGCTGGCTAAACTATTGCTTGAAAGTGTGAGCCCCTGGTTACTGGCTGGTCTACTCTATCTGGGATCGGGTATTGGACTTACTCTCTATCGCCTCTTCAGCCGTGCGCCTGTTGTTCACCTGTCTCGCCACGAAGCGCCTTGGTTGGCTGGCGCCATTGTGGCGGGTGGCATTATTGGCCCGGTCTTGCTCATGCTGGGCCTGACAGGGATGCCCGCGTCGGGCGCTTCCTTGCTGCTGAACGCCGAAGGGGTGTTTACGGCACTGCTGGCGTGGTTTGTTTTTAAAGAAAATTTTGATCGCCGTATCGCGCTGGGTATGATGGCTATTGTCGCCGGCGCGCTGGTGCTGAGCTGGCCCGGCGAGGCGCGCTTTGCGGGGCTTTGGCCGGCCTTGGCGGTGCTCGGCGCCTGCCTTGCCTGGGGCGTTGACAATAATCTGACGCGCAAGGTTTCACTTACGGATGCCACTTGGATCGCCTCGGTAAAAGGGCTTGTGGCCGGCCTAGTGAATTTAACCTTAGCTTTTATACAGGGCAACTCAGTGCCTGCGTGGCCAAGCCTGGCAGGCGCCATGGTAGTGGGTTTTTTGGCGTACGGCGTAAGCTTGGCGCTATTCGTCGTTGGCCTGCGCCATCTGGGCACGGCGCGTACTGGCGCCTATTTTTCGGTTGCCCCATTTTTTGGCGCCATCCTGGCTATTGCGCTGGGCGACCCCGTAACCACGCCCTTGCTGGTGGCAGGGGCGTTGATGGTAATCGGCATTTGGCTGCATTTGACTGAACGCCATGCTCATACGCATACACACGAAACGCTGGCGCACCAGCATGAACACACCCACGACGCGCATCATCAGCATCCACACGATGCACCTTTCGCGCCGGGCACCGCCCACAACCATTGGCATGTGCATGAACCGCTAACTCATAGCCATGGGCATTTTCCAGACGCCCACCATCGGCACAAGCACTGATACCTCTTCGTTACTTTTGTTGCGAAAAAGGCGCTTTACCTGGTCCAGCGCAGCGTTTTTATCTACAGCGAATTTACACGACACTACTGAGCAGCCAGCCGCCTAATCCGCATCCTATTACAACCAACCAGGGCGGAAGACGCCAGAACATCAAGGCAACAAGAGCCATTAACGCCAGTCCAAAGTCGGTGGGACGATGGATCGCACTGGTCCAGACCGGATCATAAAGCGCGGCCAGCAACAAGCCGACGACGGCGGCGTTCACGCCAATCAGCGCCGCTCGCATACGTTTATTGGTGCGCAATTGTTCCCAGAACGGCAGGGCGCCTGCCACGATTAGAAACGAAGGCACAAAGATGGCAACCAGGCAAAGTAGGCCTCCTAACCAGCCATTCGGAGGTGTCGCCATTGATGCACCTAAAAAGGCAGCAAACGTGAAAAGTGGGCCAGGCACAGCCTGAGCGGCGCCATAGCCAGCCAGAAATGTATCATTGGCAACCCAACCGTTGGGCACAACCTCGGCTTGCAATAAGGGCAAGATGACATGCCCGCCACCAAAAACCAAGGATCCGGCCCGGTAAAACACATCGAACATGGATAGAGCCTGGCTGGGCCATGCCTGCACAAGCAAGGGCAGCGCAATTAATAGAGCAACACATAGTGTCAGAAAAATGGCGCCCGTACGGCGGCTCACCGTAATATCCAGCGGCTCATGAACCAGTTCCTCGGTTGGCTTGAACAAAAGCAATCCGGCAAAGCCTGCTGCCACAATCATGCTGACTTGGCCCCAAACACTCGGCCACGCCAGGACGAAGCAAGACACGATAGCCATAATGGTCACTCGCAGGGCGCCCGTACAAAGGTTACGCGCCATTCCCCATACTGCTTGTGCCACGACGGCCACCGCCGCAATTTTTAAGCCCTGCAGTATTCCGCCTGGAACAGCTGCCCCCCACGTTGCAATACCGAGCGCAAAGAGTATGAGCACGATGGCCGATGGAAGGGTGAAGCCGACCCAAGCCGCAAGTGCACCGGAATACCCAGCACGAGATAATCCAAGCGCCAAACCAACCTGGCTGCTGGCTGGACCAGGCAAAAACTGGCAAAGCGCGACAAGATCTGTATAGCTGTGGTCGCTGAGCCAGCGTCGGCGACGGACAAATTCCTCTCGAAAGTAGCCAAGATGGGCAACGGGTCCACCAAACGAGGTAAGTCCGAGCCGAAAAAAAATGAGAAACACCATCCAGGCGTTGGTCGCTTCAGCAGACGGATCGCGGGTCGTTAATGACGTCATTTCTACGCTTACCTTACGTTTAATTCTAAAATAGTTACTGCACAAGACTCGAGGTTCTATATTGTACGGTTGCTTAGATTGGCCCGACGATTGTAGTAATTCTATTCGTGTCGATTCCCGCGCCACGAATCCATCAATTTGTTTAAGGGCGGTGCATCAGTGATGCCTATCGATATAGGTGGCAATGAAGATAAACTGAAGACTGCAATAGAAAATGCATGACGAAAAATGAAGACATCAAGCGTAATGCACAGCATAAATGCGCAATGAAAAAATCTGCTATGCAATCAAAGGAACATTGGGAAAACGTTTACACCTCCAAGACAAGCGATCGCGTAAGTTGGTTTCAAACGCACGCCAAGCTATCGTTGCAACTCATCAACGAAACCGGCGTACTTACCGACGCTTCGATTATTGATGTAGGGGGTGGCGCTTCTACATTAGTTGACGACCTTCTTGATAGCGGCTTTTCCAAGATTACGGTTCTCGATCTATCTGCGACGGCTTTGGCTACTGCTCAGCAACGGCTTGGTAGCCGCGCGCAGGCGGTGCAATGGATGGAAGCCGACATTACCAAAATACAACTTCCTCAAGACGCTTACGATGTCTGGCATGATCGTGCGGTTTTCCATTTTCTGACATCACCGCAGGAGCGCCACGCCTACGTTGAACAGGTTCAGCGTGCAGTTAAGCCGGGAGGGCATGTGATTATTGCTACCTTTGCCGAAGACGGCCCGACGCAGTGCAGTGGGCTGCCGGTTATGCGGTACAGCGCTGAAGCGTTGCATGCCGAGTTTGGTGCTCGTTTCA
The DNA here is from genome assembly GCA_937871985.1 of uncultured Burkholderiaceae bacterium. The sequence continues at coordinate 7,684 of CALMPB010000188.1, forward strand.
CGCTACTGCGTCATGTAGAAGAAAATCACCATACGCCATCGGGAGCCTTGCAAGGATTCCTTTACTGTTATTGCCGCAAGAGCTGATTTCAATTGGTGAGAAACAGCAACCCACACAGCCTGTCTGATGTAATCGAAGACAGCAGGCATGGGTTATACGCAAATCTTGTAAACGCGCGTTGAATCAGCTCTCTCTTCAAATTGCCCAATCAAAAATATGCCTGAGAAATACAGTGTTCTTGCGTCCACAGGTGCCTAACAGCTCCTTGGTGGCTGTGCCGATATCAGCATTCAGGTTTGGTGCCCGGCGCAGAGCACTGCAAAACAGTTGGCGCTGTTGGTTGGCCATATCCAGTAGGACGGAACGGCAAGGCTCGAGCATCGCCAGGTGACTGACCCACGCCCCGAAGATGACAAAAATGTAATGAAGCCGATGGCAAATTGTTAGTTTCATGAGCGGTGAAGTGTGGCATGATCAATACGCCTACCATCTGTTGCGATCTCGGGCTCTACGCCGTTTCAGGGTGGTGATAGCGGTCAGCGTAGCCCAATACTTAAACGGGAAAGCGGCTACGTCATGACACCACACGATCACAAGCACACTCATCACGGCCAACCCGGTGACTTAAGCAACGGATCAGCGCAAGTCGGCGAGAGCCACGCTAAGTTTCTTGAGCCTTCGGATCTGACGTTAAAGGATCCCGTTTGCGGTATGTCGGTGACTGAACAATCGCCACACCACCTTGAGCATGTGGGCCAGCCGTATTATTTCTGCAGCACGGGTTGTCAAGCCAAATTCAGCGCCGATCCGGCCAAGTATCTCTCTAAAAACCAACCAGGCGACCAACACTCTGAGGTAGCGGCACCGGGCACGATCTATACCTGTCCGATGCATCCCGAGATACGTCAAGATCAACCGGGAAACTGTCCTAAGTGCGGCATGGCGCTGGAACCGCTTATGCCCACACTCGATGATGATAATCCCGAACTGGCTGACTTCAGTCGTCGGTTTTGGTGGACCTTGCCGCTTACTCTGATCGTCACCACGCTGGCCATGTTCGGCCATCAATTGGGCTGGTTTGGCATGACCACTCAAAGCTGGATCGAGCTGGTGCTTTCCTTGCCTGTGGTGCTCTGGGCTGGCTGGCCGTTTTTTGTACGAGGTGTGCAGTCAGTAGTTAACCGCAGCCCTAATATGTGGACGCTTATCGGTTTGGGAACAGCGGCGGCTTTTATTTATAGCGTCGTGGCCACAGTTACACCGGAAGTGTTTCCCGATACGTTCTTGTCCATGGGACGTATCGCGGTGTATTTCGAAGCCGCCGTAGTCATTATTTCATTGACGCTTTTTGGGCAAATCCTTGAATTGAAAGCTCGCTCGCAGACGTCTGCGGCCATCAAGTCGTTGATGGGGTTGGCCCCGAAAACGGCTCGGCGCATCCTGCCTGATGGCACGGAAGAAGATGTGCCCTTGGCTCATGTGCATGAAGGCGATCGCTTGCGCGTACGCCCGGGCGAAAAAGTGCCGGTAGATGGGGTGGTAGAGGAGGGCGCCAGTTCCATTGACGAATCCATGCTGACCGGTGAACCGCTGCCCGTCAGCAAGCGCGTCGGCGACAAAGCGATCGGTGCGACAATGAATACATCGGGCGCCCTGGTGATACGCGCCGAGAAAGTGGGCGCGGCCACCGTGCTGTCCCAAATCGTGCAACTGGTTGCGCAAGCTCAGCGCTCACGAGCCCCGATGCAACGCATGGCCGATCACGTGGCCGGCTATTTTGTCATGGCGGTGGTTGCCATAGCGGTGATTACGTTTTTTGTGTGGGGGTTCTGGGGACCCGAGCCAAGCTGGGTCTACGGCCTTATCAATGCGGTGGCCGTCCTGATCATTGCCTGCCCGTGCGCGCTAGGTCTGGCCACGCCCATGTCCATCATGGTAGCCACTGGTCGTGGAGCGACTCATGGCGTCTTGTTCCGAGATGCTGCTGCCATCGAGAATTTCCGCAAGGTCGATACCCTGATCGTCGATAAGACCGGAACCTTGACCGAAGGGCGACCCACGTTTGAGCAAGCGATTCCTGTCCAGGGCGTTAGCACCGACGAGGTATTGCGTCTGGCCGCCAGCCTGGATCAAGGCAGCGAACACCCGCTGGCCGACGCCATCGTTAATGCCGCACGAGAGCAGGGCATTGCGTTGGCTACGGTAGATGAATTCGAGTCGGGCTCCGGGATTGGTGTTCGCGGCACCGTCCAGGGCAAACGCCTGGCGCTCGGTAATACCGCGCTGATGCAGCAAGAAGGCGTCGATGTGGCCCGACTGAGCGAAAAGGCAGATAGCCTGCGTGCGCGCGGCGCGAGCGTCATGTATCTTGCAGCGAATGGCGACCTATTGGGTCTGCTCGCCGTGTCAGACCCCATCAAAGCCAGCACCAAAGAAGCCGTGGACGAACTGAAAGCCGCCGGAATCCGGGTCATTATGGCTACCGGAGATGGCGTATCCACAGCAAAATCGGTAGCCGAACGCCTGGGTATCGACGAATTCCATGGCGAGGTAAAGCCAGCCGATAAGCTTGATCTTGTCACGAAGCTTCAAGACCAAGGGCATATCGTGGCGATGGCAGGCGACGGCATTAACGACGCGCCGGCCTTGGCTAAAGCCGATGTGGGCATCGCCATGGGTACCGGCACCGATGTCGCCATGAACAGCGCCCAGGTCACGCTGGTCAAAGGTGATTTGCGAGGCATCTCGATTGCCCGCCATTTGTCAGATGCCACCATCGCGAATATGAAACAAAATCTGGGGTTTGCTTTCGTGTATAACGCGCTGGGCGTACCATTGGCGGCCGGCGTTTTATATCCGTTGACAGGGCTGTTGCTCTCACCTATGTTTGCCGCGCTGGCGATGAGCTTGAGCTCGGCCTCGGTAGTGACGAACGCGTTGCGGCTGCGCAAATCAAAATAACTGCTCTGGTCTGCTGGTCTAGCTAGGCTATTGCGACGCTTGTTGGCTGATTTCCCTCTGGGCGGCCAGTGCCTTGGAAGGCCAGGAACTCTTGATGTAAGCCAGCACGGCTGTAATCTCATGGTCGGTCAGTAGCTTGCCGTAGGCCGGCATATCGCTGACATACCCCGGCGGCGCTGTTACGCCAGGCACCAGTCCATTTTTAGTAATGTCAACTAAAACGGCGTCTGGATGATGCCAGGTGTGTCCGGTTTCATCGTGCGGCGGGGCGGGTAAGCGTCCGTTCGCCTGACGAATCCGCCAATCAGGCTGACCCTCCAACTGGATGCCATGGCAAGCGGCACAGTTATTGGCATAGACTTTTTTCCCAAGTATCACTAAGGCTTGATCCGATGGGTCGATATACGTGCGGCTGGAGTCGGTGCGTGCTCCGTACAGGAATATGCCAACACCCAGCGCCACTAAGCCAACTACACCGGCAATCATTGCCGACCTTTTCATTACAGTTACCACTCAAGCTATCCTTTTTATTTTGCAGAAAACGTTACCGGGTTCACATTGCTTGGACTGGGTTGAGCGTCCCCAACCAAGCCACCAACATCAGAATTACAACTGCCGCGCTAGTCTCAAAAATCAAGCTCTTGCGCAAGGATACGACTGCGGATGCATGGTCGCCGCGCGCTATGGCCAGCTTTAATAAGGGGCCTAGATGGTAACGGTTTACAGCGGCGAGTCCGAGCATCGCAGCGAACAACCCAAGCTTGATCAGAAGCAGAGTGCCATAAGGGCTGGATACAAGACCAGCCAGAGTGGGTCCCACAATAAGCCAATAATTCGCAATGCCTGTTATTGCCAGAGTGGCGACAATAATTGTTCCCACGACGGCAAATCCCGACAGTCCGTGGCTCAACAGAAGCATCCGATTGTAAGGGTCGCGCTTGGCGCCTCGTAACAACAATGCGAACGCGGCCAGAGCCCCCAGCCATGCGCCGGCGGCAAGCAAATGCGCAATGTCAGCGAAGAGATGTACATATCCGCGCGTGCCTTCATCCATGGCGCCATGTCCGCCCCAACCAAGAGTGGCTAGAGTGATCGCGGCGAAAGCCGCGGTCAAGCTCAAGCTGGCGAGCCGCCAACGCTTTAAAAGCAACAAAAAAAGTATGATCAGTAACAGTGCCACGATCCGCGCCGCCCATGCCAAGCCCGCGTCAGTGTCAGTAATAATCATTTCGAATATATGCTGCCTAAGGTCAACGAAATGCGAGACGCCACTCATTGATTTGGCAAGCAGAGCCATACTGCAAACAGATAACAGTAGACCGATACCCGCTACGCCAATCAAAATCGAGTCAAACCTAAGCGCGTCCTTCGCCAAGCGTTGTTCATTCCTAAAGTTGTAAAGAACGAATAACGGCAGGCCGAAAAGCAACATCAAATCGGTGTAGAGTGCAAAGCGCACACCAATATGGAGCCAATCGTTCATTGAACTACTTCACGTCGAATGAAAGCTTGCCCGTCACAGGATGGGTATCCGATGAAACGGCACGCCACTCGACTCTATACGCACCGGCCACAAGGGGTTTGGCTGGCGTGATAACCATAGTCTTGGAATCTTTGCCGCCAGACACGTTGACATCGACCGACATGGGAGGGTGCGTCATTCCTGGCATGCCGGTCATAAGCAGCTTGGCGCCGGAGAATTGGGTGACGAGCGCTTCGGAAAAATGCAACTCTATTTTTTCCGGTGATACCGCTTGCGTATTGGCTTGCGGCTCAGAGGAAAGCAGCTTGGGATGGGCCTGTGCCATCGTACTGAAAAAAAGCCCACCGGCGATGGTGGCAATTCCCAGAGAAATGCGAAAAGTAGACATGTTGCTCCTTTTTTTTGGTAACGCGCTATGCCAATAACAAATATTCATTGAAGTTGGCGTCAATTATTAGGCATCAGGTTCTAGTTCAAGCCTGATGTTTCCCGCAGTACAGTTTAGAACCGGAAGCTTACGCCGGCCACGAAGCGGGTTTCGTGCGGACGCTCCCCCGCATCTCTGGCGAAGTTAGCCGTTTGGCCAAACTTGCCGGACCACTCGACACCGATATAGGGGACAAATTGCCGGGTGATTTCGTACTTCAAGCGTAGTCCGGCCACACCATTCGACAAGCCGCTGCCGATTTCACGGGCTTCATCGCGCTTGCCGTAAAAGTTGACTTCGACCCTGGGCTGCAGAACCAGTCGTTGCGTAATCAACAGGTCGTATTCCACGCCCAGGCGCAGGGCAGTTCGACCGTTATTGCCGACATACGCGGCGGCATCGACATTGAACCAATAGGGAGCCAGGCCCTGAACGCCGAAAGCCAACCAGCCACGATCTGGCCCAATGCCGTGGTCATAGCGCACACCCAATTGGCTATCCCAGAACGTCGAGATGGCATGTCCCCACAACAATTCTGTTCGGGAGTCGACCAACTTGCCCTTGGCCACTTCGCCTTCAGCTTTGAGCACCGCTCGGTTGTAGGTGCCGCCAAACCAGGCTTGCCCTTCATAGGCTGCCGACTCATTGCCACGTGCTCTGACATACTCCAGTCGATTGAGCTGGACCGATGCGAAATTGTGCTCGTCGGACATATGTAGGCGGTGCGCTGGACCCAATGAATATTTGCCTGAACCCAAGGTATAGCCGCCGGAGTAAGCATCGGGATCGCGTGCATCCGCCGGGGCCGATCCGCCTTGCATCTGCATAGAGCCATGGTCCATTGCACCCATATCGTGAGTTGGAGCAGCGTCGGCTTTGCCATGGTCCATACCGGTCATGGCTTCGGCCGACTTTGGACTCATGTTCATAAACCCGTGATCCTGGACGTCCATCTTCATCGCGCCATGATCCATGCCGGTCATATCCATTTGGCTGTGGTCCATGCCGGGCATGCTGGCTGCATCGGCAGGGGTCGAGCTCGCCGACATGGCGGTGTGGTTGCTGTGGACGTCATGCGCCTGGGCGTAGGCAAAAAGTGGAGCCGCGCCTAGTGTTGCTATAGCCAGTGCAAGAACACGTTTCTTTATACAGGTATTCACGGTCGAGATTCCCTTTTTCTCGTTTATCGAGCTCATGCCACCACCACTTCACGAAACATGCCCATATCCATATGCAGCATCAAATGGCAATGCCAGGCCCAGCGCCCCAGCGCATCGGCGGTCACAAGAAAGCTGATGCGCTGCGCCGGTTGAACCGGAATCGTGTGGCGGCGTGCCTGGAAGGCGCCGTCGGGCGTTTCCAGTTCGCTCCACATGCCGTGCAGGTGCATAGGGTGCGTCATCATGGTGTCGTTATGCAAAATGACTCTGACTCGCTCCCCGTAGCGGAAATGCACGGGCGTCGATTTTCCGAATTCAACGCCATCGAACGACCAGGTATAGCGCTCCATATTGCCGGTAAGATGCAGCTCAATTTCACGCTCGGCCCCGCGCGGATCCATAGCCCCGCCGATGGTATGCAAATCGGCCAGGGTGAGTACGCGCCGGCCGTTGTTGCGCAGTCCGATACCGGGATCGTCCAGATTGGTGCGCGGCATATCAACATGCATATCCGTGCTCGGGCCGTACTCAGTTCGTGCATGGCGCACTGTGCTGCTTGCTTTATTCTTGCCCATGGCGCTATGGTCCACTCCAGCCATGTTGGCGTGATTCATTCCCGCCATTGATCCGTGATCCATGCCCACCATACTGCCTGGACTCATTCCCGTCATCGCACCATGATCCATGCCTTGCATCGCGGTTTTCTCCGAGTTGCCATGATCCATGCCAGCCATGCCTGCGCCCATGGCGCCCATCATGTCGGTCATATCTAACCACTCAGGCTTATCAACCTGGGGAACGGCAGCGGTGAGTCCCGCTCGTGTCGCCAACGTGCCCCGTGCATACCCGGTGCGGTCCATCGCCTGTGCAAAAACGGTATAGGTGTCGTCCTTGGGCTCGATCAACACGTCATAGGTTTCCCCTGGCCCGAAGCGAAATTCATCCACCGTTATCGGCTCTACATTGACCCCGTCAGCCTGAACGACAGTTAACTTCAGTCCAGGAATACGCACGTCATAAAATGTATTGGCCGCCCCATTGATGAAACGCAGGCGAACACGTTCGCCCGGGCGAATTAGCCCCGTCCAGTTGCCGGCCGGCGTCGTGCCGTTCATCAAATAGGTCAGCACATTGGCCGACAAATCGGCCAGATCGGTTGGGCTCATGCGCATTTCGTTCCACATCTTGCGCTTGTCGATAGCCGCCTTGAGGCCATCGCGGGATGCGTCCTGGAAGAAATCGACCACTGTTGGCTGGTTATAGTTGTAATAGTCGCCCTGCATTTTCAGCTTGGCGAGCACCCGCATGGGATCTTCGTCGGTCCAGTCCGAAAGCTGGATCACGTGCTCACGATCGGCGCGTATGGGGTCGGCTTGGGCCGGATCGATGATAAGAGCGCCATACACGCCGGTCGCCTCCTGCATGCCCGAATGCGAGTGATACCAATACGTGCCGCTTTGTTGGACTTTGAAGCGATAGGTAAACGTTTCGCCTGGGGGGATGCCGGCAAAACTGATACCTGGCACGCCATCCATTTGAAAAGGCAGGATAATGCCGTGCCAGTGGATGGAAGTCGCTTCCTTCAGACGATTCTTGACACGGATCGTTACGGTATCGCCTTCGCGCCAACGCAAGGTCGGCGCAGGAAGCGAACCGTTGACGGTGGTGGCCATCCGGGGGTTGCCGGTAAAGTTGACCGGCGATTCGCCAATTTCCAGGTTGAACTCGGTCCCTGTCAGCACGGAAGCCGTACCGGCACTTGTGTTCGCGGGTGCAATGCCGGCGGCCCAGGCCAGGGGCGACAAGCCTAACAATACGCCGCCACCCGCGAGGCCTTGAACAAAGCGGCGGCGAGGCAAGATAGGCAGAGCAAGAGGAGGCGGTAGTTGGTGTTTCACGTGAGCGTATCCCAAGGTCTCGGAGGAGGGGAGTGGTGAAGCATCCCCAGATGATCGAAGCTTTAATAAAATCAATGGTTAACACTTTAATGAAGTGCTCATGTCGGCGGGATGACGCCACCATTACAATGTTGTAATCAATGTGTCATCGTCGCGTCAGACGGACGCAGGTAAAGTCTTACTATGATTACTGACAACTCTGGGCCGGGGTGTAGCCCTGCAAGCCAAACAAAAAACGGCAGAACTTTGCAGGAACAATCTCTATGAAACTACTCGTGGTTGAAGACGAGATAAAGACCGGCGAGTACGTGCGCCAAGGTCTAATGGAATCCGGCTTTGTGGTCGATCTGGCCCGAACCGGCCTGGATGGCCATCATTTAGCCCTGACTGAACCCTATGATTTGATTATCCTGGACGTCATGCTGCCCGACGTTGATGGGTGGCGCATTGTGCAAGCACTGCGCGCGGCGAAATCGGTCACGCCGGTCCTGTTTTTGACGGCGCGCGACAGTGTGGAAGATCGTGTTAAGGGGTTGGAGCTGGGCGCGGACGATTATTTGATCAAGCCGTTTGCCTTTGCAGAGCTGCTTGCCCGGGTACGTACATTACTGCGCCGAGGCGCCACCTCGGTGTTAAGCGATCAATTACAGGTTGCTGACCTAGTGCTGGATATTTCGCGTCGACGCGCCAGCCGCAAAGAAGTGCGCATTAATCTGACCAACAAAGAATTTGCGCTGCTAGAGCTTTTAGTGCGCCGCCAGGGCGAAGTGCTGCCTCGTTCGCTGATTGCATCTCAGGTCTGGGACATGAACTTTGACAGCGACACCAACGTGATTGACGTAGCGATTCGACGCTTGCGCGCCAAAATCGACGACGCTTTCGAGCCCAAGCTTATTCATACGGTGCGTGGCATGGGTTATATGCTTGATGTCAGCAGCGCGACCTAAACCGTGACTCGCCGCCCCGCGTCCCTGGTCCTGCGCCTGACCGTCTCCATTGGCGCAGTCATTACCATTGTACTTCTCTCGTTCGGGTGGATAGTCGAACGATCCATCAATACCCATTTCGTCCAGCAAGATGTCGATGAACTGAACGCAGTAGTGCAGTCCGTGACACAGTCGCTTGCCGAGCAACAGCCTGGCGAAACTAATGAGACGCTACGGCGCCGATTGGCTAGCGCGGTCTCGGGCCATCATAATGCGCAGTTTCTTTTATCCGAGCCTGACGGAACTGTGATTTATGCTACGCCCGAGTCGGATCTCGATCGTTTTATGCGATCGGCGTCGATTGTAAAAGAAATCAATGTTGACTCCGTGGGCATCTGGCGAGACAAGGAACAAACCTATCGCGGGGCCGTCGTGCAGCTCATGCAGACTGACAGTGTGAACATGCAACCTTTGACCTTGGCGGTCGCCACGGGCATCAATTTTCATATGCACTACCTTGAGAGCTTTCGCAGCTACTTGAGGCTTATCACCGCGGTGGCATGCTTGATCGCCATTTTGGCGACATGGTTTGCGGTATATCGGGGCCATGCCCCAATTCGGCACATTAGCCGGGAAATCCGACGTATTAAATCGGATCAGCTGCATATCCGGTTAACGCCGGACACTGTGCCGGTGGAGTTGACGGAGTTGGCGGTATCGTTCAATGACATGCTCAATCGCATTGAGGGTGTTTTCCAGCGGCTTTCCAATTTTTCGGCGGATATTGCCCATGAACTGCGTACCCCCATTACCAATCTGAAGACACAAACGGAAGTGGCACTTTCTCAAGCTCGCAGCATTGAGCAATATCGCGAAATTCTGTACTCCAATCTGGAGGAGTACGAGCGGATGGCGAAAATGGTGGGCGACATGCTTTTTTTGGCCCAAGCGGACAACAAGCTGCTTAAACCCGAGTTTATTGCGATCAACCTCGCCGCGGAAGTACAAAGCCTGTTCGATTATTTCGAAGCTTGGGCTGAAGAGCGCATGGTCAGGCTCATCCTGATTGGGCACGGCATTGAGGTGCAAGGGGATAGGCTTATGATACGCCGCGCCCTGAGTAATCTTTTGTCCAACGCCATTCGCAACACACCTAAAGCAGGCACAGTAACAGTGTCGGTGAGTTCGACTCCTGACAAGGTCGTGCTTCGGGTAGAAAATCCAGCATCCGCGATATTACCCGAGCAT
>CALMPB010000189.1 GCA_937871985.1 uncultured Burkholderiaceae bacterium
CGCTCTAGTGCCGGAGGGGCGTCGCCTGTTCCCGAGCCTCTCGGTCGAGGAGAACCTGCTGATGGGCGGCGCGGCGGGACGCCGCGGCCCATGGAGCCTGGCGCGACTCTACAAACTCTTTCCCATCCTGCTGGAGAAGCGGCGCGAGCCCGCCACGTCGCTCTCGGGGGGGCAGCAGCAGATGGTCGCGATCGGCCGTGCGCTCATGAGCAACCCGGACCTGCTGCTCTGCGACGAGCTTTCCCTGGGGCTGGCGCCCATCGTGATCCGCGAGATCTACCGGGCGATGCCGACGATCACGGCCGAGGGCATGACGGTGGTGATCGTTGAGCAGGACGTGGAAATGGCTCGCCAGGTATCCAAGCGCCTCTACTGCTTCCAGGAAGGTCGTATCGCGCTCACCGGCCCATCGGACCGCCTCACGCGTGAGCAGGTCGCGCAGGCGTACTTCGGGTTCTAGCGCATGGTCCTGGATGTCCTTGTTCAAGGCGTGCTGCTGGGGGGCCTGTACGCGCTATTCGCGCTGGGCCAGTCGCTGATGTTCGGCGTCATGCGCCTGACCAACACCGCGCACGGCGATTTCATCACGCTGGCTGCCTTCGGTGCGATCGCGGGACTGTTGATAGTCGGCTCTTCGGGTGTCGCCACGGTGGGCGTTGCCTTGGCCTTGCTGCCGATCGCTTTCGCCGCAGGCTGGGTACTGCAGCGCTACGTGCTGAACGGGACGATCGGGCGCGATCCGCTGCCCTCGTTGGTGGTCACCTTTGGACTTGCCATCGTCATCCAGAACCTGCTCCTGGAGTTGTTCTCCGCCGACCCGAGATCAATCGAGACGCAGGGCTTCAATACGCGCAGCGTGGAATTCATTGGCGGGCTCACGGTCGGGGCGCTGCCGCTGTTCGTCCTGCTGATCGCCGTCGCGGCAACGGCCGCGCTGCAGTGGCTGTTCTCGTCCACGCACATCGGCCGCTCGTTCCGTGCCGTGTCGGACGACCCGGAGGTCGCCGGCCTGATGGGCCTGCACGCCGGCCGGGTGTACGCCCTGGCCACCGGCATCGCCTTCCTGGTCGTCGCGGTCGCGGGCGTGCTGCAGGCGATGCGCACGACCGTCGCGCCTTCGGACGGTCCACTGTTGCTGCTGTTCGCCTTCGAAGCGGTGATCATCGGCGGCATGGGGTCCTTTTGGGGGACGTTCTCTGGCGCCATGCTGCTCGGCCTGGCCCAGCAGGTGGGGTTCCGCTTCGACCCAGGCTGGGGCATCTGGTTCGGGCACCTGGTCTTCCTCGCGGTGCTGGTGCTGCGGCCGCAGGGCCTGTTTCCGAAGACCCGCTGAGGAGCCCTGAATGAGCGCCATCGTGAATCCGCACTCCAGCGCGCCTGCTGCCGCCGCCAGGCCGCAGGTGGAAATCGCGACTGGCGCCGCCCGCGCTGCCGCGTGGGCCGGCTCCGGCCTCGTCCTGGTGGCGGCCACCCTGCCGTGGTGGGGCGAATCCAGCTGGATGCGCGAGTTCGTCGAGATCGCCTGCTACTTCGTGTTCGCGATGATGTGGAACCTGCTGGCCGGCTATGGGGGCCTGGTCAGCATCGGGCAGCAGGCCTTCCTGGGCTTGGGCGGCTACGCGATGCTGGTGCTGGGCAACTTCGCGGGCGTCAATCCCTTCATCGCAGTGCCCCTCGGGGCGCTGGCGGCGGCCCTGGTGGCCATCCCGGTGTCCCTGGTCGCGTTCCGGCTGCAGGGCGGGTATTTCGCCATCGGCACCTGGGTGATCGCCGAGGTCTTCCGGCTGTCGATCGCCAACATCCCGGCCATCGGCGGGGGCTCGGGGACCTCGCTCACCGCGCTGCGGGGTATCGACAAGGCCACGCGCGAGGGCGTGACTTACTGGATCGCGCTCGCCAGCGTGGTCGCCTGTGTCGCCGGCGTGTACCTCTTCCTGCGCGGGCGGCACGGGCTGGCCCTGCTGGCGATCCGCGACAACGAGAAGGCTGCCGAGTCGCAGGGCATCGCCGTGCGCCGCATGAAGCTGGCGGTGTACGTGGTCGCGGCATTTGGTGCCGGCCTGGCAGGCGCTCTTTACTTCGTCGGTAACCTGCGAATCAGCCCGGACGCCGCGTTCAGCGTGAACTGGACCGCGTTCGCCATCTTCATGGTCGTGATCGGCGGGATCGGCCGGATCGAAGGCCCGATCGTCGGTGCGCTGGTGTTCTGGGCGCTTGACAAGTTCTTCAGCGACTGGGGCACTTGGTACCTGCTGGGCCTTGGCCTGCTGGCAGTGCTTGTGACGCTGTATTTCAAGCAGGGACTGTGGGGCTACGCACACGAGCGCTGGGGTTGGACTCTGTTCCCGACGCAGCGCCGTTTGCTGTCGGCCCCTTGATCCAAATTCAACTGGGAGTACCGATCACCATGGTGGACGCCACGCGTCACTTCCTCGTTCTCGGCACCGATGCGCCCGGCCGCGCAGCGCTGCGCCAACGGTTGCGGCCGACTCACCGCGCTTGGCTGCGGGACCATCCGGGTCATGCCGTTACGGTTCTGCATGGCGGTCCCACCCTAGATGGCGAAGGGCAGATGAACGGGACACTGCTTATCATCTCAGCTGCGGAGGAGTCTCAGGTGCGCTCCTTCCTCGACGCAGATCCATATGTGCAGAACGGCCTCTTCGCCGGCGTCGTCGTGCGCGAATGGATGTGGAGCTTGCGCATGCCGGAGGTGCCCGCATGATCGACAAGATCGCGCCCTCGGTGGCGCAGGCGCTGCAAGGCTTCTCCGACGGCGCCACCGTGCTGATCGGCGGCTTCGGCACGGCCGGCATTCCCAACGAACTGATCGACGGCCTGATCGAGCAGGGCGCACGCGATCTCACGGTCGTGAACAACAACGCCGGCAACAGTGACACGGGCCTGGCCGCGCTGCTCAGGGCCGGCCGCGTGCGCAAGATCATCTGCAGCTTCCCGCGCCAGACGGACAGCCATGTGTTCGACGGCCTGTACCGCTCCGGCAGGATAGAACTGGAGCTGGTGCCGCAGGGCAACCTGGCCGAGCGCCTGCGCGCGGCGGGAGCCGGCATCGGCGCCTTCTTCACGCCCACGGGCTTCGGCACCGAGTTGGCCAAAGGCAAGGAGACGCGCGAGATCGGCGGCCGCCGGTACGTGCTCGAGTACCCTATCCGCGGCGACTTGGCGCTTATCAAGGCCGAGCGCGGCGACCGCTGGGGCAACCTCACCTACCGCAAGGCCGCGCGCAACTTCGGCCCGGTGATGGCCATGGCCGCGCGTCGCACCGTCGCGAGCGTGCACGAGGTCGTGCCGCTAGGCGCGCTCGATCCCGAGGCGATCGTCACGCCGGGCATTTTCGTCCACCACGTCGTCCAGGTGCCGCGCACAGAGACCCAGGGCGGCGGCTTCCGGAAGGCGGCATGAGCATGACTTACCAACGCAGGACCAAGGACGAGCTGGCGCAGCGCGTGGCGCAGGACATCCACGACGGCGCGTACGTGAACCTGGGTATCGGCATGCCTACCCTGGTGGCCAACCACCTGCCCACGGGGTGCGAGGTGTTCCTCCACAGCGAGAACGGCATCCTGGGTATGGGCCCGGCGCCCACCGAGGGGCAGGAGGACTACGACCTGATCAACGCGGGCAAGCAGCCGGTGACCCTCCTGGCGGGCGGCTCCTTCTTCCACCACGCCGACAGCTTCGCCATGATGCGCGGCGGCCACCTGGACATCTGCGTGCTCGGCGCCTTCCAGGTGTCGGCCGGCGGCGACCTGGCCAACTGGCACACGGGCGAGCAGGACGCCATTCCCGCCGTCGGCGGCGCGATGGACCTGGCGATAGGGGCAAAGCAGACCTGGGTGATGATGGACCTGCTCACCAAGGCCGGCGAAAGCAAACTGGTGGGGCGCTGCACCTACCCGGTCACCGGCATCGCGTGCGTGAAGCGCGTATACACGGACCTGGCCACATTCGAGTGCACCTCCGCCGGGCTACGGCTGGTCGATGCGGTCGAAGGCCTAGCGCAAGCCGAGCTGGAGCGGCTAGTCGGCCTGCCGCTGGCGGGAGCGGCGCCATGAAGCCCTTCACCTACACGGCCCAGGCGGTGCGCGTGGTCTTCGGGCCCGGCTCGCTGGCGCGACTGGGCGAGGAAATCGAGCGCCTGGGCGTCCGGCGCGCCTTGGTGCTGTCCACCCCCGAGCAGCGCGCGTCGGCTGGGCGGGTCGCCACGATTCTGGGCCCGGCGGCCGCCGGCGTGTTCGACAGCGCCGCGATGCATGTGCCGATCGAAACCGCGAGGCAGGCGCGCGAGGTAGCGCGCTCGCTGGACGCGGACTGCGCCGTCGCGATCGGCGGCGGGTCCACCACCGGCCTGGGCAAGGCCATCGCGCTTGACTCCGGGCTGCCGATCATCGCCGTGCCCACCACCTACGCCGGCAGCGAGATGACGCCGATCTACGGCATCACCGAAGCCGGCCTCAAGAAGACCGGCCGCGACCCGCGGGTGCTGCCGCGTACCGTGCTCTACGACCCGGAGCTGACGCTGGGCCTGCCCGTGGCCATGAGCGTGACCAGCGGGATCAACGCCATCGCGCATGCCGCCGAAGGCCTGTACTCCGCCGACGGCAACCCGATCATGGATCTGATGGCCGAGGAAGGCATCGCCGCCATAGCGCGCAGCTTGCCGGCGATCAAGGCCGATCCCGGCGGCGTCGAGGCGCGCTCGCAGGCGCTCTACGGCGCCTGGTTGTGCGGCACCGTGCTCGGCAACGTGGGCATGGCGCTGCACCACAAGCTGTGCCACACGCTCGGCGGCAGCTTCAACCTGCCGCATGCGGAGACGCACACCGTCGTCCTGCCGCACGCGCTGGCCTACAACGCGACGGCGGCACCGGCTGCGATGGAACGGATCGCACGGGCGCTGGGCACCGCCGATGCAGCTCAGGGCGTTTTCGACCTCGCGCGGCGCAATGGCGCACCGACGGCCCTTCGCGACATCGGCCTGCGCGCCGCCGACGTGGATCGCGCCTGCGAAATCGCGCTGCAGAACCAGTACCCCAATCCGCGGCCGCTGCAGGCAGCCGCCATCCGCCAGCTGCTGGACGATGCGTTCGAGGGGCGCAGGCCGCGTCCAATTTGAGGAGACGAGGAGGAGACGCAGCGATGGAAGAAACCCGGCCCAACGAGATCACGCAGTCCGTCGTCGACCGGTTCGCCGACACGCCGGACCCCCGGCTCAAACAGATCATGACCAGTCTCGTGCGACACCTGCACGCTTTTGCCCGAGAAGTGCGGCTCACCGAGGAGGAGTGGTTCAAGGGAATCGACTTCCTTACTCGTGTTGGCCACAAGACTGATGACAAGCGGCAGGAATTCATTCTGCTGTCGGACACGCTGGGGCTATCGATGCTTACCGTTGCGCTTAACCAAGACAAGCCGGCGGGTTGTACCGAGGCTACCGTCTTTGGGCCGTTCTACGTCGATGGCGCACCACGTTACGAACTCGGGCAGGACATTGCCAATGGGGCGACCGGTGCGCCCTGCGACGTGCGCGGGCACATCCGCGGACTGCATGGCGAGCCTATTGCCGGCGCCGAGATCCACGTGTGGCAAGCGGATGCGGACGGTCAGTACGACGTTCAACGCGAAAACCTGCCCAGCCACCAGGGCCGCGGTGTACTTCACTCGGGCCCAAAGGGTGAGTACTACTTCCGGACGGTGCTGGCGGAGGCCTATCCCATTCCAGATGACGGGCCGGTGGGCGAGATGCTCAAAGCCACCGGTCGCCATCCTTGGCGACCGGCGCACTTGCACTTCATGATCAGCGCCCCTGGCTATGAACGCCTGATCACGCATGTTTTCCGTCAAGGCGACCCATATTTAACGTCCGACGCGGTATTCGGCGTGCGGGAGTCGCTCACCGCGGACTGGATTCTGCAGGCCGATGGTGACTACGTATTGGAGTTCGACTTCGTGCTGAGCCCGCTGACTCGAGGATGACTTCCTGACCTCGGAGGCTCGCGGTCCAGCTCCTGCGCAAAGCGGCACCTCATCTCTCAGCCGTATGCCATCCGACATTCGGTCTCACCGAAACGCGGAGGCCGTGCCATCCCCGCATCAAGATCCTGACTCCGATGCCCCCCTCCTAAGCGGCGGCGTGCCGTCTTCGGCACAAAAATGTGTCGCTCAATGCAAGCGACTAGACGTCAAGCTTTGTCGCTCGTCATATACCGAATCGGTATGGCGCCTGCCCCAACGGGTATTGGACATTCGGTACCGCTGTTCATACGCTCACGCAACTACGTATGTCGCACCTAACAGTTCCGTACCTCGATCCCCGCAGCATCCCGCGTCGCACGCTCACTCGCCGCTGTCAGATCCGGAAGCCGACGTATGAGGCGGCCCCGAATCCGTGGGAGCAGGCGGCGTCTCCTGATCCGCTCCCGGTGGTCGTGGTAGGTGCCGGTATGACGGGCTTGACTTTCGCCATCGACCTCGCACAGCGCGGCATCCCTTGTGTATTGCTCGACGGCAACCATATGAGCAGTACAGGTAGTCGCTCAATATCGCACCTCAAGCGATCCCTCGAGATATGGAATCGTCTCGGTATTGGCGAGCACCTCCTCCAAGAGGGGCTGCTATTGAATTCAGGTCACGTCTACCCTGACTGCTCGCGACTGCTGAAAGTCGATTTGCAGCCCGCCTTGAGTGAGAGGTTCCCCACCTTCATCAGCTTGCCTCAGTGGCGCGTCGAAGCCTTGCTTCTAAACCGGGCGCGACGATCGCCGATGATCGATCTACGTTGGGAAAGTCAGGTGGTTGGCTTAGTGCGGGAGTCTGATTCGGTCATTCTGGAAGTTAAGACACCTGCAGGATTGTGCGCGATACGGGCCCGCTGGGTAGTGGGCGCGGATGGAGTCCAGTCTTCCGTTCGTGAATTGTTGG
The DNA here is from genome assembly GCA_937871985.1 of uncultured Burkholderiaceae bacterium. The sequence goes on from CALMPB010000189.1 coordinate 6,943, forward strand.
GTGCTCGCTTTGAAGGCAGCCTATCAGGCAGTCGATTTCTGATCGTAGATGTCCGCCTGGGTATCGACCTGCCACCGGAGTGCCATTTCTGGTTCACGCCTCCGTTCCACGACGGCAAGTGCGTGCTGATGCGTCGGCAGCGGAACGGCGTTTGGCGCCTGGATTGTGAAATCGCGGTCAACGCTGACCCCGAAGTTGAGCGAGCCCCCGGCTCGGTGCTGATGCGGCTCATCCGAATGTTCGGGGATGACACCGCTGTCGAAATCGAATGGGTGGGCGTCTACGACTTTGAGGTGCGGCGCACCGCTTCTTTCCGTCATGGTCGGATCTTGCTTGTGGGCGACGCAGCGCACCAGTCGGCGCCATTTGGCGGTGGCCGGGCCGGCAACTCCGGGGTGCAGGATGCTGACAATCTTGGTTGGAAGTTGGCCGCTGTGATTGAAGGGTCCGCTGCGCCAACCCTGCTTGATACATATTGCGCTGAGCGCGAGGCCGCGGCCGACGAGAACATGCTGATCTCTAGGCGGAGTTCCCGGTTCATCGTTCCTGATTCCCCTGCGGCGATGGCACTGCGCAATTCAGTGCGTCACTTCTGCGGACGAGCAGGCTACATCGACCGATTCGTCAATATCGGTCGACTTTCGACGCCTAGCCGGCTACCAAGCAACACCGTTGAAGCGATCACCTATTCCACACGAGCAACGCCGCGGCTGCTCGGCTCTGTAATCTTGGATGCGCCGGTCGCTGGCGACCGAGGGGAGCGCTGGCTGTCGGAGTTGATCGGCGATTCCTTCATGCTGCTGGTCGCGTGCGACCGTGCTGTAACGGCCCAAAAGGCCCAGCATGTGTTAGACGGTCTCAGGGCGCGGCGCTCGTGCCGCTGGTCGTTGCTGTGCGTAGGCGCAGCCGCATCTGAACTGGGTGTGGCTGGAGGCTTGCGTAGCGCCAAAGACCCGACCGGATTGCTACGCGAGCGTTACTCCCTCTACGACGCTAGTTGGTACTTGGTGCGGCCGGATGCGTATGTGATCGGGCGGGGGCAGCATTTGGACACTGACGCGATCTGCAGCGCGCTCGACCAGAACACGCGATCAAGTTTTCTTACTTCCGAAGCGCTCCATGACGTCATCGCGCTTGGAGCGTTGCCTTCTTGATGCACGTCTTCAGCCGATACGGCCGCAGGCGGCTCTCGCGTTCGTACTTGGCCTTGCAATTGGACGATCCCAAAACCCCCCACACCCAACGGAGACGACACTGATGAGCATTGTTAAATTCACCAAACTGGTAGCCGCAGCGGCGATCATTTTTAGCTCGGCGTCTGCATCCGCCCAGACGGTTCTGTCTATGTCCAGTTGGCTGCCCGCAAGCCATCCGATGACGAAAGGGATGCTTGAGGCATGGGCTGCCGACGTTGAGAAAGCGACACACGGCCGGGTCAAGTTGCAGATGCTGCCGAAACATCCGTCGGCGCCTCCTGGAACGTTCGATGCGGTCAAGGACGGCTTGGTCGACGTTTCTTTCGTTACAGCCAGCTTCACTCCAGCTCGCCACCTCCTGACGCGTTTGCCTGAGCTTCCTGGAGGCGGCGCCAATGCCGAGATCAACTCGGTTGCATACTGGCGAATTCACGAGAAGCACCTTTCGAAGGCCAACGAGTACAAGGGCGTGAAGCTGCTTGGCTTGTTCACGCACGGCCCGGGTCAGCTGCTGAATACCAAGAAGCCAATCACAAGCCTAGATGACCTAGCTGGGCTCAAATTCCGCACCGCGGGAGGCATCTCCGAAGAGATGGCGCGAGCGATGGGTGCATCGTCATTCGTGAAGTCGGCCTCTGAAACTTACGAACTGCTTAGCACTGGCGTTGCGGATGGCACGTTCACGCCAATGGAATCCGTCGCTTCGTTCAAACTCGAGCGGTTAGTCAAACACGCCACCATCCTCCCCGGCGGGTTCTACAGTGCTTCGATGGGTGTGTTCATGAATGAGGATCGCTGGAACAAACTGTCGAAGCAGGATCAGGATGCCATTCTCTCGGTTTCAGGAGAGAAGATCGCAAGGACGGCCGGGAAGGCCTGGGACGCTGCCGATCGGCTCGGCCTGGAAGCGATGAAACGATCCGGAGGCGTGGTCACCGAAGCGTCACCGGCGCTGAGCCGCGCGATTGCCGAACGAGCAGCACTGATCGAGAAGGACTGGATTCGCGCCGCCACCGCCAAAGGCTTAGATGCGGCGGCGGTCCTCCGCGAGTTCCGCGAGGAAACGAAGCGTCTCTCCGTGTCGAACTGAACTGAGCGCCGTGAGAGTGACTAGGACTGTGCGCCGGGATTGGCGCAGAGGCATGGAAGTTGCGCTCGGACTGGTTGCGGCTGCAATCTTGCTGGGGCTGATGCTGACCACGGTCGCAGATGTGGTCGGGCGTTACCTCCTGGGTAGGTCGCTGCGGGGTGCGTTTGAGTTGACCGAGCTCGCTTTGGTCGTCTTGATCTTCGCAGGCTTGCCACTTACATCCGCTGCAAACCAGCACGTAACGATGGATTTCATCGATACGTGGCTGTCTCGGCCGAACCTGCTCCGTTGGCGTCGAGCCGCAAACCTGCTGGCCAGTGTACTGATTGGTGCATTGGCCGTTGCGACCGCCTTGAAGGCTGAGAAGATCGCCGCCTACGCCGACACAACGGACATCTTGCGGATTCCAGTGGCGCCATTTGTCTACCTCATGGCCGTGGCGACGCTGGTGACCGCACTTGTGCACTTGGGCAAATGCTTGCTGGGCGAGCGCAAACCGGAGCACGGATCCGCCGATCCGGAAGGGAACGTATGACGGAGGGTTTGATCGGTCTGGCAGCGATGCTTCTGCTGGCGCTCGCGCGTGTGCCGATCGCCCTCGCGATGGGAGCGGTCGGCTTCGTTGGAATGGCGTTCATGCGTGACTGGAACTGGGCGGTTGCTACAGCCATGGTTCAGACGCAAGTCTACGAGACAGGGCGCAACTACACGCTTTCAGTTATCCCGCTGTTTGTTCTAATGGGCGACCTGATCACCCGCGCCAGAATGTCGCAGTCGCTCTTTCAGGCGGCGTATGCCTGGGTCGGACATTTCCGCGGTGGGCTGGCGATGTCGACGGTGGTCGCCGCCGCCGGATTTGGCGCCGTATGCGGCTCTTCGGTGGCAACCGCGGCGACCATGGCGAAGGTGGCTTACCCACCGATGCGTCGTTTTCACTACTCGGACCGTTTGGCGGCGGGCTCGATTGCCGCGGGCGGCACTCTGGGAATTCTGATTCCGCCTTCCACGGTGATGGTCATCTACGGCATCATGACCGAGACGAGCATAGGCAAGCTTTTCGCAGCAGGCCTGCTACCGGGACTGCTGGCCATTGTGCTGTTGTGTGGGGCAGTGGCTTGGGTTGTCCGTCGCGACCCGGAGGCCGGGCCCCCTGGCGAGCGCACGGGCTGGAAGCAGAGGGGCATCGCCCTATTGAGCGTCTGGGAAATTGCAACTTTGTTCGCCGTAGTGATGGGCGGTATCTACGGAGGAGCATTCACTGCCACTGAAGGCGCTGGCATTGGCGCTTTTGGTGCGTTGCTGGCGGCAATGGCTCGGCGCGCGTTGAGCTGGCGTGCGCTGTTCGAATCGCTAGTGGAGTCCGCTCGTACAACGGCAATGCTCTTCTTCATCCTCATTGGAGCGTTGATGTTCGCTGAGTTCATAAACTACACCTCTTTGCCGGGCGACCTGAAGAAGGTGGTGCTTTCGATGGGAGCGTCTCCTGTGGCGGTGCTCACTGTAATTTGCGGCATCTATCTGCTGCTCGGAACGGCCATGGAAGAATTGTCGATGATTGTTCTCACCGTGCCGGTCTTCTTCCCCCTGGTCGTGGGATTAGGCGTTGATCCAGTGTGGTTCGGAATCCTCATCGTTGTCGTCGTGGAGATCGGTCTCATTTCTCCGCCTGTCGGGATGAATCTCTTCGTCCTCAACTCGCTGCTGCCGCATGTACAGCAGCGAACCCTATTTGCTGGGGTGCTGCCGTTCGTAGTTGCAGACATGCTGCGTCTGATGCTCCTTATCGCATTCCCCGCGATTTCACTCTGGCTGCCCGCGATGGTGGCTTAACGGAGAAGGGCTTTCACCTTGATTGCTCATTCGGACCTGCGAAGCCCTGCGCGCGATGCGGAGAGTTACGCAAAGCTCGCGCATGATCGTGGAACCACGCAGTTGATAAAGCCGGAACATCATCGTTAAGTGACCGCGCATACGACTAGAAATAATCCATTCAATTAAGCATTATTCGATTGCTATGAACGCCCCCAAACTGGTACGCCCGCGCTCTGCTCCCAAGGAGGCGGCAGATGGATTTGTTTATCCGCGCTTCCCGTACCGCAAGCCTCCCGAGTTCGAAGGCGCGCGGAATCGTTATCCGGTTGTGATTGTCGGGGGTGGGATGGTCGGCCTTACCGCTGCCGCGGATCTGGGCAATCGCGGGATCAACTGCGTTCTGCTGGACGACAACGATACGGTCGCAAGCGGCAGTCGGGCCATCTCGCAAGCGCGCCGCAGCTTCCAAATCTGGGATCGCGTTGGTGCTGCGAAGCCCATGACTGCAAAAGGCATCCAGTGGACCCACGCACGCCAGCTCTATAGAGACAAAGTCGTCAATGATCACGAGCTGCATCCGGAAAAAGGGCATAAGTATCCACCGATGACCCTGCTGCCTCAGTATTACGTCGAGAACTACTTGGTTGAAAGGTGCGCCGCACTGGGGCATGTAGATCTGAGATGGAAGAACTCCGTTCGAGGAGTCCGTCAGGTCGAGGACCATGTCGAACTTGAGGTGGAAACCCCTGACGGGAAATACACACTCCTTGCCGATTGGGTTATCGCCGCCGATGGCGTCGCGTCGACGGTCAGGAAGTGCCTCGGTTTGCCTTTCGAAGGTCGCAAGATTGAAGATCGCTTTGTCATCGTTGACGTGAAAGTCGACGCGCCATTTCCGCCCGGTCGATCCTTCTGGTTCCGACAGAACTTCCACAGCGGTAGCTCGACACTGTTCCTTCGCCAGCCTGACGGGGTGTGTCGTGTTGACTTCAACATCGGTCCAGAAGCGGATGCAGAAGAGGAGCTTAAGCCCGAGAACGTCGAGGCTAAGCTGCGCGCCATGTTTGGTGTCGGCGTGAACTTCGATATGAAGTGGATCAGTCTCTACACCGTAGAAGTCCGCAGGCTGGACAAGTTTCGCCACGGCCGAGTTCTCTTCGCGGGTGATTCGGCACATCAGCTATCACCCTTCAGTGGTGGAAGAGGTGGGAACTCGGGCATCGAGGATGTCGACAATCTTGGTTGGAAGCTCGAGCGCGTCATCCGCGGTCAGTCTCCGGAGTCCCTACTTGACTCCTACGATGCCGAGCGAATCGGGGTCGCCGACGAGAACATGCGCTTTTCGCTCCGGGCGTCAGAGTTCATTACTCCTTCGTCAGCGCTTTCGGCGGCATTTCAGGAGGCGGCATTGACATTGTCAGTCGGGATGGATTTTGCGCGTGCGTATCTCAATAGTGGTCGACTCTCTATGCCCGCGCGCTACACGGGATCTCCGTTGATAGTCTCGGTAGACGATGGAGCCACCGCGAGTTCTGTGGCTCCTGGCTGTGCAGTCGCGGATGCGGCTGCCGTCGATCCGCAGGGCAATAGGGTCTTTCTTGCGGAAACCTTGGGACAACGGTTCTGCCTTCTTCTGAGCAGTGCTGCGGACCTAAGCGCTGCTCATTCAGTAGCCACGAGGGCCCGTGATGCGGGGATAGATGTCGACGTTGTCCTGATCGATGGACAAGGTGGAAGGGCGGTGAACGATGGGGTCACGCGCACTCTGGTCGATGCTGAGGGTTTAGTGGCCGAAAGGTATGGCCTTGGGACCTTTTCAACATATCTCTTCCGCCCAGATCAGCGCGTGGCTGGAAGATGGCGGCTCTTTGATAGTGTGTCGGTTGAGGCGAGCTTGCGCCTGGCCTGCGGTCTTGGTGCAAACGACACTCGTGCAGCCAACGCCAAAATGGAGGTTTTCAAATGACCGGGACACTGTCCTTCGAGCGCAGGATTTCGGATCCTGACGATCTCTATGAAGCTCTAGTCAGGTTAAACGAGGGGGGGGACCCTGACATGGACCGCCCGATGCTCGCGGCGCTTGTTTTGATCTTGAGCAACCAAATCGGCAGTACCGCTATCGTGAAGTCTGCTATCGAGGAGGTGCGGGGAGCGTTTAGTCAGATGGCTTGAACATCCGTTTTTGGGACGGATGGCTTTCGAATGCGTGGCCTGGTATAAAGTTGGGCTCATGGCTCCATAGCTCGGAAAAGGCTGCGCCTTCCTTGGAACTAAGACAGCTCAAGTACTTTGTCGCGATTGCCGAATCAAACTTCAGCAGGGCAGCGGAGCGGCTCCATGTTGCGCAGCCGGCGTTGAGTCGTCAAATGCGCGACCTCGAAAGCGAGATCGGCAGCACTCTCTTCATACGTGGCGGCAACCGCTTGGCGTTAACGCCGAGTGGGACCGCATTCCTGCGAGAGGCCAAAGTCATCTTGGCGCAGTCGGATTGGGCAATGAGGTCCGCGCGGCTCGCAGCCGAAGGAAAAACGGGGTTGCTACGAGTGGGGTACGTGGCGACAGGCCTCTATTCGCCAACCGTGCTCCGCAACTTGCGCCAGTTTCGCGCGACCTTTCCCGGGGTACACGTCGCGCTCGAGCAGATGTCTCCTGTCAGGCAGATGGGTGCGCTCGTGTCCAACACAATCGATGTAGCGATCGTCCATGGCGGAATTGCGACTCTCAATCAGTTCCGGGTGAACCAGCTGCTGGATGAGCCGATGGGCTTTATGATGCCCAGAGATCATCCCTTGGCTCGTGCCGAGCGGCTACGTCTGGTTGATTTCGCAGCAGATCCTGTGGTGATGATCTCCAGGCATGTCAGCCCAAGTTTCTACGACCGCATGATGGCGACCTGGCTGGAGCGAGGGTTTCATCCACGCATCGCGCAGGAGTCGGACAGCTTCGCGACCAGCGTCGTTCTGGTTGCGTCCGGCGCGGGCATTTCCTTCGCAGGAGAAAGTGCCGCAGCACATTTGACAACCGCCGTACTCGTCCGACAGGTTGATGACTTCCTGTTCAGGTCGGCAATAGACCTTGTCACGCGCCCAACTGATGACTCTCCGATCGTGGAAGCGTTTGTACGTGCGCTAACGACTCCTTGCGAACCTGATTGAGGTCCGATGCTGAGTTGGCGCCTGCTTGCCGATTCAGTTTACAGCCGCGGCCGAACTGGCTGATTGCCAGCCGCGCGTGCGATGGGCGGCTGAGGGGTGGCTGAAGCCTACGCGACGTCTTGCTTGCCGTGGCATCCCCCTAAGGTACTCATCCGCGGCGTGGGCGCCAACCTGCCCTTCCAGTTATTCTGTCATCACGAGCACACGCCCGTCACCTTGACCAGCAACCAGAGCTTCAGCGCCTGGGATGCTGGCCGCAGCGAGGGATTG
>CALMPB010000190.1 GCA_937871985.1 uncultured Burkholderiaceae bacterium
TGCGGCGTCAGGGGGCAACGACATAGGGGGAGGTATTTCTGGGGGAAAAGCTGTCGCTCAGTGTACGCGAAAAGGAAAATCTTTCATTTTCGAAAGATTTTTCAGAAGGCTAATTTCTGCCTCATATACGCCAACAGATGCTGCACAAGCAGCCACTTTTGGCGAGAAAACGATGGCGCGTATGGTTTGGACTGAGAAGAGAATTGAGCGGATGCTGGCCGAAGGGCGAGGTCAGGGATCGGGCGCGGACTACAAACCCTGGATCGAGGTTGCTGAGGTTTCAAGTGGTGGGCGCTCCCGCCGTGTGTGGAGTTCTAAAACCGGACGCACGCATCACCTGCTATCCGATGTCGAATACGACCTTTTTCTTGTCTGTGAGTGGGCGAAAAATGTTGTCGACATCCGTGAGCAATATCCACTTCCACGGGATTTGACCCAGACGATTGCTCAGGAACTTCGGATCAGGCATCCCACCTACCCAGGAACGAACATCCCAGCGGTCATGACAGTGGACTTCTTGCTGACCCTGCAGGTGAATGGGAAGAAGACGGTAATGGCCCTGAACGCCAAGCGTGACGAGGAAGCCGACGATGTGAGGTCTCTTGAGAAACTGGAGATCCAGCGCTCAACCTTTGAGCGGCTCGGGTTCACACACCACCTTGTCTACCACTCGCAGATTCCGGAGCAAAAGGTTAAAAACATCGACTGGATCCGTGGCGCACTTGTTAAGCCTGGCGAACCCGAGCAGCATGATGGCTTCTTCAAGGGGCTGGCAGACCGAATGAGTGGAGAGCTTGCCACGCCCGCCGACACTACGCTCGCATCCACGCTTGAGGACTACTGCACGGATTTTGACTCGCGCTACGGGGTACTTGCCGGCACAGGGCTGCGTGTGGCACGCATACTCATGGCCGAACGTGTCCTTGTACCCGATCTCGCCTCGCCCAATATTACTCGCCAATCACTCGCTGCTTTCATTATGACGGGGCAACCTGGGCGGTTGCGTGTTGTAGGGGGTACCAGTGCGCTATAAAAACGATATTTTCCTCTTGGACGGCGTTCGTCTGAGGTTCCTGCAGGCGAACATGGAAATAGACGTT
>CALMPB010000191.1 GCA_937871985.1 uncultured Burkholderiaceae bacterium
GGTCGCGGCGTTGACGAACATCGACTTGCCGCCGCCAAGATGCGCGCTCCAGTCACCGTCCGAGATCTTGTCGCGGATCAGGGCGTCGCGGGTGGCGTTGTCGGGAATGCGCAGCAGCGCCTCGGCCAGGCACATGAGCGCCACGCCTTCCTGACTGGACAGCGAGTATTCCTGAACCAGCCCCTCGACGCCGCTGCCCTTGTGATTGGCACGCAAGGTCGTGACGAGCGCGCTTGCAGTCTCGCGCACGGCCCTTCGCTGCGCCTCCGGCAGCGTCGCGGCTTCAAGCAGCGGCGCCATACAGGCGGCCTCGTCACGACGGAAGGCCTCGGTTATCGCGCGGCGGAGCGGCGTCGGCGCGCTGACGGCGGGAGCGAATGCGGAGAACGGAGCGGTGTGGGTCATGAATCGCCAATATCCCAAGCTGGCTTGGCAATCTGTCTTTTCAGGGGCACAAGACCATCCATTCAGACTTATCTTGGCATCATCGGCAGTTCAATCGCATGGCTAAACGCACCGATCCGGTCATTCTGGACGACTACGACCGCAAAATCGTCGCCGCGCTGCGGGAAGACGGCCGAATGAGCGTCACCGATCTCGCCAAAGCGGTGGGCCTGTCCAAGACTCCTTGCCAGGTGCGCCTGCGCCGCCTGACGCAATCCGGCGTGATCCGGGGCTTTCGCGCCGTCATCGATCCGGTCGCGCTGGGGCTGGACCATGTCGCCTTCACCGAAGTCAAACTATCCGACACCCGCGAGCAGGCGCTGCGGGAATTCAACGCCGCCATCCAGCGCATTCCGGAAGTGGAGGAGTGCCACATGCTGGCGAGCCACTTCGACTATCTTCTGAAAGTTCGCACCCGCGACATCCACCGCTACCGGGCCGTGCTAGGGGAGAAACTCTCCAGCCTGCCGCATGTATCCAGCACCTCGACATATGTGGCGATGGAGACGGTGAAGGACGTCAGCAGCTAGGCTTGGAAAGCTCGGGCGATTCAACGCACTCATGCGCGCCAAGACACCGGCGCAGCCTTACCAAGCCAGACTCCCCGAGCGCGTCAGCAGCTCAGGCATCGCCACGCGCGTCGATATATTTGGTCTCCAGGAAACGGCCGCGCGTGGCCAAGGCGTCGAGATCGTTGCGGGACAAGTCCAGGCTCATGGCCTCGATCTGGCCGGCTATGACGCCCAGTCCCTCCACGAGTTGCTGCGACGGCGTGGTGCCGCCCGCATGGGGTTTGTTGCGCAGTTCGGGCGGAATGCGGGTGTAGCTGTCGACCAGCGAAGGCAAGTGCTCGGACAGTAGCTTGCGCACTTCGCGTGCGGCCGGGCCGGTGTCTTCCAGCGTGGCGAGCTGCGGCGCAAGCTGTTCGAGGCGCACGCCGATCATGTCCACGGCATCCACGGCCGCATTGGGCAGAGCACGGCGGCGGTTCTCCAGCCAAATCTCGGTCGAGCCCGCCAGTTCCGGCAAACTCGCGCTGCCCAGATGCTCCGAACGCACTCTAGGCGTGGAGGGATAGATCGACAGCACTATGAACACCGCGAAGGCCAACAAGGTGGTCAGCACCGTCGTCACGAACGACAGTCCGCCCAGGATCAGCCCCGCCGTCAGGGCGACGATGAAGATGCCGAACAGCGCCAGGAGCGCCCGGCGCAGACGGCGCCAGCGAAACCGCCAGCGCTCCTTGCGGGCGTTGTAGAGCCGCGCGGCGCGTTGGCGGCGCGCGGCGCGGATGATCTCCTGGTTCACGGCATTGCGGTTTCCGGTCGTGGGAAGCTGGGCCATGGCGGTCAGTCGAGCGCCTCCAGCATCGCCTTCGCCGTCTTGTCGCTACCCGGTGCGGTACCCTCGGCCTGGCCCTGGGCGCGGGCGATATAGGCCTTGGACTTGGTGACTTCGCCTTCCAGCGACTGCACGGTCTGCTTCATGGAATCGAGCGCCTGCATCTTGAAGGTGTCGATCGAATCCATCGTGTCGTAGATGTTCTGGAAGGCGCGGCTGAGCGTCTCCAGCGGGATCGTGGAATTCGCCGCCTGTTCATGGATGCGCGCGGTATTGTCCTTGAGCATCTGACCGGTGCCGTCGATGATCCGCGCGGTCGTGGTGTTGAGCGCGGTGATCTGGTCCAGCACCAGCTTCTGGTTGGCCATCGCCTGCGCCACCGTCACCGCCGTGCGCAGCGCGCCCACCGTGGTGGTGGAGGCGCGATCCACGCCCTTGATCAGTTCGACGTTGTTCTTCTTCACCAGATCGAGCGCGAGGTAGCCCTGCACCGAAACCGCCATCTGCGTCAGCAGGTCCTGCGTGCGCTGGCGCACATAGAACAGCGCGCTCTCGCGCACGGCCTTGGCCTTGGCGGGGTCGGTGTGATCGAGATCGGCGGCTTTCTGCTCCAGCGTCTCGTCCAGCGCCTTCGACATGAAGATCATCTGTTCGAGCTTGCCCATCGCCGCCCAGAGGTTCTGGCGCTCGACGTCGATCGAGGCGTTGTCCATCAGCAGCTCGTCCTTGCCGCCCTGAAGCCGGGCGAGGATCGCGCTGATATGGCCCTGCGCGCTCTGGTAGCCGTCGAAGTAATTGCGCAACTTGTTGCCCATCGGGATGATCCCGAAGATCTTCCGGCGCGACAGCAGATCGCCCTTGGTGGAGGGATCGAGGTCTTCCACGGTGCGGCGCAGTTCGGCAAGGTCGGCGCCGACGCCGGCGTCCTTGTCCATGGCGCGCACCGGGCGGTCGAGGAAGCGGTTGGATTGGCCCGACGCCTCGGAGATTTCCTTGCGGCCCATATTGGTGATCTGGTCCACTCGGCGGCCGAATTCGGGCGAGTTCACGTCCTGCGAGACGAGGTCCTCGACGAACTCATCGACCCGGACCTGCAGCTTGGACTTCTGCTCATCCCCGATCGGAACCAGCCCCGCCGCCTTTTCCGGCTGGACGACCGGCACGGGATCGGGTGGCGTCAGCTTGAGTTCGCCAGCGGTCGCCTGATCGGTCGTGGTGGCCATCGAAGAAAATCCCGTCCTTCAAAAATGATGTCGTCGTTCGTGAATCTAGGTTTGCAGGAGAATACTGCAAGCAAAACAGGAAAGCCCGCGTTACGGTTCGACGAGGCCGGTGGCACTTTCGTCGGCCTCTTCCCCGTCCTGCATCGTCAGCATCGTATCGTCGCGCGCCACGAAGCACAGCTTCAGGCCGGCCGCCCGCGCGCGATGGACCGCCAGGTTGGTCGGCGCGGAAATCGCCACCAGCAAGGGACATCCGGCGCGCGCGGTCTTCTCCACCAGTTCGTAGGAACAGCGCGACGTCACGATCATGAAGCCCTGCCCCGCGTCGATGCCTTGCCGAGCCAGCGCGCCGACCAGCTTGTCCAGCGCATTGTGGCGTCCTACGTCCTCGCGCACGGCCACAAGGCTGCCGTCCGCGTTGCAGAAGGCCGCCGCATGGGTCGCCCTTGTCTCCCGCCCCAGCGCCTGCGCCGTTCGCAGGGCGTCGAGCCCGCGCCGGATGGCTTGCGGCGAAGCCTCGCTCGTCCGGGGAAGCGGCGGCAGCGGCCGCAGCGCGGCTTCCACCCCTTCGATCCCGCAGATACCGCAGGAACTGTCCCCCCCCCGCCGCCGCGCCCGCTCGACGATGGCGCCGAGCCGCTCGGGCGGGAGGGTCACGCGGGCGACGTAGCCGGTGCCCCACTCCCCGTTCTCGACCTCATGGACCGTCACGTCGCCCACCTCCCCGGCTTCGGCGAGCCCCTCGGCCATCAGGAACCCGGTGACGAAATCCTCGATGTGCTCGGGCGTCGCCATCATAACGGCATAGGCGATGCCGTTAGTCTCTATGGCGATGGGCGCTTCCACCGGTATGGCGAAAGGCTCGGCGGCGCCTAAGTCGAGGCCGTAAGCATTGCGCCGGACGACGATTGTCTCTGAACCGTTCATCGCGCCCTACTAGCGCGCCCGGCGGGCAAGATCATCCCGCATCGATCTCCGCCTTGATCTGGCCGAAAGCCAGCAGCGCGAAAAGGCAGGTGCCGCCGATTACGTTGCCCACCAGCGTCGGCGCGAGATGCAGCGCGAAGGCATCGAAGACGGGCAGTTCGCCGTGAAGGACGAGGAGGAACATCTCCGTCGATCCGGCAACCACATGGGCGAACCCGCCCGCTGCGATCAGCCAGGCGAAAAGCCCCACCACGAAGATCTCGAAGCCCTTTGAACTGGGCAGCATCCATACGAAGCCGGCGATAAAGAAGCCGGCCGGTACACCGTCGAGCAGGGCCGTCCAGCCACTTGCCTGCCCGGCCTTGCGTGATACCTCAAGCATGCCGGCTACCGTGGGATGGACAGGATCGGCAAAGATGTCGATCAGCAGGGCCGTGAGGAACGTGCCCACCAGGTTGGCCGCCAGCACGATCGTCCACAGCCGCGCGGTGCGCCAGAGCCGCTCCCCGTTCGGCCCGGCAAGCAGCGGCAACACCGCCGTCAGCGTGTTTTCGGTGAAGAGTTGCAGGCGGGAGAGCACAACCAGCACGAAACCCATGGCATAGCCGAAGGCCGCGATCAGCTCTCGCTGGGGATGGTCCTGGAAGGATTGGTGAAGCAGGCCCTGCGCGAAGACCGAAGTGGAAATGCCGATACCGGCGGCTATCCCCGACCACCAGAGCGACATGGCGGGGCGGTGCAGCTCCTCCTCGCCTTCGCGGCGGATCACGGAGAATACGGTGACTGCCGAAAGGCGCAGGTTGTCCTTGATCTGTCCGCGTTCGTGGCCGGTCAAGCCGGATTCGTCACGTTCTATCTCGCGGTCGGTCTTCTTGCGCTCGGGATCGTCATGCGAGAGATCGCGGGCTTCGGAGGCTTCCGGGTAAGCTGCGGCTTTGTCCATGCCGGGACAACCGACGCTGCGGGTCTAATGTTCCGCCGTGCTTCGTCGCTCTTTATTGCTGGGTCGCTTCGCTCCTCGCAATGACGAGATGAAGCGCAAAATTCACCAGCGGAACACCCCTCAACCTTCGCATAGCGAGCGCAGCGAAGCAATCCAGAGCGGCCAACAGCGAAGCCTGCCTCAGGCGTAGTCCTCGGTATCGATGCTGGGCTTGATCATGTCCGGGTAGCGGTGCCCGGCAATCGTCTGCTGGTTCATCAACGCGCCCGCCTGCTCCAGCACTTCCGCGTTGATCGCGAGATCGGCGGCGGGATGGTTCTGGTCGAAGTGTGCGATCGCGCGCGTGCCCGGAATGGCGTGAACATGCTCGCCCTGCGCCAGTACCCAGGCGAGCGCCAGCTGCGCCGGTGTGGCATGGACCGAG
>CALMPB010000192.1 GCA_937871985.1 uncultured Burkholderiaceae bacterium
TGGACCCCTGGTACAGCCTGGGTTCGGGCGACATGCTGGAAGTGGCGCACATGGGGCTGCACGTGGCGCAGATGACCGGGCAGGACGCCATGCGCGCCTGTTTCCAGGCCGTCACGGCCACGCCGGCGAAGATCCTGGGCCTGGACGAGACTGGGCTGGAAGTGGGCAAGCGCGCCGATATGGTGCTGCTGCAGGCCCGCGACCCGGTCGAGGCGCTGCGCCTGCGCGCAACGCGCCTGATGGTGCTGCGCGCCGGGGAGGTCGTGGCGACGACGCCGCCGGCCACGGCGACCTTGAACCTGCCGGGGCGGCCGGGGCAGGTGAGTTTTCAGGTGCGCTGAGGATGTAGGGGGACTGGCCCATGGCGGCTTCGGCTTTGTGCTGCCCCCCTCCGAATGGCACAGCGACCAACCGACGGAAGCCTTTGCGTCAGAACAGGCCCGCGGCGTTGACGTGGGGGCACCGGTATTCTCTGCCATGGTGCGCAAACCCGACACGCTCAAGACGATGTCTTGGCTCACTGCAATCAATCGCGACATGGTGACGCGGCGCGGTTTATCCGGCCCCATATAAGAAAAGGGCGGCATGAGCGGCCCAAGAGGGCAATTAGTGATAAAAGGCCAAAAAGGGTAAAATTGACCAAGAGGCCATCAAGGCCGATTCGAAAGCCCTCGTTGGGAGAACGATCATGGCTGCTTCCGCATTGCTCGCTGAACCTATCACCCGCCTGCCGGCGAAGCCTGCTTCGGCAGTCAAGAAGGACGGCTGGCGGGGTGTCGTCCGCAGTCTTGCCGCCGCCGAAGGAAAGCTCGTCGTCACAAACCACGATGAGCCGGAGGCCGTGATCATGACGGTGGCCGAGTACACACGCATCATAGACGCGCTGAACGCTGCCCAGGCCGCCGTGCCGGACCCGGTCGAAGAACTGCGCCGCAGCTTCGATCAACGACTTGCCGCGCTGTCCGCCCCCGACGCGGCTGAGCGCCTGCGAAGCGTTATGCGCAACCCAGGCCCGTTGGCTGGCCGAGTTAAGGCCGGCTCCACGTTTTGATGGAACGCCCAATTCTGTATGTGCTGGCGGGAGTGAATGGCGCCGGCAAAAGCTCAGTGGGCGGCCATATCCTGACTCAGGCCGGCATGGCCTGGTTCAACCCTGACACCTTCGCTCGTGAGCTTGTACAGCGCTTAGGCCGGTCCCAAGATCAGGCCAATGCGGAAGCGTGGGCGGAAGGGGTGCGGCGGCTGGACGCGGCAGTCGCGGCGGGCGGGTCGTTCGCCTTCGAAACCACCCTGGGCGGCCAGACCATCGTGGAAAAGCTCATCGCCGCGGCGTCGAGCCACGATGTGCTGGTCTGGTACTGCGGCCTGCGCGACGCCGAGCACCATATTGCGCGTGTGCAGGCCCGGGTGGCGCGCGGTGGCCACAACATCCCCGAAGAACGCATCCGCGAGCGCTGCAAGACGTCCTACCGCAATCTGCTGAAATTGATGCCGCACCTGGTCAGTCTGCGGGTCTACGACAACAGCGTGGACGTAGAGCCTGGCGAGGCCGTACCTGAGCCGGCTCTGGTCCTCTACGTGGACGATGGCCAGGTGCTCTATCCCACTTCGCTAGCGGAGATGCGGGACACGCCCGATTGGGCGAAGCCGCTCGTTGAGGCCTCGTTGTCGGCCAGCGAGTAGCGCAGCCTGAACGCAGCGCAGACATAAGGGGAACAGGGGCGTAAACGGACACGGGACCGGCCCGGACCCAGGCGTGGATCAGATCAAGGCGGCCGCGCACAGGGGCGCTGATTGCTCAACGTGTAATTGCTCGCTCAACTTATCCAACGTGCCCACTACTAGCGATAGGAACGGGTCCGAGAAGTCGGGCGGCACGCCGTGCCATTCCGTCAGCAGGCGCAATAGCGGACGAATCGTGGCGCAGATGACCGGGCAGGACGCCATGCGCGCCTGTTTCCAGGCCGTCACGGCCACGCCGGCGAAGATCCTGGGCCTGGACGAGACCGGGCTGGAAGTCGGCAAGCGCGCCGATATGGTGCTGCTGCATCGATTCGCGCCTGATGAGGATAGCGGCACAGCATATCGTTACTGGAGTGTGGTGCACGCTTGGCATCAGCCACTCACGCCCCTTGCACGATTTCTCCGATCAGTGAACCCGGCAGATTCGGAGCCGTCGCAACAAAGAGATCGTGCGCTCCGCTCTCTGACCGAATGAACTCGGCTGCGGCCTGATTGTTTCTACCGCATGTCAACGCCCACCGAAGGCTCGACTCCATCCCAAATGTAGTCGAGCCTCGCTTCAAATCCTGCGACACGCAAAATTCCAGCCTCAATTCGCGCTATCGCTGGAAGGATCGAATGCAGAACTCCGGCGCAGATGTTCGATGCCGGCAAGACTCAACAGCCCGATCCACAGGACGTGTTCGCCGAGGCTGCTTGAGAAAACACCGGATTGGGGCCGGCGTCAGGTGAATACCAACTCAGTACAGACTGTCCATTTGACATCGTCACTGACTACCTAGGCACTATAAATATTACCCCCCGAATCACGCCAAACCCCTTCCGAGAAACTTGCCGGTCGCTGTGGATAACAAACTAGCAGCCCTTCGACAAACTGAAGGAACGGCAGATTAAGCCGCGTTATCCAACGCATATTGTCGATTTCCAGCAATCGCCAACTATCCCCGCTGTCGAAGCCGAATGCAGTTCCAGTACTATCCCAGCCGAACAGCCACACCTCCCCCTTTGCCCCTTTTTCATAAGGTCCATCTTTATAGACTCCATCGTCACAGAAGTAGTCTGCCGCAGCAGAACACAGCGTCGGCTGAATCGTCAAAAGTGGCAGTGCATAGTCATCTTCCTTGATTTCACCATGCCCCCATTCCTGTAAAAAAACAAAGTACTCGTCGGGTGCCGACGGCCACCGTTGCCGCATCACACCCACGTCATCTGAAGAGACAGGCCTGAGCCGCTGTAACAGCGCCCGTCCCATTGAATGACGGGTCTCTAATTTCTCGTACATGCTCATGGTAGCCTCGGGGGATGTTGTGGAAATGCTGTCGAAGTTGGACTTCCTCGGGCTTGAACGCAGCCTTGGTGAGCAGTTCATCTGCAAGCAGCGCCCTTTGATTGGATGGCATCGGCACACCTGATTTGTGCTCAATGTCCCGAACTACTGCTCGGGCATCACTAGCGATGCTCATCCAAATAGCAGAGAAGGTGGGAAATTTTGGTTCCACCGCAGAGGCTGGAGCCCTCGTCCCCACTCTCTCCAATTGTATTGATTGTCCTGCGGGTAACCCACCACCTTGCACTCCTGCGACCGACGTCGTACGGGAGCCAACAGCGCCCACGGCTGCAGCCGCTCCTGCTACACCCGCTTTCGCTATTTCATCCCACGCAAGCTGCTTGGCCTGATCGCCTCCCAGCAAAAGGTAATTCTTGATCGCAGCATTGCGATCCGCATCATTTATTCATTAAAACCACCCGGCAATTCTCGGAGAACCGCCGGTACAGTACCCAACGGCAGGATCTTTCCGTGGACTGTTTTTCCCTCATTCTCACTCCAAACCACAACATCATTTTGGGTTGTTTTCGCATAGAAAACAAAGATTCCCCTATCTCCAAAAGACGTACACGTCAGGTCATAAACCGCGCCGAACGGCGCTTCCTCACTGCCGTAAAAATAATTCATACCCAAGTCATAGATCTCTCTGAATCGCAGGGAACTCTCGATACACATGAATTCCATATTGCCAGTTCTCTCGTAGAAACTTAAGGTTGTTCTTAGCTCAACGACGTCAATTCCTCCCAGAATCTGGCCATCTATGTGGATAAAAAACACTCCATGCTTCCAAAAATTTTCATCTAAATTCCATGATTCCACACTGTCGTGTTGCAACGCAAAATCGAACGGATCTCCGTATATCATTTAATCTTCACTCTAAATCCGATTTAACGAAACGTCACGGCACAAAAAGGCGAATATCATCAAGGGCATCTTCGACTTGACCGACAATCTCGGGGTCTTGGAGGCACTCTCGAAGAGCAAGAACCACCGCTTCCTTATCAAGTTGTCCATGAATCCTCGCGATGTGTCCGAGACATGTAGCGGCTAGCCTCCTGAGGGCCGGATTTTCATTGCGGAGAAACGAGAGACATGTGTCTTGAGCCCATCTCCAGTCAGGCGAGCCAAATGCGATTGAAACCAACGCCTCACAAATGACATTGACGTCAGCCGATGCGAGCGCATCTTCTGCGGACGTGCGTAGAAAAGACCTTGGGGGCACATATTTCATTTTTTTTCACCGTCAATGAGGATTTTCCCATTTCGATTCACCATTCCCGCTCGCGTTAACGCATTTTGCATATCTGGATGGAGATTTTTCCAAGAACGGACGTGGCCGTGATAAACGGAGTTTTTAGTTTCGTCAAACACAACGAATTCTCTTGTTTTGTAGTCGATGCCAATCCGGCGCGTCGACGTCTGCTTCACTTGAACTGACGTGTTCAGTGCATCTTGTCCATTAGTAGGTGCACGACTCTTGGTCACGGTATCGACCTTGCCATGATAAGACGCAGCTTCGTAGGTCAAACGGGGCACCGCGCGGCCATGCACACCAACAACCGCAGCAGCCCCAAGCGCTCCTTCCGTGGCAATGCTATTCCACGCTTCCTTCTT
>CALMPB010000193.1 GCA_937871985.1 uncultured Burkholderiaceae bacterium
TTTTCACGGCCGTACAGGGCCTGCGGCGCAGTCCTGAAGCAGCGTGGCGCCTGTCGGCGGTCTATGCCCTGATCGCCGGGGAGAATCGAGACCTAGCCGCAAAGCTCGCACCGTATGTGGATCGCTCCGACTCGGAAGACGACTACGGCGCAGGCCCGTATGCCAATTACTTCGACAACGATGAGGACAACTTCAAGCTGACCCACATGGTTTGCATGGAGTGCGGCGGCATCCTCGAGACGCCGCAGTTGGCCAGTCCCTTTATGGACTACGCGTTCTACTGCATCGAGCGCAGTCTGAATGGGACCACGCCCACGCTGATCTACGTGGAAGAAGCCTGGTACATGCTCTCCAACCCCGTCTTCGCACAGAAGATGGAGGACTGGCTTCGTACCTTCCGCAAGAAGCGAGCGTTCGTCATGTTCGCTACGCAAGCGCTCGACGAGATCGCGCGGCTACCCAACATCGGCAGCTTCGTGACCAACATTCCCACGCAGATCTTCCTACCGGCGGTGAAATCCTCGGTGCACGAGCAAGCTGACTTGTTCCGCTCCGTGTTCGGCACGACCGATGCGCAAATGGAGTTGCTGGCCGGCGCCATACCCAAACGCGACTACCTGCTGGTTCGGCCGACTGTGACGCGGCTGGTCAACACAAAGATGCCGCATGCCGTGATCGCTATCAACGAAGCGACGACGCAAGAGGCCAAGCGTGAGCAGCTCGCAATGTATGCGGCTTCCAGAGAAGCCAACTGGGAAATGAAGTTTTTGAAGGAGGTCCTCAATGTCCAAGCGTAATTCCATGGCCCAGATCGTGGCCGTTGCAATCGTGTTGTCTTCACCGGTTTCTGCGTGGGCCTGGGGTAAAGCATCGGAGATGACACAGATCCTGAACAACATTCAGCTGCTCAAGGTGGCATCGGACTCGGCGAAGTCAGCCAGGGCGGAGATATCAGCGCTGGCCGTCCAGAACAAGCAATACGGCATCGACATTGCGAACAACGCCAAGTTCGGGTCGATGCCAAGCAACACGCCGCACGGTACCAAGTCACAGGATGACCTCGTCACGTATGCGAAGGCATTGGAAACCCTGCACGGTTCGCTGGAGGAGCAGCAGAAGATGATGGACACCCGTATGGCAGAAGCTCGACTGAGCGGCCTCACGTGGGAGCAATACACGGAGAGGGTTCACGCCGACGCTCAGAACCAGAACAAACGAGCCATCAGCCGGATGCAGTACGAGGCCTCCGTCCTGGAGCAGGTCAAAAGCGACTATGAAGCCGCGCGCAGCTTCGAGCCGATGATCGCGGGTTCGGTCGGCCTGCAGCAATCATTGCAGGTCATGAACAAGCAGATGAACCGCCTGGTGCTGCAGAACGCAAAGCTGACGGAAACGATTGTGGCGACCATGCAGGAATCAACGCGAGCTCAGGCGGATGCGGCCGAAAGAAAAGAGCGTAGTGCAGCCGAGATGACGACGCTGAACAGTCAGCAAAAGGCGATCACCGCCCGCCAGCAGGCCGCCGCCAAGGCATTGCAGGCCAAGTAAGGACGCAAATGGCAAGGCAGAACATGCACATTCGCGCAAACATCATCTTCGGCTACTGGGTCGGCCGTATCGCAGAACTGGCGATGGAATGGTTGTCCGACAAGCGTGTGAAGATCGTGCGCCCGCGCAACATGGTGATTGCGTTAGTGTGCATTGCTGCCTTCGCTTCCGCCATTGTCGGTGCGGCGGAATCGCCGGAGCCCCCTGCTCCAACTGCGGCACAACCTTACGCCAGCGGCATCGAGACCGTTGTGCCTCGGGTGTCAGAGGCCATCGGTCAAGCCCTAGACAAGCTTGCCAATGGCAGTCTCAAGGGCATGGGAGATGCCATCACTGCGTTCTTCCTCATCGCATTGATGGTTTGGACGTCGGTCAAAACCATGGCGGCAGGAAAGGGGTTTGGCGAGTTGATAGGGGAGTGGGTGCCGATATGGATCTCGTTCGCCTTTGTGTATACCTTTCTGGACAAGTCGGCTGCCAAAAGCATTGAGGCATTCATGGACTCCGTTGGCACGGCGCTGGGCGGTGGGTCAATGGCCTCACTTTCATCTGCATTGCAGGTAGTCGCTCAGCCCGTATTCTCGGCAATCACCACAGTCACACAGATGGAGTCTTCTGCCATTGTGGACGGATGGTCCCCATCAACATACCTTCCGGCAGGCGTGTCGCTTTTGGGAGGTATTGTCGCCAAGTTGCTGACTGTCTTGTTCTTGGTGATTGCCGCGGTTGTCGGAATGGGAACCGTGGTCATGTCGTTCGTCTCCCTATCGTTGGTGTTGGCGCTTGCGCCAATCATGGTGCCGTTCTTCATGTTCAAGCCGTTGTCGTGGATCTTTGATTCCTGGCTGAGGTTCTTCCTGGGTGCATGCATGATGAAGATCGTGCTCGCGTTTGTACTGACAGCGGCCGGGGCGATACTTGCGGCATTGAGCACAGTGAACGCGCAAATGGTTGCGGAGGCAGCGCAGGCTACGGCTACCGAGAAGATGGCGGTGGACCTGCTGATGCACGCTGTGATGATGATTCTGTCCCTTCTCGCCTCACTGTTGCTGCTTCAGGTTCCGTCGATCGCGACCGGATTGCTGTCGGGGAGTGCGGGTTCCACAGGGTTTAATGGCATCAGAGGCCTGACGCAAGCGCCGACTGGGCGTATCGCGGCTTCCACGGCTTCGAAGCCCTTGGGCGCTATGGGCGGAGCATTGGGCAGTGGAATCGCTGGCGGGGCCTCAGCCTGGAGAGGGGCAAGGCACGCAAAAGCCGGAAAGGACCGTGATATGGCGTACCGCACCGGGGCGCAAAAGGCAGGTTATGACCGCGGCTATAGCAGAGTCGCGAACGCGCGGACGAGGGCGCAATCGGAAGAAAAAAAGCGCGCGACAGATGTTGCTATTTGAAAGTCCTCTGGTAACTTGAGTGCAGTACCAGATCAGAGCCCCTATGTTCAAGCGCTTTTTCCACTTCGTTGTCGATGCCCTGGAAGTCTCCGGGACCGTACTCAGCAGGTTCATTGTTTTCATCGTCGCAGGCTTTTGGCTGCTGGCGATTGCATGGATGACGTTTCGAGGCTTCATGGATTGGGGGCCTGGTATTCAACTTGGGACGCTGCAAAAGCCCTCCGCCCTAGTGCCTCCATTGATCATCTTGTCGGCGGTGGGCCTGTGCTCTCTGCTGTGGCGGATGTTTGCCCGTTTGTTGCTAGGCGATCTGAGCGCCGGTTACTCGGATTTCATGTTGAATCTTGCACCTGTACTGGCTGTGTTGGGTGCGTGCTTCTTGGGGCAGGTTCTGTTCTTCTCCGATGTTCCTCGTGGTGCCGAGACGGTGGTGCCGGCGGTGTACGCTGGTTGGATGACCATCCTCTCGGTCCTGGGTCGGTACGGGCCGTTGGCATCTGGCAGATTCACCACCAAGACCCGAGTCTCGAGTGGCGCGGTGAGGCAGGACGCCAAGGTGGAAAAGTCCGTGGCGCGCCGCACCCACCCGAAGATTACCTTCAACGACATCTTCGGCAACAACGAGATCAAGGCTCGCCTGAAAGACGCCGCCAACGCGATCGTGGCTCGCCGCGGTGATGGCAAGGCCGCTCGCAACGGTATCTTGCTCTCCGGCGAGCCAGGCAACGGTAAGACCGTCTTTGCCGAAGCGCTGGCGGGCGAGCTCAAGCTTCCCCTGTTCCAACTCTCCGCTGCCGATGTGGCTAGCCCTTGGGTGGGCGAGAAGACCTCGCGCATCAACGCCGTGTTTGCCGAGGCGCGTGCCAATCAACCCTGCGTGCTGTTCATTGATGAGGTCGACAGCTTCCTCGACTCGCGTGATGGCGGCGGCCAAGGCGTGAAAGAGGACCGCGATGTGGTCAATGCGCTGCTCACGCTCATGGTGGACGTTCGCAAGGACCGGGTCATTCTCGTGGCCGCCACCAACCACATCGACCGCCTCGACGGAGCGGGCATCCGGGAGGGCCGCTTCGACTTCAAGGTAGAGATCACTCCGCCCGACAGCGAGGCCCGCGTTGGCCTGCTCACGCATGGTCTGAAGACCAACCTGCCCGGTGTGACCATCGACCAGACTGTCATCGAGGCCGTCGCGCGCCGTTGGAATGGCTTCTCGGTCAAGCGCATCCTGGCCGTGACCGAAGAACTGCCGTCCTATCTCCAACGCGAGGGCAAGACCCGACCGGCTTTCGAAGACTTCATGGGCGCGCTGCGCACGTTGCAAGGCCGCAAGGGCACGACCCTGGAGAACGTCAAACCCATGGAAGATCTTGTACTGACGCCGACCACGCGCGACATGCTTGAGCTGGTCGCCGGGCGCATGGCCGATCCCGAGCATACGGAATTCCACGGCGGTACGTTGCCCACCGGCGTGCTGTTCTACGGCCCGCCCGGCACGGGCAAGACGGCCACCGCCAAAGCCTTGGCCAAAGCCATCGACTGGGCCTTTCTGCCCGCCACCGGTGCGGACCTCGCTCGCGACCCCAAATCGCTGGAGAAGCTCTACGCCAAGGCCAAGGAACTGCGCCCCTGCATTATCTTCGTGGATGAGGCTGACGAGTTGCTCAAGAGCCGCGACTACTCGCCCAACACCGAAGCCACCAACAAGCTGCTCACGCTTATGGATGGCGTCAACGACCGCGTCAAGGATGTGGTGTGGATCGCAGCGACCAACAACCCTGAGCAGATTGATGCCGCTCTGCTGCGTGGTGGCCGGTTCACCGAGAAGGTGCTTTTCGAGCGCCCCAGCGCCGAGGCACTGGGAGCCTACCTGGAGAAGTGGTTCACCAGCCGCAAGGTGCAGTTGGAAGCAGGCCTGACGCTCGCGGCGGTGGGCAAGGCGGTCGAGGGGGAGAGTATCGCCAACGCCGAAGCCGTGGCCCAGGCCGCGCTCAATCGGGCGATCTCGCGGCGCGCTACGCCGGTCGTGGTCAGCCAAGCCGATCTCGAGCAGGCAGTCAGGACGGTGCTTTGACCATGCTTCGAATGTTGGGCCTGCTGCTGACAGGCGTCCTGATTGCGGGCGGTGCGCGCGCCCAGACGGCAGAAGCCATAACGAGCCTGGAGGACATGGCGCTCACGCCGGCGACTCGATGTGTGGTGGCCGCTGCCGAGCGCCATTCCGTGAATCCCTGGGTGCTCAAGGCGATCCTCAAGGTGGAGAGCAACTTCAACCCTGGGGCGGTCAATCGCAATCCGAACGGCACCAAAGACATCGGCATGGCGCAGATCAACACGATCCATCTGCGCGAGCTATCCAAGCACGGAATCAGCGGGACCGATCTTCTCGACCCCTGCGTGTCGACCTACGTGGCGGCATGGCACCTTGCCAAGCAGTATCGCCAGTATGGGAACACCTGGTTCGCGGTGGGCGCCTATCACTCAGTCACGCGCTGCTACAACGAGCGATACGTGGGCCTCGTGTGGAACGCCCTGGTGGACTGGAAGGTGATGGCAGAGCCGCGCCGGGCGACGAAGTCGCTGGAAGCATGCGGGTTCAAGGCCGTCTCCTCAGACGGCAGCACAAGAAAGCCGAGCAGCACCCGAATCGCCAAGGCGGCTAGCGCTGGCCTGCTTGCGTTCGATGAGTGAGCGTAGGCGAGCGCGTGCACCGATCCGGCGCTATTTACTTTAGACAAGTCTTGTGACGCAATGTCGGCATGGACCTAAAACAGTTCGCAGACACTTTTGGCACAGAGGAGCAGTGCGTCGAGTACCTCGCACGCACGCGCTGGCCGCATGGTCCCGTCTGCGACAAGTGCGGCTCCATTTCGGATGCCTGGAAGACGGCGCAGCCGCGCACCTGGGCATGCCGAGCCTGCCAAAAGCAGTTCAGCGTGACTGCTGGCACGCCCATGGAGCGCACTCACTTGCCGCTGCCGGCCTGGTTCATGGCTATCTACCTGATCGCCACCTCGAGCAAAGGCGTTTCGGCAATGGTCATCAGCAGACAGCTGGGCATCTCTTACAAAACCGCCTGGCTCTTGTGTCATCGGATTCGCCAGCTTCTGGCGGACGACGATTTCACTCTCAAGGGCATCGTTGAAGTCGATGAGACCTACATCGGCGGGAAGCGCCGCCGCGATACGAAGAGCAAGCGCGACAGCGATGATGACCAACCCAAGGGGGCGCGGCGGCTCCCGCAAGATGATGCCGATCACTGCGGTTGAGCGCGACGGTAAAGCCAAAGCACGCAAGGGCCGACCCCACAGCGAGCGAACCATCGCGGGGGCAGTGTTCGATTGGCTCGACCGAGATTCTGTGCTCGTCACCGACGAGCTGCCAGCCTATCGATGGATCGGCAAGCGCTTCCCAGCGCACCTACGCGTGAACCACAGCAAGGGAAAATGGTCCAGGCGCGGTCCGCTAGCCGTCGCATGTGCACACACCAACAGCGTTGACAGCTTCAACGCCACCATCAGACGCGCCATCGCTGGCGTTTGGCACTGGTTCAGCATCAAGCACGCAGACAGGTATCTGCGAGAGCTGGCCGTGCGCTGGAACATGCGGCGGATGAGCCGGATGGAGCGATTTGATGCAGTTCTCGGCTCGATGTTTGGTCGCCCGCTGAGCTGGAGGGCATTGACCGCATGAACGAGGCCAAGATCACCCGCGCTGCCGTGCTGCGCCTTTACCCTAACCAGCAGCAGGTCTCAGCCCTGCGCCGCTGGCAGGGTGGGCTGCGCTACGTCTGGAACGCAGCTCTGGACTGCGTGTTCACTTCGCGCGATATCAACGGCTGCTGGCCCAGCAAGGCAGAAATCCAGTCCCTGATCGTCGCCATGAAAAAGATGGAGGGGACAGAATGGCTCTCCGACATCCCCGCGCACTCGCTGCTGACGCTAGCCGATGATCTCCACAAAGCCTTGGCGAACTGGTTCAACAGCATCTCTGGCAAGCGCAAGGGGCCCAAGATCGCCCGTCCGCGCTTTCGGGGCAAGTACGCCCGGCAGTTCTCGGTCTACATGGTCAACCAGAACACTTCGTTCGGTGATGGCCTGGTCAAACTACCCAAGCTGGGGCTGGTGAAATTCCGGGCGGGTGACCTGCCTGCCGGGCGCCTGCTCTCCAGTCGCGTCTACCGCGAGGCAGACAAGTGGTTCATGGCCAGCATCTTCGAGTGCGCTGCACCGGAGATGAATGCTGCACCCATTGAGTGTGTCGGCATCGACATGGGCCTCAAGACCCTGGCTACCATCTATGACGGGCAGAGCATCCGGGAAGTGCCCAAACTCGGCGCTCTGCGCAAGCATGAGCAGAGACTGAAGCGATACCAGCGTCGGATGAGTCGCCGTGTCAAAGGGAGTAACCGCCACAATCAGGCCAAGCAGGCCGTCGCACGGCTGCACCAGCGAATCGCCAACATCCGCAACGCCTACGCACACAAGGCGACCAGTGAGATCGTGGCCTGCGCGCAGACGATCAAGGTCGAGACCCTCAACATCAAGGGCTGGGCGAAGAACCGCAGCATTTCCAAGAGCACCGCCGACGCCAGCGTCGGGATGTTCCTAAGCATGCTGCGCTACAAGGCTGACTGGGCCGGGCGAAGCTTGGTCGAGGTGGGTCAATGGGAGCCGACCAGCAAGACCTGCAGCAACTGCGGCTTACATGAACAAGGCGTTGTGCTGGGTGTCAGCCGATGGGTTTGCAGCGCCTGTGGCGCGATCCACGACCGCGACCACAACGCGGCGAAGAACATTTATGCGTACGGCGAGGAACGCCGAAACGTGACCGGCAACACGGTCGAAAGCGCGTGGACTGGTGGAGATCAGGCGGGAGCAATCCCGCCAGTGCCCCAGGAAGAAACGCGAATCTTGAAACGGGCGGCGAGCGATTCAGATCGCGCGCTTGTCTAACGTAAATAATTCCGCACCGATCAGATGGATTCTCGATGAATAAGACAGAAGAACTGCTGCAGCAAATCCTGGCCCTTCCTGAGGGCGAGCGGTTGCGCATCCTCGATGTACTTGCAGCGTTGCATGGCAAGCCAGCACGCCAAGAAGGGGTGGCCCCGCGCGCCGCGGCGGAGCAGGAGCAGGGACATGAGCGGTCCGAACTCGAAAGCGTCAAGCTCTGGTACGAAGGACTCCCTCCTACCGCTAGCCTGTACGACCGCCTTCAGCAGATTGAGTACGCACTTGAGCAGGTCGAAGAGAGCGAGGCCTTTGAGTACTTGCAGCAACAGCGAAAGGCCATACTCGATGACCGGCCGAGCCTTGCCGTTCGGTTGTCGGTGACAAAGATCGCCACTGAGCAGCCTTGGGTGGTTGTGGGTGCAATAGTTGGTGTCCTGCTCGGCGGGGCTGCGATCGCACGCTGGGGCTGGGCCCTGTGGTTCTAGGATCCAATCAGCTCCAATGAAGCCAGCCGCCGAGCTGGCTTTTTTTCGTCCTGAAACGGCCGTTCGAGCGGCATTTCCCGGGTCTATGCGGTGAAACGCAGACGTTGGACGCCCATGCCTGTGGGTACTTCGTCCTTAGCATCGTCCGGGAAAGGTACCGCTCATGTCTCTGTTCAAACGCTCCAGATCCACCGAGGGAAACGGCCCGCTGATCCCCGCCGAGGAAACGCACGGCAAGAAAGCGAAAAAGGTTGACGCCATCGCTGCAATGGCAACCCAGCCCAACACCCCGGCAGTTGTTTTTGGCAAGGGGATGGCTGCGTTCGCCGAGATCTACGGCTCATCCAAAGTGGATGCAGCCCGCTGGTTTGTGGTGGCAATGCTTTCGATCCTGCTCGCGATCACGGCAATGGCCGCCGTGTCGGTGCTCATGCCGCTCAAGGAAGTGCGCCCATGGGTCGTTGAGATCAACCCTGAGACGGGCATCGTCAACCGACCGGTCCAGGTCGAAAGAATTGATCCGAACCTGGCCGTGGTCAAGGCCGAGCTGGCGCGCTGGGTTGAGGCCGTCTACACCCTGGATCCGCTTCGTACGTCCGAGCTGATGCGTTGGGCCAACAGCCGCGCGGCTGACAAGGCCGTGGCGCAGTTCACGGAGTTCCGCGCGCGCGAACGCGTGTTTGAGCGCATCCGCAACGAGAAGGATCTGGCGCGCGAGGTCAAGGTGACGGCCGTCGACGCAAGCGCCCGCGGAACGGCCTTCATCTTCATCACAACCACCGAGCGGGTTGGTTCGAGCGCGCCCAGCGCAGATCGCATCAAGCGATACCGCGTCACCCTGAATTACCGGCTGACGCCCGCAACCCAGGAGGCCGAGCTGCTGGCTAACCCACTGGGGATTCTTGTCACCTACTTTAGCGATGCCGAGGAGCGCGCGCAGTGAAGACCAACATCCGATTCCCCTTGAGCATGCCCAAGGCGCGCGGCTTGAGCGCAGTGCTCGCTGTGACGTCGGCGTTGCTGACCCACCAGCCAGCCTCGGCCGAGCTCGTCGCGACGCCGCTGCGCGGCGACACCCGACTGGTGGAGTTCCAGTTCGACGCTGACAACACCTTCCTGGTGCTCACGAAGCCACGCGCGGTAACGCACCTTCAGTTTGCGCCCGATGAGCTGATCATGTCTGTGGCCGCAGGCGACACGTCCAACTGGGAGATCACGCCGACCAAGAACCGAAAGAACCTCTTCCTCAAGCCGCGCTACGAGGACCTGGAGACGTCCCTGACGGTGCTGACGGACAAGCGTCCGTATCAGTTCGTACTTAAGTCCACGGGCGATGGACGCAAGTGGTACCAACGCGTGTCCTGGGTCTACGCCACGGAACTGGTGTTGGAGATAGACCCTTCGGAGGCCGCCGGCGGCGCCATGTCAGGCGCGGATCGTCCCACCCCCCTCACGGCAGGCCCAGTGGCAAGTGCCGCGCCCACCTCGGCCCACGCCGGGGATGGCAGGGCTGTGCCCGAGAACCGCGATGCGGGGACTCTGGGGATCAATCCGTCGAGCATGCGTTTCAACTATCGCATCGAAGGGGACGCAGCGTTCCGCCCGGACATGGTGTTCGACGACGGCAGGTTCACCTATTTCCGAATGCCCGCCGATCTGCAGGAGCAGCCGGCGCTGTTCGCTGTGATCGAGGGTGCCGAGTACAGCTTGGTGAACTACACGGTGAACGGCGACTACATCGTGGCGCAACGCCTGCTTGAGACAGCCGTGCTCAAGTTGGGCAAGCCTGAAGTGCGCGTGCACCGCGTCACCAAGCGCAACTGGCTCGGTCAAGTCGTGCAGGACTGATATGGGCTTGTCCAAAGAATCGATCATTGCGCCGGAAGAGCCCAAGCCGGGCATTCCGTTGAAGAAGTCCACCTTGGCTGTGCTCGCCGCTGGCGTGCTTGGCTTGGGCGTGGCCACGTCTCTGTTGCTCGGTGGGGGCCCCTCGCAACCGGCTGACTTGGCCGTGAAGCCGACCGAGGCGCCGGTGGGGCAAGTCGTAGGCAAGCCTCAATCCATCGACGAGGAGATTGCTGCCGCACAAGAGGATTCGAGTGTGGTGCCGGAAGGTGTGCGGCGCCCGAACAACACGGCCAGTCTCTACGAGAAGCCAATGTCAGAGCTGGACAAGGAAAGCGTCACGCCAGTGGTTACGCCGACCCGATCCGACCAGCAAGCCGCGCGCGAACAGCAAGCGATTCGGGACGCGGAGCGTGAGGCAGAGATTCGTCTGGCCAAGGCGGTGGTGGTGGACTTTGATGGGCGCGAGGAGCAGGCCAGGAGTGCTCTTGGCATGACGCCAGCAGGGAGGGCGCTTGGCGCGGCGCAGCAACTGGCTGCTGGCCAAGGACTCGCTGAACTCGCAGGCGGTCAGGGTGCCCAAGGTGAAGGCCTGGACCCCGGCATCGACCTGGCTATCCGGCGCCTGCAGGAGGAAGAAGGAGGCGGCCCCCGTCCGACCTCCTGGATGAAGGAGTACGCCGGCGAGGTCGGGGGAAGAACCCGCGGTGGCAAGGTGCTGCAGAGCTACCAGGCGCCTGCAAATCTCGTGTTGATGCAGGGAAAGGTAATCCCCGCCGTGCTGGGCCGCGCTATCAACTCCGATCTGCCTGGGCGAATCTCTGCATACACGACGCTGGATATCTACGACAGCCTTGGCAAAGGACAACTCCTGATCCCCAAGGGCAGCGTGCTCGATGGCAAGTACGACTCCAACGTGAAGATCGGTCAGGCGCGCATTCTGTTCGCCTTCGAGCGGCTGATCCTGCCCGATGGCACCAGTTTCGACATGCCGCCGGCACCGGGCTCCGACCTCAGGGGCGCGGCCGGTATCGGGGGCGAAGTCAACAACCACTTCCTGAAGATGTTCGCGTCGAGCTTCTTCATAGCGGTGCTGGCCGACAAGACTACCGCCCCCACCGGCGTCACGACGATCGGTAACGAAGGCGGGGGCATCAAGGGTGCCGCCGGCGAAGTGCTGGTCGACGTCAGTAAGTCGATCCTTGATCGAAACAAGGTCATCCCGCCCACCATCACGGTGCGCCAAGGTGAGCGCATCAACGTCGAAGTCGTGAGCGACATGGTGTTTCCGCGCGCCTACAACCGCCGCTAACAGGGTATCCCTATGAAAGCCAAACTCACCAGGGCGGCGGCTGCAGCCGCAATCGTCCTGCTCAACGCGAACGTGGCCGTGGGCAGCGCCAAGCAACAGGTTGGTGCCTACGACTTCACCTACATGAGCTCTGGAAGCCTCAGGGCCACACCCGTGCAGGTGTTTGACGACGGTCGAAATACCTACTTCCAGTTCAGGGCGGGAGAAGCCATCCCAGCGATCTTCGCCCAGAACAACGGCGTCATGAAGCTGCTGGTGCCCACCCACGAAGGCCCCTACATCAAGGTGCCTGAGGTGCATGGCCAATTCACGTTGCAACTGGGTCGCGCACAGGCGATGGTCGTTCATGGCGGGGGAAC
>CALMPB010000194.1 GCA_937871985.1 uncultured Burkholderiaceae bacterium
GTTCCGCGCCGTGTTTTCGTTCCAGCAAACACTGGAGAACCTCGACCCGCGTGAGGTGTCCAATCTAGACAAAGCGCAGGCGAATGCCGAGCAATTCGCCGCCGAGGTGATTGAGCGGTTGCGCGCCGCCCGCATTCCCAATCAGACGGAGACCGCGTAATGAGCAGGGCCAACCCCTTCGGCGATCTGGACGATTTCACCCCGCAAGGTGGCGCAAAGCCGGTGCCGGCGGCCGCGATCGACGAAATCGCCGAAGCCAGCGGTTTCCCAAGCCGCAAGGCTGCAGCTAAAGCCGCTCCTGCCGCGAAGAAGGCCCCTGCTCCCAGTCCGTCGCGCCTAACGCCGGCGAACACACAGATTCCGACAAACACGGGCCGGCAGCCCCGTCGCCGCACGACCGGACGGAACCAGCAAATCAACATCAAGGCTACCGAAGAAACGATCGCTCGCCTCTATAGTATCGCGGATGAACTAGACCTGCCGCTGGGCGCGGTGCTGGAACAGGCACTTGAAGCATTGGCAGGCAAAAATAGCGCATGATATCACCTAGATATCTAAATGATATCCTATGGTATCATTTAGATATCGTATGATGTCTCACAATGTCTTTAAGGTAACCAGATTTTGAAATCCTCGGTTTCGGGATCTAGATGCGGGTGATGCAGCGGATCGGCATAGCCATCCGCGCCCCAGCGTTCCTGCAGCACCGCCAGTTCACGCGCATAGCGATCGCGGTGGCGAGGCGAGACATCCCTGCCTCGCGATTTAGATTCGTGGTGCACCATCACCGCCTGCGGAGCGTAGACGTTGCGCCACCCTCCCCGCTCCAGCTTGAGGCAAAAATCGACGTCGTTGAAGGCGATCGCCAGACCGCGATCGTCCAGCCCACCAACGGCGTCAAACTTGCTACGCTCTACGACGAGACAGGCGGCGGTTACGGCGCTGACGTAATGAGCCGCATGCGGGTACCGGAAATACCCCGGTTGGTCTTGAGGCAGAAAACGATGAGCATGTCCTGCTGCCTGTTTCAGGCCAACAACCACGCCAGCATGCTGGATCGAGCCATCATCATATAATAGCATTGCCCCTACTGCGCCGACATGCGGGCGTACAGCATGCCGCATCATCTCTGTCAGCCAATCGCCCTCGATCACCTCGGTATCGTTGTTGAGCAGACACAGGTACTCTCCCCGTGCATGCTCGACGGCAAAGTTGTTGATTGCCGAGTAATTATAAGGGTGATCATAGCGTAGCACGCGCACCTGGGTGTGCGCTTCCAATTGACGCAGATAATCAAGCGCCGCTGGCTCTCGGCTACCGTTATCGACGACGATGATCTCCATGGAGGGGTAGGTGGTCCTCTCTAGAAGCCCTGTAATGCAAGGCCGTAGCAGCTTCACATGGTCCCGTGTGGGCACGATAATGCTGACCAAGGGCAAGGAAGAAGGCAAGGGCCAAGCTACTCGGACGGTGCCGAAGGGGCCAGAACTGACTTCCGCACGATCTCCCAAGGTTTTCTGTACGGCAAGCAAGCGATCAGGCTGATCATCGCTATCCGTAATCTGTGATGCGATATGCGTCTGCACATAAGGCACGCGAACGAAATGCGATCGATCTCTCAATCCTAGCAGGAGCGAGTAGAGCGTGAGACCTGAAGAGTTCGGTAGAGAACGCAAGGCTTCAGTGCGGATGGTGCAGGCAGGAGAGATATAATCCTGCGCAAGGAACATTTCCTCGTTCCACAAGGGTTTGAACCAAGGGGAACTGCGCTGTCCTTCTTCATTGATCCGATCATGATCGCCGTAGAATACGTCAGCCTCGGGATCAGCCTGTAAAGCCTGAGCGAAACGATACAGCGCAGTGGGAGAGAGCAGAGCACCTTCAACGAGAGGAAGGATGAAATCTCCCCCTGCCTCGACCATGCCGATAGCAAGCACATCAGCAGGATTGTCGCTCGCAGTTCGGGCTATGCGCACAGCATCTCCCTGTTCGAAACCTATGCCCTTCGCCCCTTTTGAAGAGGGGACAATCACCAATTCCCAATCGGGGTAGCATTGCCGTTCGAGGCTGGAGAGGATCTCTCCAAAACCTATTGCATCCGGGATTGAAGCTTGATGCACGATCACGGAGAAAAGCGGCCGCAGAGTCCATCGCTCGATTTCGGCGGGAGCTTGGGCAATAACGTCTTCCTGCCGTTCGACCTTGGAAATCCAGATCGCGTATGCATCGGAAGATTGCGTCTGACTTACGCGTAGCCGATTACGCGCACGAACCTTGCGACCTTGCACATACCAGTAAAGTGCACCCAAGGCTTGTCGAGGCCGCCGTCGCAGAACTCGCAGGAAATCACGCCAGAACCCGAGTTTGAGGGAACTATCAGGCGAAGGGGAGGTCAAGCACGTCACTCCACAAGGCGCGTTGGACCGCGCGATCGTTATACAAAGCCACTGATCGAGCGGCCTGTCGCGAAAGTCCTGCCAGTTCGGTCCGGCCCCTGACTGCATGCTTCAGCGCCTGCCCCCAATCGGCAGGGTCGGCGGGAGCGGTCAGGCAGCCTCCCCCCGCCAGATGCACAAGCGGCCAGTCTTCTGGATAAAGGCCCACCGCACCGACGATCGCATGTTCGACAATCTTGTTGGCCGAGCGAGCCGCATCGAACGGGGTTGGTTCCAGCGGATAGAGTGCCAGATGGAAACGCTGCCGCGCAAGCCATCGCCGGTAAGTGGGCCAGCGCATCGGTTTCAATCTCTGTATCTTGGGATGGCTGGTCGGGAGGCCGGGGGGCAATTCCCGGCCGAAGCAAGTTAGCCTGACTTCGACAGGTCCATCGAGAAGTTCCGCCAAGATAGGGGCCAGCGCGGCGAAGGCTCCCGCATGGCTGCCGCTGCCAAGATGAACGATCCGCAGCGGCGCCCCATTTCCCAATCCTGCAAAATGCCGATCGTCCGCGAAATCGAGCGGCCAATAGGGAAAGATCTGCCTCACCTTTGCCTTGATGCGCGGATCCTGCGTGAACAGTGCGGCAAGCGGCTCACAGGACACCAGCAAGATGTCTGCCCTTTCCAGCAAAGCACGGTGGAATTCACGATTGAATTGCGCCAACCTGCGCCGATAGTCCGCCGGCAAGGCAAGGCTTTGCGCTGCTCCCGCAATGTCGTCGTCGATCAGATAGACCAAACGCCCAGGCCAATCGAGCGCACGCTGCATCAGGGCGTTCTCGTCGCGCCGGACCAGCAGTAACGTGTCTCCAGCGACGAAACAGTTCTTCCCCACGGCTCGAACCAGACCACGAGTCCACCACTTGCCAATCCAGTCATGGCAAGCATGGGCAAAATAGAGGTCGGTCGTGGGCAGGCGCGATGTCATGGCCGGGATATTGGCGGTCCAAACCGAGCCGCGCGCTGCCGGGCCATATAGGCTATGGCCTGTTCCACCTGCCAGGGCGTGCCGTCGGCGGGGTTGGCATAGCGCGCCTGCGCAACAAAGGCGGCATGGACCAGATCCTCCAACCTGGCTGCGCCCCGCCGGGCAGGAGCGGCAAGATGATCGCCGGTCAGGCCCCACCCGGCGTAGAACGGCATCCCGAAACAGCGCACAGGTCTGCCCCAGAGCAAGGCCTCGAAACCAATGAGCGAAGTCACCGCGTAAACGCATGCAGCATGCCGCAGAAGCCGCACGGGGTGACTGCCGTCAGCGATAAGGCGAATGCGTGGGTGCTCCAGGTCCTTCGGCAAAAAATTGCCACGTTTGCGGTGGGTCAACACGTCCGGATGAACCTTTACGAGCACTTCATGATCCGGGTTTTCAGCCAGCGCCGCACCGAGCATGGTGGCAAAGCTAGCCTGATCAGCCAGCCCCCCCGTCACCGAAAGATCCCCATGGCTCTGATCCGCGACCAAGACGTAACGATCAGGAAGGGTGCCCTCATGGTCCGGGGCATGGTTGTATTTGGAAATGCCGCCCGCCTGCCAGGCCGTCACCAGTCCGCGGGCTCGCTTTGCCTGCACATTATCCGCACCGGCCGCAATGACTTGTTCGATGCGAGAGACGGTGCGGGCATCGTAATAGACGCCCAGATCGTCGAAAATGACCGACATGCTCGGCTCGTCTCGCTCGAAGGAACGAACGAATCCGTCTTCCAGAAGGGCAAGCCGGCTTCGGAGGATGCGGGCAATCCGTTCCGCACAGCGGCCTGAGGGCTTACGGCCCCATCCGATCACCACATTGGGCTGATCGGCCAGGAATGTCCGGAGATAAGGCAGCCTGGCGATGCGGGCATTGGTCGGAATTATCATGGATGGCTGCGGTCTCTGTCGTCCGCAGGCTATCTAAGGTTACAAGTCCAGTGTCAAACATGACGCGGCAAGAACATGCCTTAATCCGGCATACGATTTTTTCGCATTTTAGACGTTAGGCGTCATGAAAGCATCGCCAGCGGATTTGATTTGCCGGCCTATGTGCCATTGGAAAGTCGCTCACGGATATAAATTGGTACCCAAAATATATCATGAGCTACCTAATGGATAGCCATCTGCCGAAAACAGTCTTTATTGCGGACTATCCTCGATCGGCAAACACCCTTGATGTCTCGAACAGCGCCTGCTTTGTTGTTACATTCAAGATCCGAGCCAGGCCTGATTGCCTGCAAATTTGGTCCTGCCTTCTTGACTATAATGCGCCTCACTAATCGTCTTTCGCCGGAGCCCATTGTTTCGCGCCTTCCGCCAGATTTCCGTGGCATCTCCCTTAGAGCCCGATCGGAAATTAAGTTGAGTGGTATCAGCAGGTTAGCTTGACGGCCTCACCTATCGTTGATTCACGGGTTTCGCCAAAAACTACCATGGATTCAACGATGTGGACCGATACCACTCGCGCCCTTCATGCGCGAAGCGGGCTGACTTTGCCAAGTGATATGACTGATGCCGAGTGGGCGGTTCTGGAACCACTGCTGCCACCAGCATCACATGTTGGGCGACCTCGCAAATGGTCGCTGCGGCGCATTGTCGAGGCTATCCTATACTTGCTGCGCGGCGGCTTGCCCTGGCGGATGCTTCCGCCTTGTTTTCCGCCTGTTTCGACTGTGCGGCACTGGTTCTATCTTTGGCGCGACAACGGGCTGTGGCTGACGATCAATCACACACTGCTGATGCTTGCACGCGAGGCGCACGGCCGGGAGGCTTCGCCCAGCGCCGGCGTGATCGATAGCCAAAGCGTGAAAACTACGGAAAGCGGAGGGCCTCGTGGCTATGATGCGGGCAAGAAGATCAAAGGGCGCAAGCGCCACATCCTCACCGACACCGAAGGAAATCTCGTCCATGCCGTGATCCACACCGCCGACATCCAGGACCGCGACGGCGCGCCGATGGTGCTAGCCGAAATCATTCGGCGCTTCCCCTGGCTGCGCCATGTCTTCGCTGACGGAGGCTATGCCGGAGACAAGCTCAAGGACGCTCTGCGCCGCTTCGGCAAATGGACCATCGAGATCATCAAGAGGTCCGATGCAGCGAAAGGCTTCGAGGTGCTGCCCCGGCGCTGGGTGGTCGAACGCACGCTGGCATGGCTGAACCGGAACCGGCGGCTCGCCAAGGACTTCGAACAAACCATCGCGTCGGCAGCCGCATGGCTCTTCATCGCATCGATCCAGCTCTTTGCCCGACGCATCGCGAGGTCATGAAATCCGAGAGGATAATTTTGAATCAGACACTTAGCTCGGCTTTGTACGATCAGGTTGCGAAGCATAGTGCCTGAGCCATGCGTTTTAGGCGGGTTGTGGGAATATAGTGCGGTTCTGGGTGCGGCGGGGAGTGTTGATTAATGTCGCCGACCCAGAGTTGGAGACGGACAGCTCCGATGGCGTCACTGAATGTCAGGTTGGTTTTTCGATACCAGGCGGCGGAATAAGGGGTGCTTTTAATGGTCAACAGATCGCAGGCCCATAGCGATATTAGGCTGTAGAGACCCAGCAGCGCCGGCGTGGTTCGCGTTATGGCTTTGTCGGTCCACTGGCGCTGTGTTTCGACACCAAGGTGAGCGCGGGTTTCTGCAAAGGTGACCTCGATCTGCCATCGGCGGACGTAGAGGGCGATTATCTCGGCGGGCTCGAGAGTGATGTCGGTACTG
Organism: uncultured Burkholderiaceae bacterium; assembly: GCA_937871985.1. The sequence continues at coordinate 6,121 of CALMPB010000194.1, forward strand.
AAGAAGGCCTGCGGGTCGCGCTTTGCGTCAGGATCGCGAACCAGGACCCAGCGAACCGGCAAGACCGGGGTGCCGGGCCTGTACCATAGGGCGATGTCAGATGTGATCTCGAGCGTCTTGCCGCCCGCATGGCCATACCAGGCAGAGACGAGAATGCTGGTCCAGCGTGTCGCCGGATTGGCGAGGAGCGTCTTGAGTTTTGGTAGTGCTCGCCCTTTCTGTGCGGGGCGCCCCATCGTGCGTGCCGTTCGCCTCGCAGGCTGTGCAAACAAGTTGGCATCGAGCCGCAGTCGGCTGATGAGTGTGGCCCGGCGGACAATCGCATGTGCCAGTTCGTGGACAGCAAAGCTGCTGTCGCCAATGAAGATGATCCGCCGACCCGGCAGCCAGCGAGACAGCTGCAGCGCGCCCTGCCGGGCCCAGTCCGTCAGCAATTTATGACGACAGCCGCGTTGATGATTGGATCGTTCCGAAGGAGCGAGCAACGTCAAGACTGGCAGCGCCTTGATCAAGCGGGTCCATGACACCGGGGTGAGCACCATGAAGCTGAGCCAGCGCAGTCCGCTAGCTTTGACGAAATGGCCGTGACTGGAGCGGACCGGGTCGCGGTAGATACCCCGTGCGGTGATCCGGCGCCCCCATCGCCGCTCAATGGTGTCGTCCATACCGATGACCACAGGACCATCGGGGACGAGCCGTTCGACCACAATGCCCAGTAAACGCCTGGCAACGGCGCGGGAGCTCCAGCGGGCGCGGTTGAGGATCTGGTGATAGGTTGCAAAGTTGGCAGCATCGGCCCGGCCGGTCACACGCAGGCAAGACGTGACGGTCCGTTTGCCCGTGGCCAGCAGGCCCCCCATCACAAGAACAAGTACATGCTCCCAACTGGGAGCCGTAAAGCAGGGACGCCATGCCTGCAGCCATTGGCGCAGGATCTGAGGGACGGGATCGCCGATCACGGCCTTGTTCTGGTGCAACATCCCATGCTTCGAATCCTGACTGAAGCACGTTGCAACGCTTAGGCTGTTGCCATGCGGTGAGGTGACTCGAATATGCTGTGACCTGACGGCGACAATGGATGCACCATGAAAGACGAGGAAATCATTTTGCGCATCGAAACGTTCGACGCGGCCAACGGCGGCGGCGTCGGATGGTATGAGAACAAAGGCGCTTACCATCTCTATTTGCTGGCAACCGAGGCACCGATCGCCCGCCTCAAGCCTGTCGGCACGCGTGACGAAGTCAGGCTCGGCTACTGGTCACACCAGCGAAAATGGGAAGATATCGATGATATGGGCGGATGCGTCTTCCCTCTCGATCAAGCACTCGACCACGTCGCTGAAAACAGCATCTTCTGGACCTGGACCTGACCAAAAACGTACAAAGTCGAGCTTAGTGTCGCCGCGAACAATGTCGTGTCACAAGGAGAATCTTGTGGCAGCTGCAACTGGAAGCTTCAGTTAGGCCGGTACTCCGCGTCTCTTCGAGCGTTTCTGTCATTACGTAGAAGTCTCTGATGATATCGCACGGTACTATTTGGTACCACTATTACCTTGGCGACCTTGCCGGTTGCACAAAGTAATCGTTTGGCCATCGCCAGGCCGGCTTGCTCCCTTGGGAGCATTTGCGCCGCAAAGCGGCGCATCCTGAGTATCCGGTTTTGATGGCATGAGTGTGTAAGCGAGAGGGCGAATTTGGGTTCGCCGTCAGGCGAAGGGCTGTTGGCCGTCTAGGCCAACTCGATATTGAGTTTTATTAGATGAATTGCTTAGCGGTTGAGGATCACTTTGAGACTCGCGCTCATTCCGCTCCAAATCCCGATCGAGAGCAGCTCCCAAGCGGGCGAGGGCTTTGCCCAGCGCTCCGCCGACATGGGTCTCGGCCAGTTCCCGGCAGGTGAGCGTCTTGACCATATGCTCCATGTCTTCAGCCTGGCTTTGTGCATGGTGCTCGACGTCGTCGGGCAGGGGGGCAGGGCGCATCCAGCGGGGTAGATAAGCTGCGACGATCTTCGGCAGGAATGTGCGATAGGCGTTCGAGGTCTGCTCGTAGCGCGGGCCTGGCCCTTCGGCGTCCTCGATCCGCTTGAAGCGGCGCTGGCGTACCAGGAAGCCGATGCTTTCCAGGATGCGCAGGCTACGTGCCACGGTGGCCCGGCCCAGGCTCGTCGCTTCGGCCAAACGGTCATAGCTGGGATAGACTTTGCCCTTGTTGAGGCGTGCGAGCGTCAGGATCTCTTCGAAGACCCGGACGCTGGCGGAGGTCAGCGTGGTCAGGAGCTTTTCAACCGGGGTGAGGGTGCGGGCGCCGCTGCGCGCCTCGCTGCGCAGCTGGCGTCCGGCATCGAGGATGCGGCGCGCGGCACGCAGCAGGCGGTCGGTCTCGCCCTTGCCTGGCGACACGAAGAACGCATGTTCGAACGTCCCGGCTTCCACGCTGTCGCGCAGCACCGGCGCGCCGGTGCGGTGGTGCCCGCCCGATCGCGTCTTGCGCGCGCCTTTAGCGCGGCCAAGCGCTGTGGCCAGAGCCGCTTCGAGAGCCATGTTCAGGCTATGCGTTCCCATTCGTCCCTCCGTGGGAGGGCCGTCATCCAGGCAAAAAGATACCGTGGCGCGAAGCGCGCATCCTTGAAAACGGGTTCGGGATGGGGTAGGAACGATCCAGTAGTTGTTGTTCTGGAAAAACGTTTGGCGACGTTGTTCCTACCTCATCAGGATGCCCGGCCTTCGTGCCGGGCTTTCTTTTAGGTGATCACGGCCGATCCTTCTTCAAATCAGAGCATTGCAGATGGCTGTGCCGATAAGGCAGCAGCCGGTTCGCTAATTTCGCAGCATTTGATGCGGCGCGAAAGCCATTACGGTTCGTGCTTTCGAGTAGAATTTCGAAAAATCGTTCGTGCTTTCGAGTAGAATTTGCCCTCAGATTAGTGCTTTCGAGTAGAGTTCGCGGTGAGCAATTCGTGCTTTCGAGTAGAATTTCCTATTCCACGAATCAGTCGCAGCGAAAGCTCAGACGCACATCGAAGCCATCGGGATAGAACTAAGCTATCCGATAGCTACCCGATACTACGTGGTATCCATATAGTATCTTGTGATAGAGTGATGAAACAAGCTGCCATCGCGATCCGCCGGTTCTGACCGGCAGAAACGCATTGAACGACGCCCGACCAACGATCCGAAGAGGTGCCACCAGCTGGTGCGGCTCCTCTTCGTACAAAGCTCCCGTTAGTGGGTTTCGGCAGGGCGGACCCGAACGAACATCGTCCCGGTAGCGGAAGCGCCATCGGCACTGCGGGCCGTGTAGGTGGCATGAGTCAGGCCGGTGAAGGCGCCGACCCGTTCCAGCTTTAGCGTGGTTCCCATCAGGCTCACCGCCACGCCAGCGGTGTTCGCCGACACGGCAGTCTCGATCTGCGACGGCGAAAGACCGACGAACGGTCGCCAGTCATTGCAGGACGGCAGCCGTCCAGGTTGCTCGCATCGATCCATCGTGAGGGCATAAGGCGTCGCCAGCCAAGAGGTCAGTTCCCGGTAATCGGGGGCGGCGACAAGGCCGTTGATCTTGGGCACTTCGAAGGGTCGGAACCAGGCCGCAGACGCAGCGATATCGTCGCCGCTGATCGCCGCAATCGCCGTCGCCGTCGGGCCCCCGGGCAGGAAACTGCCTAGACGCCGCATTTCTGGAAAAACGAAGAAGCGAAAAGCATAGGCCCATGCCCGGCCATCGGCGAAATTGCCGATGCGGGCAGGCATGGCGGTCATGTATTTGGCAAGAAGCCCGGCGCGCAGGTCAAGCCGGTCGACCGGATCTGCCCCCGGCCCGCGCGATATCAGTGCCTTGAGCGTCGCGGCATCCGTCAGGTCCACTTTGCTGCCTGCGTTGATGTAATCCGCCAGGATGCGTGAAGAGTTCGCCAGAGGTGCAGTGCTGTCCTCCAGATCGCCCGGAAATTCCTTGAGCAGCGATGCCATCACCAGCAGCTGCAAATTGACCGTAGTGAGGCGCTCCGCATCCCGCTTCACCGCGGCATCGGCACTGCCGAGCGACAGCGCCGGGTTGAAGGTCAGCAGCCTGGTTTCAGCGCGCAAGGCGTTTGCGCCGGTATCTAGGCCCAATGCTGCCCGAACGCGCGCTTCGCTGCCGGCCGCATCGATGAGAGCGCTGAGCGGCGAAATCACCGTTGCCCCCACGGGCGCCGCCATGTTGATGTAAACGAAGCCGGAGGTCGTATCGACGCCCGAGGCCTCCATCCGCAAGATAGGTTCAGCGGGAACTTGGCCCGAGATGGGCGGCTGTGCCGAAACGGCGACGTTTTGTCCGAATTCACCGTCCATCGTGGTGGGCGTCATCGAATCCTGCAAGTTTCCGACGATTCCATCCCCGCTGGTGTCGAGATAGACGCTGGAGGCCACCGGCCCCACGGCTACGACGCTGAAACGGGTCGCGGTAGGCGTCGGGCTCGCCGTGGGCGCAGGAGAGGGTGACGGCGCAGGTGTCGGAACTGGGGAAGACGATCCAGTGCCCGTGTCTCCACCACAACCAGCCAAAAGACCTGCCAGCGACATGACCGCCGCAGCGCACAGCAACGTGTTCCTCAATGCATTAGCCCCCGAAATCCCTGCGCCGGCGATTGCACGAACGCAAAGGCTCGTAAACAGCAGGCTTCCGCGGACGAGAATATAACGTAGTTCGTCATGCGCTCACGCAGTGGGAAGCGGAAAACATTTCTCGATTGGCGCTTGAGCCTGGAGGCGGGACGCCATTGTCCGGTGAGCAGGACATCGCTGTCCAAAAACGTGACTCACAGGTGCCGTTCTACGTCCTGCCGGCCATGCAATATCCAAACGATTTCCACGCGGTCACCGTTCTCACGGAAATAGATCATGTGCGATCCGGATGTCGGCTTCCGCTGCAGGGGTTAAAGCGAGGGTCTTCATCGGCCCTCATACTCAGCGCGCTTTCGGGCCTTGAATGCCTCGAAATTGAAGGGTCGCGGCTCTCCGGACTGCTCCCCGGCGACGAGAGCATCCTGGAGGGCCCGGACCTTGGCTTCGTGCTCTTCCAGCAGGCGCAGCCCCGCGCGAACGACATCGCTTGTCGAAGCATAACGCCCTGCCTGCACCTGCTGGCTGATGAAGCTGGTGAAATGATCACCGATCGTCACGGATGTATTGCGGGGCATGGCCATCGTCCTCTCAAAGCCATCGTATCCTGTACCAAAAAGTATTGTGCTCAAGCCGCGAGTTGCCTTACGAGAGTTCCTTCCCTCCCGTCGCGAAGGTGACCTCTGGTGCCCGTAGGGCAAAGCGGAAGGGAAAGTGCCGCGATCATTGTGTGCGGCATATGCCCACTGCGCTAGCTCGGCCCAAAGCCATATGGTTCAGACTGTCGTCCGGTACGTCTTCTTTCTGGCGGCGAACAGCCTCTATAGAGGAGGGCAGCTCATCCGCTGCTGTCCTCGCGCCGCCGCGCCAGGAACCCATCGACCCCGGCATCGAGATGGCTTCCGGTGTACTGCCTGGCAAGCGCCTGCGCCCTTGCCACGACCTGCGCCGCGGTGCGCAGGACGACACCATCCTCCGTCTCTTCAAGCAAGACCGCGCCGCCTCCGGTGAGGCCCATGCGCTGGCGAATATCAGCCGGCAAGGTCATGCGGCCATTAGCCGCAATCTTCATGTGTAGCGCCATAGGTCCTCAGGGTCTGCCGCTCATCATATAGCACATTTGTCTCGATGGCTGCGCATGTTCCGCTTGGAGCACAAATGAAGGTCGCGAC
>CALMPB010000195.1 GCA_937871985.1 uncultured Burkholderiaceae bacterium
TCGCGAAGGCGGTCGTACCGTGGGCGCCGGCGTGGTTGCCAAAATCATCAAGTAAGCGGTACAATAGTCGATTCGGCGGCAACGAGCGCATGGCTTTGCGCTTTTTGCCGCTGTAGTTGTCAGAGCGGCAGGAACCCAGGCAGGCTTGCTGCGCTTTTATCAGGTATAGGGGCATAGCTCAATTGGCAGAGCGTCGGTCTCCAAAACCGAAGGTTGTAGGTTCGATTCCTACTGCCCCTGCCACTATCGCCAGTACTGCATGCAAGCCGCGCAAAGCGGGATCACTCACCGGAATATGTCGAATACCAACGTAGAAACAGTTACCAGCGCCCTTGACCGCGTAAAGCTGGCCTTGGCTGTGCTTGTCATCGTTGCCGGGATCGTCGCATTTTCCGTGTTGGCCGATAAGCCCGCGGTCGTGCGTGTCGGCATATTCATCGGCAGCGTCATCATTGCCGCCGGCATTGCCTGGCTTAGCGAACCCGGCCGCCGCGCCATCAGCTTCGGCCGTGACTCGTACAACGAAACCAAGCGGGTCGTGTGGCCTACGCGCAAAGAAGCCACCCAAATGACAGGCATCGTGTTTGCCTTCGTCATCGCCATGGGTGCGCTATTGTGGGTCGTCGACAAAATACTGGCCTGGGTCATATACGGTCTGCTGCTGGGCTGGAAATAAAGGACGCACATGAGCAAGCGTTGGTATGTAGTCCATGTTTATTCCGGAATGGAAAAAAGCGTGCATAAGGCACTGGTCGAGCGCATCGAGCGCGCCGGCCTGCAGACGTCCTTCGGCCGCATCCTGGTTCCTTCCGAAGAAGTTGTAGAAGTAAAAGGCGGTAAAAAATCCATTTCCGAGCGCCGTATTTTTCCCGGCTATGTTCTCGTCGAAATGGATCTCACCGACGAAACCTGGCATTTGGTCAAGAACACCAACCGGGTTACGGGCTTTTTGGGTGGCTCGGGCAACCGGCCGGCTCCCATCTCCGATCGCGAAGTCGAGAAAATCCTTTCGCAAATGGAAGAGGGTGTCGAAAAACCCAGGCCCAAGATTCTGTTTGAGGTGGGCGAAATGGTCCGCGTCAAAGAAGGCCCGTTCGCCGATTTCAACGGCAACGTGGAAGATGTGAATTACGAGAAAAGCAAGGTGCGTGTTTCGGTTACGATTTTTGGCCGCGCAACGCCTGTCGAACTCGATTTTGGCCAGGTCGAAAAAACCTGATTTCAACCCCGGGGAGCCAGCCGGCAATCATGTCGGCACTGGCGTTTGAACCCGCAAGGAGCATAGCATGGCGAAGAAAATCGTCGGCTTTATCAAGCTGCAAGTCCCAGCAGGTAAGGCCAACCCATCCCCCCCCATCGGTCCGGCCCTCGGTCAGCGTGGCCTGAACATCATGGAATTCTGCAAGGCGTTCAACGCCCAGACCCAAGGCGTCGAGCCCGGTCTGCCGATTCCTGTCGTCATCACCGCCTACGCCGACAAGAGCTTCACCTTCATCATGAAGACGCCGCCCGCGACGATCCTCATCAAGAAGGCGTCCGGTGTGCAAAAAGGCTCGGCCCGTCCCAATGCCGACAAGGTCGGCACGCTTACGCGCGCCCAGGCTGAAGAAATCGCCAAGACCAAACAGCCCGATCTTACCGCCGCCGACCTCGATGCGGCCGTTCGTACGATCGCAGGCAGCGCCCGCAGCATGGGCATTACGGTTGAGGGGGTTTAATCATGGCCAAGCTAAGCAAACGTGTTGCCGCCATCCAGGCAAAAATCGACCGCAGCAAGCTGTATCCCGTGTCCGAGGCGCTGGCCCTGGTCAAGGAAACCGCCGTTGCCAAGTTCGATGAGTCCATCGACGTAGCCGTCCAGTTGGGCATCGACCCCAAAAAGTCCGACCAGCTGGTTCGCGGCTCGGTCGTGCTGCCCGCCGGCACCGGCAAATCGGTTCGCGTCGCCGTGTTCGCCCAAGGTGAAAAAGCCGAGGCCGCCAAGGCCGCCGGCGCCGACATCGTCGGTCTGGACGACCTGGCCGAAAGCATCAAGGCCGGCAATCTGGACTTCGACGTCGTCATCGCCTCGCCCGACACCATGCGTGTCGTAGGCGCCCTGGGTCAGGTTCTGGGTCCTCGCGGCCTGATGCCCAACCCCAAGGTCGGCACGGTAACGCCCGACGTCGTAACCGCCGTCAAGAACGCCAAGGCTGGTCAGGTGCAGTATCGCACCGACAAAGCCGGCATCATCCATGCCACGATTGGCCGCGCCTCGTTCGGCGTCGAGCAGTTGCAATCGAATCTGGCTGCTTTGGTCGACGCCCTGAACAAGGCTCGTCCTGCGGCGGCCAAGGGCATATACCTGCGCAAGCTGGCCGTTTCGTCCACGATGGGCGGCGGTGCTCGCGTAGAAATCGCTTCGCTGGCAGCTTAATTATTCAAGCTGCGGCAAACAGGACTTTGGGCTGCATCCGGATGTCTCGGATGTTGCTGTCAAAGACCGCTGGAGCCTCGAACCAACCGCGCTCGCGCAGCCGGTTCCGGGCTTAATCCCAGAGTCATTCTGGATCCAGCGCAGACGGCGCCCATGGAAGAATTCTTTTCAAAAGAACTCGACCAGGTGCGCCGCATTCGGTAGACACAAGAGACCCTCTTTTGTGTCGTTAGATGGAGTGTTCAAACCGTGAGTCTCAATCGTCAAGAGAAGGCGGTAGTCATCGAGGAAGTCGCAGCGCAAGTTGCAAAGGCCCAATCGATCATTATCGCCGAGTACCGTGGTCTGGACGTCGCTTCCGTCACCGTATTGCGCAAGCAAGCGCGTGAGTCGGGTGTGTTTCTGCGTGTTCTCAAGAATACGCTGGTTCGCCGTGCTGTAGCCGGAACGCCTTTCGAGGCATTGACGGCTCAGATGACCGGTCCGCTGATGTACGGCATCAGCGAAGATCCGGTTTCGGCGGCAAAAGTACTCGCCGGTTTCGCAAAGACGAACGACAAGCTGGTAATTCAAGGCGGGGCCCTGCCCAATAACGTCTTGTCCCAGGATGGCGTGAAGGCCTTGGCCACCATGCCGTCTCGTGAAGAGTTGCTGTCGAAACTGTTGGGCACCATGCAAGCACCCGTCGCGCAATTTGTGCGTACGCTCAACGAAGTTCCCACCAAGTTCGTGCGCGGCCTCGCGGCTGTGCGCGACCAGAAAGAAGCTGCGTAAGCGGCTTCGTGGCTCGTTGAACGACCAAGCGACACCCAACCCTGGCATTTATTTATATTTGGAGTTCTAAAAAATGGCATTAAGCAAAGCTGAAATCCTGGATGCGGTCGCCAGCCTGACCGTGCTCGAACTGTCCGAGCTCATCAAGGATATGGAAGAAAAATTTGGCGTGTCGGCTGCTGCCGCCGCTGTGGCTGTCGCAGCTCCGGCTGCTGGTGGTGGCGCTGCCGCCGCTGAAGAAAAGACCGAATTCGACGTCATCCTGGCCGATGTCGGCGCTAACAAAGTCAGCGTCATCAAGGCTGTTCGCGAAATCACCGGTCTTGGCCTGAAAGAAGCCAAGGACCTCGTTGACGGCGCTCCCAAGGCTGTCAAGGAAGGCGTTGCCAAGGCTGACGCCGAAGCAGCACAGAAAAAGCTTGAAGAAGCTGGCGCAAAAGTCGAACTCAAGTAAGAGTTTTTTGCCGGCCCGGAAAGGCAAAGTGCCTTTCCGGGCTTTTGCGTCTCCAGAAAACCCGTGTTTGGTGTCGAGCTTTCCTAAGCCGGGTTTTGTGGAGTCGTAAACCGGGGCCGTGGTTGACGGCCCATGTAACCCCTCGAGTCGGAGTGCTCATGCCTTATTCGTACACCGAAAAAAAGCGCATACGTAAGAGCTTCGCCAAACGTGAAGACGTCCAGAACGTCCCCTACCTTTTGGCGACTCAGCTGCAATCATTCTTAACATTTTTGCAGGCGGATACACCACCTTCCAAACGTAAAGACGAAGGCCTCCAGGCCGCCTTTACATCCATTTTCCCCATAGTCAGCCATAACCAGATGGCACGCCTCGAGTTTGTCAGCTACGTGCTGGGCGAGCCCGTTTTCGACGTCAAGGAATGCCAATTGCGCGGTTTGACCTATGCGTCGCCGCTGCGAGCCAAAGTGCGCCTGGTCTTGATGGATCGCGAAGTCAGCAAACCCACCATCAAGGAAGTCAAGGAACAGGAAGTATACATGGGCGAGATTCCGCTCATGACCGATACCGGTTCTTTCGTCATCAATGGCACCGAACGCGTCATCGTTTCGCAGCTGCACCGTTCGCCCGGCGTGTTCTTCGAGCACGATCGCGGCAAGACGCACAGCTCGGGCAAACTGCTGTTCTCGGCCCGCGTGATTCCCTACCGCGGCTCGTGGCTGGACTTCGAGTTCGATCCCAAGGACATCCTGTTCTTCCGTGTCGACCGCCGCCGCAAAATGGCAGTGACCATTCTGCTCAAGGCCATCGGCATGACGTCCGAAAGCATCCTGGCGCACTTCTTTGATTTCGACCACATCGATCTCAAGAAAGAAGGCGGCATGCTCGAGTTCGTGTCCGAGCGCTGGAAGGGCGAAGTCGCCCGCTTCGACATCACCGACCGCGCCGGCGCGGTCATCGTCGAAAAAGACAAGCGCATCAACGCCAAGCACCTGCGCGACCTGGCTGCGGCCAAGGTCGAATACGTATCCGTGCCCGAAGACTTCCTGCTTGGCCGCGTATTGGCCAAGAACGTCGTCAACGCTGAAACCGGCGAAGTCCTGGCCAATGCCAACGACGAGATCACCGAGTCCCTGCTGGGCGACTTGCGCGCGGCCAACGTCCACGAAATTCAAACGTTGTACACCAACGATCTGGATCGCGGCCCCTATATTTCGCAAACGCTGCGCACCGACGAAACCGCCGACCAAATGGCGGCCCGCATTGCGATCTATCGCATGATGCGCCCCGGCGAGCCTCCCACCGAAGAAGCGGTGGAAGCACTGTTCCAGCGTCTGTTCTACAGCGAAGACGCCTACGACCTGTCGCGCGTCGGCCGCATGAAGGTCAACAGCCGTCTGGGCCGTGGCGACGACATCACCGGCCCCATGACCCTTACCAACGAAGACATCCTCGACACCATCAAGGTGTTGGTCGAGTTGCGTAACGGCCGTGGCCAGATCGACGACATCGATCACCTGGGCAACCGCCGCGTGCGTTGCGTGGGCGAGCTGGCCGAGAACCAGTTCCGCGCCGGTCTGGTTCGTGTCGAGCGCGCCGTCAAAGAGCGCCTGGGCCAGGCTGAAACCGAAAACCTCATGCCGCACGACCTGATCAACTCCAAGCCGATTTCCGCGGCCATCAAGGAGTTCTTCGGCTCGAGCCAGCTGTCGCAGTTCATGGATCAAACCAATCCCTTGTCCGAAATCACGCACAAGCGTCGTGTTTCGGCCCTGGGCCCTGGCGGTCTGACCCGCGAACGCGCGGGCTTCGAAGTGCGCGACGTGCACCCCACTCATTATGGCCGTGTCTGCCCGATCGAAACGCCTGAAGGCCCGAACATCGGTCTGATCAACTCCATGGCTTTGTATGCACGCCTCAACGAGTACGGCTTCCTGGAAACGCCGTACCGCAAGATCGTGGACGGCAAGGTCAGCGAGCAAATCGACTACTTGTCCGCCATCGAGGAAAGCAACTACGTCATTGCCCAGGCCAACGCCGAGCTCGATGAAGAAGGCCGCTTCACCGACGACCTGGTGGCTTGCCGCCAGGCCGGCGAAACCATGCTTACCGCGCCGGGCAATGTGCACTACATGGACGTTGCGCCGTCGCAGATCGTGTCCGTGGCCGCTTCGCTCATTCCCTTCCTCGAGCACGACGACGCCAACCGGGCCTTGATGGGCGCCAACATGCAGCGCCAGGCCGTGCCTTGCCTGCGGCCCGAAAAACCGCTGGTCGGCACGGGTATCGAGCGTACCGTGGCCGTTGACTCGGGCACCACCGTGCAAGCCATACGCGGCGGCCTTGTCGACCACGTCGACGCCGAGCGCGTGGTTATTCGCGTCAACGACGATGAAAACGTCGCCGGCGAAGTCGGTGTCGATATCTACAACCTCATCAAGTACACGCGTTCCAACCAGAACACCAACATCAACCAGCGTCCCATCGTCAAGCGCGGCGACATCGTCGCGCGCGGCGACGTGCTGGCCGATGGCGCATCGACCGACCTGGGCGAGCTCGCTCTGGGTCAGAACATGCTTATCGCGTTCATGCCCTGGAACGGCTATAACTTCGAGGACTCGATTCTCATCTCCGAGAAAATCGTCGCCGACGACCGCTACACGTCGGTTCACATCGAAGAGCTCACCGTGGTCGCCCGCGACACCAAGCTGGGCGCGGAAGAAATCACCCGCGACATCAGCAACCTGGCTGAAACCCAATTGAACCGTCTGGATGACTCGGGCATTGTGCACATCGGCGCCGAAGTGCGCGCCGACGACGTGCTGGTCGGCAAGGTTACGCCCAAGGGCGAAACCCAGCTCACCCCCGAAGAAAAACTGCTGCGCGCGATTTTCGGCGAGAAGGCCTCCGACGTAAAAGATACCTCGCTGCGCGTGCCTTCCGGCATGGTCGGCACGGTCATCGACGTGCAGGTCTTCACGCGTGAGGGCATCGAGCGCGACAAGCGCGCCCAGTCCATCATCGACGACGAACTGCGCCGCTACCGCCAAGACCTCAACGACCAGTTGCGCATCGTCGAAGACGACACCTTCGATCGTATCGAAAAAGCGCTCATCGGCAAGACCGTCAACGGCGGCCCCCGCAAACTGGCCAAGGGCGCGGTATTGACCAAGGAATACCTGGCCGACCTCGACCGCTGGCAGTGGTTCGACATCCGTCTGGCCGACGAAAACCACGCGGTGCAGCTCGAGCAGGGCAAAGAGTCGCTCGAACAAAAACGCCATCAGTTCGATCTGGCGTTCGAGGAAAAGCGCAAGAAGCTGACGCAAGGCGATGAACTGCCCCCCGGCGTTCTCAAGATGATCAAGGTCTATCTGGCCGTCAAGCGCCGCTTGCAGCCCGGCGACAAGATGGCCGGCCGCCACGGCAACAAGGGTGTGGTGTCGCGCATTACGCCCATCGAAGACATGCCGCACATGGCCGACGGAACACCTGCCGACATCGTTCTGAATCCGCTGGGCGTGCCCTCGCGGATGAACGTTGGACAGGTTCTCGAAGTCCATCTGGGCTGGGCCGCCAAGGGCCTGGGCCATCGCGTGGCCGAGATGCTTGACGATGAAAAATCGGTGCAGGTCAAAAACCTTCGCGCCTATCTCGAGAAGGTCTACAACAGCACCGGCACGCCGGCTCACATCGAAGACCTCAGCGACGACGAAATCATCGAGATGGCCCGCAACCTCAAAAACGGCCTGCCGCTGGCAACCCCCGTTTTCGACGGCGCCACCGAAGAAGAAATCGGCAAGATGCTCGAGCTGGCTTATCCCGACGACGTGGCCGAGCGCCTCAAGCTTACGTCGGGCCGCACGCAGGCATGGCTGTTCGACGGCCGCACCGGCGAGCAATTCGAGCGTCCGGTCACCATCGGCTACATGCACTACCTGAAGCTGCATCACCTGGTCGACGACAAGATGCATGCTCGTTCCACCGGCCCGTACTCGCTGGTTACCCAGCAGCCTCTGGGCGGCAAGGCGCAGTTCGGTGGTCAGCGCTTCGGGGAAATGGAAGTCTGGGCGCTGGAAGCTTACGGCGCGTCGTACACCTTGCAGGAAATGCTTACCGTCAAGTCCGACGATATCACCGGCCGCACCAAGGTTTACGAGAACATCGTCAAGGGCGATCACGTCATTGACGCTGGCATGCCCGAGTCGTTCAACGTCCTGGTTAAGGAAATTCGATCCCTGTCTCTCGACATGGATCTGGAGCGTAAATAATGAAAGCGCTACTCGATCTCTTCAAACAAGTCTCGCAAGACGAGCAATTCGACGCCATCAAGATTGGCATCGCGTCGCCTGAGAAAGTGCGTTCGTGGTCTTACGGCGAGGTTCGCAAGCCGGAAACCATCAACTACCGCACCTTCAAGCCCGAGCGCGACGGCCTGTTCTGCGCCAAGATCTTCGGGCCCATCAAGGACTACGAATGCCTTTGCGGCAAGTACAAGCGCCTCAAGCATCGCGGCGTGATCTGCGAAAAATGCGGCGTCGAAGTCACGGTGGCCAAGGTGCGCCGCGAGCGCATGGGCCATATCGAACTGGCCAGCCCGGTGGCGCACATCTGGTTCCTCAAGAGCCTGCCGTCCCGCCTGGGCATGGTGCTCGACATGACCCTGCGCGATATCGAACGCGTGCTGTATTTTGAAGCTTGGTGCGTCATCGAACCCGGCATGACTCCGCTCAAGCGCGGCCAGATCATGTCCGACGACGACTATCTTGCCAAGACGGAAGAATACGGCGACGACTTCCACGCCCTCATGGGCGCGGAGGCCGTGCGCGAGCTGTTGCGCACCATCGACATCGACCGCGATGTCGAAACCCTGCGCGCCGAGCTCAAGGCCACGTCGTCCGATGCCAAGATCAAGAAGATCTCCAAGCGCCTGAAAGTGCTGGAAGGCTTCCAGAAGTCGGGCATCAAGCCCGAATGGATGGTCATGGAAGTGCTGCCCGTGCTGCCTCCCGACCTGCGTCCCCTGGTGCCGCTGGACGGCGGCCGTTTCGCCACGTCCGACCTGAACGATCTGTATCGCCGCGTCATCAACCGCAACAACCGCCTCAAGCGCCTGCTCGAACTGAAGGCTCCGGACATCATCCTGCGCAACGAAAAGCGCATGCTGCAAGAGTCCGTGGATTCGCTGCTCGACAACGGCCGCCGCGGCAAGGCCATGACGGGCGCCAACAAGCGCCAGCTCAAGTCGCTGGCCGACATGATCAAGGGCAAGAGCGGCCGCTTCCGCCAGAACCTGCTGGGCAAGCGCGTCGACTACTCCGGCCGTTCGGTCATCGTGGTGGGCCCGCAGCTCAAGCTGCACCAGTGCGGCCTGCCCAAGCTCATGGCTTTGGAGCTGTTCAAGCCCTTCATTTTCAATCGTCTTGAAATGATGGGCCTGGCAACCACCATCAAGGCTGCCAAGAAACTGGTCGAAAGCCAGGAGCCGGTGGTCTGGGATATCCTGGAAGAGGTCATCCGCGAACATCCGGTCATGCTCAACCGTGCGCCGACGCTGCACCGTCTGGGCATCCAGGCGTTCGAGCCCGTGCTTATCGAAGGCAAGGCCATCCAGCTGCATCCGCTGGTTTGCGCGGCGTTCAACGCCGACTTCGACGGCGACCAGATGGCCGTCCACGTTCCTCTGTCGCTGGAAGCTCAGTTGGAAGCGCGCACGCTCATGCTGGCCTCGAACAATATTTTGTTCCCGGCCAACGGCGAGCCTTCCATCGTGCCGTCCCAGGACATCGTGCTGGGTCTGTACTACACCACCCGCGAACGCATCAACGGCAAGGGCGAGGGCTTGTTCCTGTCCGACGTGGCCGAAGTGCAGCGTGCCTACGACAGCGGCGAAGTCGAACTGCAGACCCGCATCACGGTGCGCCTGCACGAATTCGAGAAAGACGCCGCCGGCGAATGGCAGCCTGTGCTGCGCCGCTTCGAAACCACGGTCGGCCGCGCGCTGCTGTCGGAAATCCTGCCCAAGGGCCTGCCCTTCTCGGTGCTGAATCGCGCCCTGAAGAAAAAGGAAATCTCGCGCCTCATCAACCAGTCGTTCCGCCGCTGCGGCCTGCGCGCCACGGTGATTTTCGCCGACAAGCTCATGCAGTCGGGCTTCCGCCTGGCCACGCGCGGTGGTATTTCCATTGCGATGAGCGACATGCTGATCCCCTCGGTCAAGGAAGACATCCTTGCCCAGGCCAGCAAAGAGGTCAAGGAAATCGACAAGCAGTATTCGTCGGGTCTGGTTACTTCGCAAGAACGCTACAACAACGTGGTCGACATCTGGGGCAAGGCCGGCGACAAGGTCGGCAAGGCCATGATGGAACAGCTCGCCACCGAGCCGGTCACCGACCGCCACGGCGACGAAGTCCGTCAAGAGTCGTTCAACTCCATCTACATGATGGCCGACTCCGGCGCCCGGGGCTCCGCCGCCCAGATCCGCCAGTTGGCGGGCATGCGCGGCCTGATGGCCAAGCCGGACGGTTCCATTATCGAAACCCCCATCACGGCCAACTTCCGTGAAGGCCTGAACGTGCTGCAGTACTTCATTTCCACGCACGGCGCACGTAAAGGTCTGGCCGATACCGCGCTTAAAACCGCCAACTCGGGCTACCTCACGCGCCGTCTGGTCGACGTGACTCAAGACCTCGTCATCACCGAGGACGATTGCGGCACCTCTCATGGCTACACCATGAAGGCCGTGGTCGAAGGCGGCGAAGTCATCGAGCCCTTGCGCGAGCGTGTTCTTGGCCGCGTTACGGCCACCGACATCGTCAATCCCGAGAATCAGGAAACCGCCATCGCCGCCGGCACGCTGCTGGATGAGGACATGGTCGACCTGATCGACGAGTTGGGTGTCGATGAAGTCAAGGTTCGCACGCCGCTTACCTGCGAAACCCGTCATGGCTTGTGCGCGCATTGCTATGGCCGCGACCTTGGCCGAGGCATGATGGTCAACCGCGGCGAAGCCGTCGGCGTCATCGCGGCGCAGTCCATCGGCGAGCCGGGCACGCAGCTTACGATGCGTACCTTCCACATCGGTGGTGCGGCATCGCGTGCCGCCATGGCCAGTTCGGTCGAAACCAAGTCGGCCGGTACGGTCGGGTTTGCGATCACCATGCGCTACATCACCAATGCCAAGGGCGAACGTGTCGCCATTTCCCGCTCCGGCGAAATCGTCATCTTCGACGACAACCGCCGTGAACGCGAACGCCACAAGGTGCCGTACGGCGCCACGATTACCGTGGGCGACGGCGACGTCATCAAGGCCGGCCAGCGCCTGGCAACCTGGGATCCTCTGACGCGCCCCATCGTGTCCGAGTACGCAGGCACCGTCCGCTTCGAAAACATCGAAGAAGGCGCGACCGTGGCCAAGCAGGTCGACGAAGTCACCGGCCTGTCCACCCTGGTGGTCATTACGCCCAAGACCCGCGGCGGCAAGACCATGATGCGTCCGCAGATCAAGCTCATCAACGATGCCGGCGAAGAGGTCAAGATCGCGGGCACCGACCATTCGGTGAACATCTCGTTCCCGGTGGGCGCGCTGATTACCGTGCGCGATGGGCAGCAGGTCAATGTCGGTGAAGTGCTGGCGCGTATTCCCCAGGAATCGCAAAAGACCCGCGACATTACCGGCGGTCTGCCCCGTGTGGCCGAGCTGTTCGAAGCGCGTTCGCCCAAGGATGCCGGCATGCTCGCCGACATTACGGGTACGGTTTCGTTCGGCAAGGACACCAAGGGCAAGCAGCGCCTGGTCATCACCGACCTGGACGGCGTCAACCACGAGTTCCTGATTCCCAAGGAAAAGCAGGTGCTGGTGCACGACGGCCAGGTCGTCAACAAGGGTGAAATGATTGTCGACGGCCCCGCCGATCCGCACGACATCCTGCGTCTGCAGGGTATCGAGCGCCTGGCAACCTATGTGGTCAACGAGGTCCAGGACGTGTACCGCCTGCAAGGTGTGAAGATCAACGACAAGCACATCGAAGTGATCGTGCGCCAGATGCTGCGGCGCGTGAACATTACCGATGCGGGCGACACCAGCTTCATCACCGGCGAACAGGTCGAGCGTTCCGAGTTGTTGAACGAAAACGACCGCATGGAAGCCGAAGGCAAGATCCCCGCCTCGTACGACAACGTGCTGCTGGGCATTACCAAGGCTTCGCTGTCGACCGATTCGTTCATCTCGGCGGCGTCGTTCCAGGAAACCACCCGGGTGCTCACCGAGGCTGCCATCATGGGCAAGCGCGACGACCTGCGCGGCTTGAAGGAAAACGTCATCGTCG
>CALMPB010000196.1 GCA_937871985.1 uncultured Burkholderiaceae bacterium
CGCACCTGCGGCCGCTGCCGGGGCGGCGACCTGGGCGACCTCGGCGGGCACCGGGGGAAGCGCGGCGATCGGCGCGCCGAGCTGCG
Organism: uncultured Burkholderiaceae bacterium; assembly: GCA_937871985.1. Next base: position 87 of record CALMPB010000196.1, read on the forward strand.
AGAGGATCTCGGGGCTGACGTTGAGCGTCTGCGTCGCGGCAAGCGCCGAACCGTGGCCGTCGGTCGCCGCGAGCCACTGGCCGTTGTCGACCACCGCCTGCACGACCGCGGTCTCGTGGAAGCGCCCAGCCGCGTCGACATGCGAGGGGAACACGATCCGCAACACCTTCTGCGGCCCGACCCCCGCCGCCTGCGCCGGCACCGGCGTCGAGGCATAGGCGATCCGCTGCGTTCCCCCGCTGTTGCGCGCGGGTGCCTGGTACGGGCCTGCCGGATGATAGCCGCTGTCGCCGGTGATCTCGGCCAGCGCCTTGTCATCGATGACGGTCGCCGGCGAGCAGCTGCCGCCCTCGGGCGCGCCGCACGCGAACTTGCCCGAGATGTTGGTCCCCAGCGTGGTGCAGCTGGCGAGCAGTCCCAGGCTCGCGGTCGTCGCCAGCGCCGCAATACGCTTCGCGCGGGCGTGCGGGCGATAGTCGGAAACCGGGCAGGCCGGCAGGCGGATCACGGATCGGGTCACGACTTGGCTCCCTTCAACCATTCGACGAGCTGGGCCTTGGGCTTGAAGCCCTCGATCACCGCCCCGTCGGAGCGGACGATGACGGGCGTTCCGTTGATGCCGTGCGCCCTGGCGAACGCCTCGTTCTCATCGAGACCGCTGGTGTCGCACTTCGCGCCTGCCGGGACCGGGTTCTGCGCATAGGCCGCGCGGACCGCCGCATGACGATCGCGGGCGCACAGCACCTGGTCGGCGATCTCGCGGCTTCCCAGCACCGAGATCGGTCGCTCGATCACGCGCACGTTCATCGTCTCGAGCGCCTGACTGAGCGCGCGGCAGTAGCCGCAGTGGAAGTCCGAGAAGACGGTGACCGTCTGCGTACCCGATCCCCAGGTGATCGCGCCCTTGCTCGACAGCCGCGACACATCGAGCGTGCGGGCGACAGCGGGCTGGGTCGTGACGCGCGCACCCGCCCTCGCCGCGCCGGCCTCGGGCGCATCGGCCGTGGCATTGGCCTTTGCCGCGCCGCCCACCAGCATATCGGGATTGAGCGCGAGCAGCTTGGCGGCGGTCAGATCCTGCCGCGTCTCCATGTCATAGACGCGGCCGATGACGAGATAGCGCGCCGACTTGTCGACGTAGAACAGGTTCGCACCCGCCACGACCTCGCACAGCCCGTCGACCTTGGAGCAGTCGATCGCATCGACCTTGGTCTTGGGAAGCCGCTTCTGCAGCGCGACCTGGACCTGCGCGCCGATCGGCGCTTCGGCCGAGCCGGTCAGCAGCATCGCCGCCCCCGCCATCGCGCCGATCATGATAGTATTTGCCATGTGACCGCCTCCTTCCGGGCTCAGTTCTGGATGAAGACGCCTTCGAGGAAGACGATCTCGACATCGATGCCGGTCGGCATCTCGATGATGGGCTGGTACTGTTCGGCGCGCTCGATCAGGTATTTGGAAACTGTTCGACCGCTCTCGTCGGCGCCGCCGCCCAAAGCGCGCAAACCGACGTTGCCGATGCTCGGGGTGCGATTGATCCCTCCTTTGCCGTCTGTCTCGAAGGTTGCGAGTGGCTGGTTGAAGGCAGTGTTCAGCGCATTGCCTGCACCACCTACAAGCCCGGCAAAGAAAGCTTGCATCGCCAAGGAGCCCTCGCGACTGACGACACGGCCGCGCACGCCGGTCTTGCCGGCGAAGCTGATGAAGCCCTTCACGTCCGACACCGCGAACCGGCCATTGGCCTGCGGACAGGTCATCCGCTGCAGCTTCACATAGACCTTCTCGGAAGAGAGATCGCCGCGCGCCGCGCCGTTGATGACGCAGCCTTCGATCCGCGTCGTGAGCAGCTTGCCGTTCTGGTAGACCGAGCGCGCCGGGCCGGTGATGCGCAGGATCACCGGCAGCGGATCGGTCTGCGACTGCACCCCCGCCGAGGCGTCGACGCCGACGATGACCTTCGCCTTCGCGATCGAGTTGGGCGGCAGGTAATTGGGGCTGTCGGTGTAGCTGGTCGTGCCACCCGAGATCCGAGTCGCGGTGCCCGAGGGGCCGCCCTCGAACGACACCAGCTTGATCGAGCGCGACTGCGACACCGCAGCCGCTGCCGCCTCGCCCGCCGTCATCGGCGCGCCGGGAGTGCGGTAATTGGGCTGGCCGGGGCCATACATCTGCGTCGGAGCCGGCGCGGCCGGCGCGGCGTTACGCTGCGCGATCTGCTGGCGAAGCTGGTCGTTCTCCTGCTGATAGGCGCTCATGACCCGCTGGCCATCGCTCGCCATCGACTGCTTCTCGCCCTGGAGCGCGGCGATCTGCGCCTGCAACTGCTCCATCTGCGCGCGCTGGCCGTCGACGCCCTTCAGCTGATTGTTGATCGACTGCATCTGCGCTTCGGATGCGGCCTGCCATTCACGCTGCGACATGTTCCGGTTGACCATGTCGTCGGTGGTGATCTTCACCTCCTTCCCGTCGGTGCCGACCGGCTTCAGCTTGGCATCGTCGCCCATGACGTACCAGGAGCCCAGCACCAGCGCGACGGCGCCACCACAGCCGAGGTAGAGCAGCTGCTTCTTGCGGACGGCATCGTTGCCGGCCATCAGCTCGCTGTCCCCGCCCTCCTCCGGCTCGGTATCGAGCTGCTTGGCACGGTTACGCTGGAAGATGTCCTTGAGGCTCATGGCCGCACTCCGTTGGCGAGGCCCGAAGGCGTGACGATATAGGCGGTGGTGGCTTCACCGGGCTTGAGGTTGGGGTTGGCGACCGAGACCGCGATCGCGTTCGACGGTGCGATCGTTCCCTCGCCCAGCGCGACCGGAACCTTGCCCCGGTTCTCGATCCTGAGCGTGCGGCCTGCGAGGCTGGCGCCGCGATACTCGGCGACCATCTGGACCTTGAGCGAGCCAATCATCACCGGGTCGGTGACCGCGGGCCTGACCTCGAACCCTTCGAGCGGCGCGGACTGGAACATCGCCTGGACCAGCGTGGCGGACGCCTCCTGCGGCGATGCCGCGACGGCCGCGACCTGCGTTTCCGCGGCGCCACCGATATCCTTGTTCTCGACGAACACCTGCTGCGCGTCGTCGCCGGCGAGCCGGCACGAGAATTTGTACACATAACCCTTCGACGTCGTGCCGAAGAACGACACGTTCGGCCGCGAATAGGCTTCCGGGACCGACACATAGATGTCGCCCCGGGTCGGTTCATTGACCACGGTGAAATCGTCGGTATCGACCCCGGTGGTCAGCTTCGAGACGCTGGCGAAGCGATCGTCCTTGAGGCTGACGCGGGTCAGCCCCGACTTCGACATCGTGCAGGCGACCTCGCTGTTGTCCTTCGCCAGCACATGCTCGTCGGCAAAGGCTGGCGCGGCGAGCACCATTCCGCCCGCGACGATCATCCCTGCCCCGATCAGGCGCGATAGCGAACACAGGCGCGATGCGAAGGCGGTCCCGCCCCCGATCAGCCCGACTGCGACCCAGGCGGTCATGCGTCGTCTCCGATGGTTGCCGCGGCGTCCTTGTCGGCCTTGGTGACCATCCCGAAGCCCTTGAGCTGGAGAGTCAGGCCGCGATACGCCCAGTAGAAGCGGAACGTCTTCGGCTCGGCGGTGACCGACTTCGAGCCGACGACGGTGTGCAGCGTGCCGGTCACTTCCGAGGTCAGTTTCTCGGTGTCGACCTTCATGCCGGCGAGCGTGAAATACTGGCTGATGCTCGATCCGCGCTGCTCGTTGAGGATCTTCATCAGGTCGCGCTTGAGCGAACCATGTGCTTCCGGCGTGGCGATCGCCAGGATCGAGTCCATCCAGTATTCGAGATTTTCGGGCGAGCGGTTGAGCGTCATCAGCGCGGTGTCGCGCGTGACCATCTCCAGATACTGCTCGCTGACCCCGCTCGACGAGAGCGTCAACGGGGAGCGGACGATCGGCTGCAGGACGATCTCCCGGTCACGGGTCGCGCCGACCAGGAACAGCAGCACCACGAGGCCCGCGAGGACCAGCGCGACGATGCCGAGCATGTTGCGCTGCTTGAGGACGCGCTGCGACTGCGCGAGACCGACAGAATAATCCATTTAGCCCACCATCACGCGAAGGTGGGAGGGCGGTGTCGCCTTCAGCCCGGTAAAACTCGACGGCAGGTGCCAGTAGGCCATGTGGAGAATCCACGACGTGGCCTTGCCGGCTTTGAGTTTCCGAAAACCCCACCAGCCGAGCAACGAGACCATCAGTCCGATCACGACGTGCTGCGACAGGATCCCCCAGATGAAGGGGATCGCCATCGCGAGGAACTCGTCCAGCGTCCAGAAGCCGATCAGCTCCGGGTCGTCGAGATGCGAAGGGATGGTGTACCGGTCCATAAGCTAAGCCGCCCTCCCAGCGGTTGATCCAGCCGACGCCTCAGATCGTCGCGGTGACGGTCGAGGTGACGATCGGGATACCCGTGCCCGCGCCGACGCCGACGGCGACGGGAACGGCCACCTGGCCCAGGCTGAAGCGGCCCGACGCCAGCGCGACGATGCCGCCCGCGAGGCTCATGACGGTGATGATCTTGCCGCCCGAGCCCTCGAGGAAGTCCGTGAACTTCGTCAGCGCGGTATTGAACGTCGTGTCGGCGCCGGCGAACGCCGCCGACGCGCCCAGGACCATCACCATCGCGATGATCGCCAGACCGAGAAGGACACCATTGATCTGGCCACCCTTCGGCATTGAAAGTGCAGACATGCTCTTTCCCCTTGGAAGACGAAGCACAAGCGCGTCGTCTCCCTAAGGATTTCGCAAGTATTGACCCTCGACAAGACGGAAAAAAATTACCGTATCGACTTTGACTGCGGGAAAGCCCGACTACGCATTTCCGCCAAAAAACTGACGCGATGGGTCTGCAGACAAACATAGAGCAGGTAATTTTTTTACCACCTGCGGAATTTTTTTACCGCCTTCGTTGCGAAACTGGAATGACCACCCCCGGTCGTGCGGCAATGATTGATTGCTCGAGAAACTATCAATCCAGATGGTATGCGCTCGCCCGCACTCGGGTTATCCGTTCCCCATGTCGAATGTGATCTACGCCTTCCGGGTCAGCGATGAGCTGTTCCGTCTCACAACAGAAGCGATCAGAACCCGGTCGCTGGCAACGCGACGGTTTGAGACCGTTTCCTCTACCGCCCTGTATGGACTGGAGAAATTCTTGGATATGCCGGATTTCGAGCTGATGCTCGAACGCGCCTCGACGATCGAGGACAATGGTGAAAACCGGGTCGGTTTCCGCATTCAGATCGATCAGAAGGCGCTTTTCCAGGCCGCGCGGGACAGGGCCACTACCGACCCCACCACCCCTGCCACAGCGCGTTTCCTGCTCACCGTGTCGATGCTGTGCGTCTTCGATTGTGCGATTCGTCGAGAAGTTCCGACTAACGCTAAAGAAAATATTGACAGCCTCTCGGGCTATAACCGTATATAGCGCCCAGAAGGGGGGTCGTCATGACTGACCAGAGGAATGCAGCAAGCCGACAGACCGAGACAGACTTCTACTATCCGCTTATCATCGAGCAGTGGAATCGCCGTGGCGTAACCAATGTCGAAATGGCCCGGAGACTCGGGAAAAGCGTCAGTCTCATCGGAAAGGTCAAATCCGGTCGCGCCAGCTTTACGGCCGCGATGCAGATAAGGGTCATGGAGATCCTGGAGATCGACCGGCAACGTGCGTTTCTTGCCGCAGTCTGGATGAAGACGCCCCTCGCCTATTTCGATGACAGCTTCGACAAGATCTACCTCGTCACGTGCCGCTTCGTCGAAGCTTCCTGCCCCCAGTTACTGTCGCTCGCCGAGCAGGTGAAAGGCGATGGGCTTGCTCCCGAAGCGATCGAGCGGGTTTTGCAATCCATCCTGATGAACATGCTCAATTCGGTTCCCCCGCCCCGGACCGGAGCAAACTGAACCAATTCCGGTGGTGAACTCCGTTCCCATCAAACGAGCTTTGGAGAGTGACACCTGTTTCGCTTAGAGGGCGATATGGACTCTCAGCCGAAACCCGCGCGGTCGACCCTATCGATGCGCCGCAAAAAAGAACGCGAGGATGCTGCGGGTTACAAGCGGTCCACCTACGCGCTCTCCCCTGCATCGCTGCGAGTCGCGGACGAGATCCAGCGTCGCTATCAACTTGGCTCCCGCGAGGCCGCTATCAACGCACTTCTCGAACTCATCGACCGCGATCTGTTCCTGTGGCACGACATCCTTGTGTCGGAACGGCGATAGAGGCTTCTGATGGATCTGCGCACCAGTCCGCCAGCCGACGAATCGGGTCATGCCATTGTCGATTTTCTCGACGAGCATCGACTGCCGCACAGCCCCGAGAATTACGGCTTCGCTCACACCTATTTCGAAGGTGCTGACGAGGCCCATTTCATGGCCGTCGCCAATCTGATCGACGGCGGTTATCGCCTCCGACAGGAAGACGTGCGAGCAATTTCGGCACCAGCGGATCTCCATGGCACCGCGACGACGATCGGTGAGCTTTCCACGGAGGTCATGCACATCATCGGGGCAACCGCCCAGGAAGCCAATGCCTTCGTCAAATCGCTCACGCTCACCGCGGCCGAACTGGTCTCGACAGACGGCAACATTCACAGCGCGGTCGCTCGGATGACTGCCCAGGCCGAGCGCGCCGAAGAGCGGTTGAAGCAGCTGAGCCTTCAGACGGCGCTAGTCCGCGAGCGCCTACGCTCGCTGGGCGTCGATACCGACATCGATCCTGCTACCTCGCTCCTCAACCGCATCGCGATCGACTCGGTGCTCACCGCCGCACTCGGGCGGGAAGGCCCTACCCTTCTTGCGCTGGTTGCGCTCGATCAGGTCACCTCGATCGGGGCGGCTCATGGGATCGGCGTCGTCGAGCGGGTCCTGCGCGCGCTGGGCCAGACATTGCGGGATCATTGCATGCCGCACCGGGTCGGCCGCTGGGAGGCAAAGCGGATCGCCATCGTGTTCGACAACTGCGACCCCGAAGCCGCCCGCGATATGCTGAACGCAGCCCGCAAGGCATTCTCGAGGCGAAAGCTGCAGCGCGTCGAGAATGAGACGCCGATCGGCGAGGTGACATGCTCGGCGGGTCTCGTACTCGCCCCCAACGCTGTCTCCGAGGATCTGATTGCAGACGCAGCCGATGCGCTGGCACGGGCTTCGAATGGCTTGGGCAACCGGGTTATTCTTGAGCAGCCAGCTGCGCGCCCATTCCCGTGATACGCCGCACGCGTCGGCACCGCAGCTATCGCGCGGGAAAATGCCTGTAAAAGGTCGAGATCGAGACGCCGATCGCGCGCGCGATCTCGCGCGACGACATCTCCGTCTTGAGCAGCTTGGTGGCCGCGTTCCGGCGCTCTTCGGTCATCATCGTCTTTCGCCCGCCGAACCGGCCCTTGCGCCGTGCGACGGCCAGCGCAGCAGTGGTCCGCTCGCGGACCAGCTCGCGTTCCATCTGGGCCATCGCCGCCAGGATGTTGAAGACGAGCCGCCCCGCCGTTCCCGAAGTGTCGATTCCATCGGTGATCGAACGCAGCCCGATCCCCTTCTCGTCGAGGTCGGCCGACAAATCGACCAGCCCCTTCATGGTGCGGCCGAGGCGGTCCAGCTTCCACACGACCAGCACGTCACCCGATCGCGCATAGGCAATCGCTTCGGCGAGGCCAGGACGATTCACTTTCGCGCCGCTGGCCTTGTCGGAATAGAGCCGCTCGCAGCCGGCTTGCTTCAATGCCTCGATCTGGGGCGTCAGATCCTGGTCGGCCGTCGACACCCGCGCATAACCGATCAACATGCAATTTTCCCGAAACTCATCGACAACGGCCCTGCCACTGAGTTACTAACGGAAATGGGTTTTGAGAAGTGCGCTTTGTTGACAACTTCCAACGGGATCGGCCGATCGCGGTCACGAGCGGCGGTATTCCCATGAGGGCGTCGCAAATCAGATGGTTCACAAGAATCTCTCCAGCGGCATTTTCCGCTCACGGGATGTCATCGAAACCACAGATCGACGGTGCCGATACCGGGTTCACCCTCCTTGAATGGGGGGGGCAGAGGACAGCTATCTGTGGTTTCGATGACATCCGCCGACGGCCTGTGTCGGATGAGCGACCCATGTCCGCAACCTTGATCAAACCGTTTGTGGTTTCGATGACATCATCCGGCTTTCCGCGCTATCGACGGGAACGTGCGGCAAATGGCTAAGGCTGTCGTCAAACGAATATCGTCTAGTGGTAAACGGGCTTCAGAGGTCAGCCAAAAGGGCTTGGCAGAAGCACCCCACACGCCAGTCCAGGGTGATTTGTTTTCACTGGATAGTCCCCTTCGCGGCGGTGTTCGTGGCGAGCGCTCCCTCATGGCGTATCCATTTTTCGCATTGAGTAAGAACGCCTGGAAGACCCAATTACGATACACTGCCAACAATGTGACGATCGAAGTAAATCCCGGGCATCGGGGCGTAGCAACAATCTATGACAAAGAGGTCCTACTCTACATCGCCAGCCTTATGGCTAGCCGTCTAGAGGAAGGAGGAGCCGTAGGTCAGGATTTCCAATTCACGGGCCATGACCTGTTCAGAGTCACTGGCACGCCCGTATCAGCCAAAGCATATAATCGATTGTTCGAGTCACTCGAGCGCTTGCAGAGTACTCAGATCAAGACCGACATCGAGACCGGTGGTGAGGGAGTCGCAGGCTTTTTCTCGTGGGTCGAAAATGTCCAACTGAAATACTCTAAATCAAAGGACGGGACTCGCCGCCTGAAGGCCGTCAGAGTTCGCCTTTGCGATTGGCTACATCGGGCCATCATGAAGGACCGGGACATATTGAAGTATGCACCGGCCTACTTCCAGCTAAGTCCCGTCAATCGTCGCCTCTATGAGGTAGCGTCTGCATCATGCATTGACGGCCCTGTATCACTAACGCTCGGCGATCTACGGCTACAGACTGGATATCAAAGCCCCTGCCGGAGCTTTAAGCGCCTTCTGAAAGACGCGGCCGAGCAGAATGCCATACCGGGATTTACATTGTACGTCGAGGAACAACCAGGCGCTCGGATGCCCGTTGCCGATGATCGGATCACCATAGTGCCGGTCCCGATCAGCCAACGCGAATCAGATGCCGCGTAGGCGAATCATCGACGGCCAGCGAAGATCCCCACACAGAGTTTAGAACCGGATCTGAGGAAGGTTGTCATTGAAACCTCAGGTTTTCAGACCTCGATGTCACCGAAACCACAGATATTTCGGCTTTGATGTCATCGAAACCACAAACCTTCGCAGTTTCCGGCGCTCTGAAAATATCGCAGGGTATGTTCACCGATTTCTAATGATCGGCGAGATCAGGATAGCGACCGTGACCACATAAACGAATGCCCGGCACGAAGGCCGGGCACCCTGGAACCGATAGGTGGCAGCGTCTGCAAACGCTGACCGGTCTCCCACAAGACCCTCCATCTAGCCGATCCCGATCCCCGGTTCAAGGGAGCGCGCTTCGCGCCACGCACGAGTTTTGCCTGCTGACGGTCCCTCCATCCGAGGGGACGAACGATGACCTACACCCAGACGGCTTTCACCGGCCGCACCGGCGCACGGCCGATTACGGCGCTCACGCGCGAGCTGACGCGACGGATAAAAGTCGTGGATGACACTGACATCGAGGTGTCCAAGCGCGATGCCCGTAACGTCGTGAAGGCCTTGCGCGGCGCGATCGGCGTCAGTCCCGGCGCGATCGAGACGCTGATGGACCTCATCCAGCTGACGTGGGAAGCCGATTGGACCGAAGGTCGGTTGCTCATCGTGTGGCCGAGCAACCAGCACCTCGCCGACACCGCCCGCAAATCGGTAGCCTGCATCAAGGCGCGGCTGCGTGAATTGCGTGAAGCGGGCCTCCTTCTTGCGCGTGACAGCGCGCATGGCCGCAGGAGCGGCTACAGGGATCGCGACGGCGCAATCGTGGAAGCCTATGGCCTCGACCTGTCACCTGTCCGTCTGCGCTACGCCGAACTGAAGGAGGCTGGTGACCGGCTCAACGCGCTCCATGCGCTCTTCAAGACCGGCAAGAAGGAGATCGCGCGCGTCCGCCGCCTCGTCGGTCAGGCACTGGCGCAAGCGGCCGAGATGAAGCTCGCCGGGCCGCACTGGATGCGGTTGCAGGAAACGATCGACGCGATCGCCTTCACCGCGGGACAGGCGAAGGCGATGGGCGACAGCGATGGCTATCAGGGCGCGCTCGACCGTCTCGACACTCTTGAGGATCAGGTTGGCGAGACCGTCGATCGGTTCATGTTTCCACCAGAAAATAACCCCTCGGGGTCATCTGACGATCCCTTCATACATATACAAACCATTCCCCCTGAAGATTCCGTACATGCTGTTCGCGATTGTAGTTCCGACCCGGACCCGGAGCAGCCCAAACAGGCCGTGCTCCCTGCCTCGCCGTCGAACAGCCGGTTCAAGGTGAAGCCTTCGGATTTGAAGGAAATGTTCCCGACCGCGGCAATGTACCTCCCCTCCCCCTCGCCGGGGTGGGCCGACATTCACCACGCTGCCTCGCGGCTGCGGCACGATCTCGGTATCCGCACCGGGACCTGGGTCGAGGCGCTTGACGAGCTGGGCCGCGACGGCGCGGCGGTTGCGGTCATGATCACGGCCGAACGGTACAACCGCGACGAGATCCGGCTGACGCCGGGGGCGTATTTCGCAGGGATGATCGCTCGCGCAAAACGCGGCGAGCTCGATCTGCCCAGGAGCCTGTGGGGGTTCAGGACCGAGCGGATGGCAGCGCATTGATGCAGGACCGGTCGCCACCCTGCCCGCCGGCGCTGACCTCGACCGATGTTGGAGCGCGACCGGGTTCATCGTTATGGTGGAGTTTGCACACTTCAACCGTGACGAAGAGGAGTTCCCGATGACCGAGGACAGATTACTGATCGAAGAGCTGGCTGCAAAGGGCGGCCAACCGGATTTTTTGCGCACCATCGCCGAGAACGTGCTGCAGCTGATCATGGAGGCCGACGTTGATGGCCTGATCGGCGCGGGTCGCCACGAACGCAGCAGCGAGCGCGCGACCTGGCGCAACGGCTATCGCGACCGTTCGCTGGATACCCGGGTAGGCACGCTGAACCTGAAAATCCCCAAGCTGCGTGCTGGGTCCACAAACGGCAAGACCAAGCGGCAAGGTTGGACGCGCCGCTTCGCGTCGCGATGCTCCCGAGGGGAGCAAGCGTTTACCGTTGCGCTGAAATTGCCGCCTTTGTGCCCGGTGCAGCCGTTTTTGGTGCGTCATCGCGACCGTAGCGCCATGCTGAGCACCAACTTGCGATTGAAAACGCAGCCCACCTGGTAACTAATGCGCGATTCAGCGGTTAATGGACCGTCAGCATCTTGCTGCTAGGTGGTCGGCATGCCCCAAGCGACACTTCAGGCCTGGCTTTCACTCTATGCCGCGGTCGGCGTCATGGTGGCGCTGTGCGCTGTCCTCGCGATGATAAAGACCGCCTACGATTATCGTCTGGGAACTAGGAAACTCCCAACTGCGACCGTCCTCGATAAGGTACTCGTTGCACCCCGGTTGTGGATACGTTGGCAGATCAACTATCTGCTCGGCGCGCCGGCGATCCTCGGAATTGCGATCTATTACGCGCACTACCTCGGGTTCGATACTCTTGTAGATGTGTAAGCGAGTAACTGGACCCCCCTGCCCCGGAATTCCTGTCGACCCACTGCCAAACCGGCGGTCTGAATCGATGCTGTCCTGAACGATCCGGTGCTCCACCCTCGAGTGATCGCTGCGACATAGTCCATCGTCTCGCGAAACGGCGGAATACGGCGCATCGATCGAACGCGTCCTGGACCTGCATTGTACGCGGCCAAGGCTAGATCGACCCGCTTGAACTCATCCAGATGCGCGCGGAGGTATCTGGCCCCTCCCCTCAGGTTCGACAACGGAT
>CALMPB010000197.1 GCA_937871985.1 uncultured Burkholderiaceae bacterium
ACTACGTCACCGGCCAGGTGATCACCGTCGATGGCGGCGTGATCAACGGATAAGTTCCTTCCAGCCCCGTCACCGAACCATGCAACTCGATCTCGACCGATACGTGCCCGGCCTGCTGCTCTGGCTGTCCAACAAGGTGTCCAGCAGCGCCTCGGCGCTGTACCACGAACGCTTCGGCGTCAGCGTGACGGAGTGGCGTGTGCTGGCCTACTTCAAGATCCACCCCTGGTCCACCGCCTCCAAGGCCTGCGAACTCATGGGCCTGGACAAGGCGGCCGTGAGCCGCTCCATCGCCAATCTGGTGGGCAAGAACATCCTCGAGGCCCGGCCCCAGGGCCTGCGCAAGATCGAGTACCGCGTGACCACCGAGGGCAACCAGCTTCACAACGCCATGTACCGCTTCGCCATGGCGCGCGAGCAGGCGCTGCTCAAGGGCATCGACGACGCCGAGCGGGCGGTGCTGATCGACCTGCTCAAGCGCATGCTGGACAACCTGGGCGAGGTGCAGCAGGTGGGGCGCGTCGGGCGACGGGTCCCTCAGGTGGCGAGCGAAGCGGGCCAGCGGAACAACGGCGCGATGGGGGCGCCCGCGCGCCCCATGCCCGGCGCCAACGCCAAGGCGAGCACGGCCCAGACTCGCGGCATCTGATCCGCGCCGCACAGACCGACGCCGCACAGCAATGGCCCCCATGACTTCGTCAAAAGACCAGCGATCAGCGGCGGCCGTGGCCGGTGCGGTAGGGGAACAGGACCTGATTGAAATGCCGACGCAGCGGCGCAGCCATCAGTTGAGCGCCCGCTGAAGCCTCCTCGATTTTATGAACGGGCCAGAAGCAGAGGGTGGGGAACAGTTTTACACGGTATGCGGTGCAGCCATGCCATGATGGATGTGCCGGCACCTGGGGATCGGCCTACCTGACCATCCTGAAGCGGATTGAGGCCTCGTGCCAGGCAGCCGACACGGCGCGCAAAAGCAAGGCGAGCCGAAGTGCTGATGTGCGAGAGGATGTTGCTCCGAGGGGCGCGGACCTACTTTGTCATTGCGGCCCGGTGGGCTGGCGCCGGGTTCGCGCGTCCCTAAGATCGGCCCGATTCGTCGGTTGTCTCAGATGCGCGAACAGCGCCATTCGTGGTGAGCGCGCCTCAACGCGCACTGGCGGCAAACTCAAGCAGGAACGCGGACAGTTTCTGAAGCGAGTGGTCTTGCTCTTCGGGGAGCAGCATGCCGATGTCTGGAAGCGGAAGTTCCATGGGCAGCAGCACCTCGGCGAGCTGGCCAGCCGTGATCTCTCAAAGCACCACACGTTTAGGTATCAGCGCCAGCAGTCTCTCCATGCTGCGACGGGACTTCTATGAAGCAGCGGGGCCGCGCGGCTGGTGCGCCATCCATTGGTGTGCAATCCGCAACGCGGAGAGGATGTAGACAGTTCCCATCGGCACCCACATGATGAGGCCGGCAAGTTGCTGGTCTGCCAGCGCTGATGCGACACCCAGTCGCTCAACATAGGATGCGTAAAGCGGCTGAGGCGCCAGAGTCAGCAACGCCGCCAGCAGGCCCGTGTGGATCAATGTGACGAGCATCCACACGATTGCCAGGCCCGCGGCGTCTCGGCGCGCACCCACCAGAGCGCGCCAGAACAGAAAGCCTGCCGCAAGCAGCGTCGCGTGCTCCAAGGCATGGAGTGCCTCGCTGTGCAAGGCGGCCTCAAAGACACGCGGTGCGTGCCAGATCCAGATCAGCGCGCCGTGAAGCAACGCCATCGCGGGGAGCGAGTGAGCCGCTCCGTCAAGCGCACGGACAATCGCCCAGCGTAGCGGAACCACGGCCGTGCGCCGCCACGATGCGGGCAGTGCGCGCAACGTCGTCGCGCCCGGGCGCCCAGCGAGCAGAAGGGGAGGGGCCAGCGCCAGCAACACCATGTGTTGGCTCATGTGGGCAGCGAACGACACGCCCGACCACGCATCTAGCGGCCAGACCAGGGCCAGCGCCAGCAGGAGCAGCGCCGCTCCGAATGCTGTCGAACGTGCCGCATCACGCGGCTGCAAGCCGGCCCGGCTAGCGACACGCAACAAGCCGACGGCGTACAGGACCCCGGCCAGCACGAGCGGCAGCAGCACGGCCAGGGCGTCGGACGGCGCTGCATGCCACTCCACGCCCGCGCCATGCGCGCGCGCGAGCGGCGGAGTCGCCATCGCGGCGGCGGCGGCGGCCCTGGTCATGTGCATGGCTGCGCCAGAACCGAGGTCAGAGCCACCGCCACGACGCCCGCTGCGGCGAGCCAGGTCGTCATGCGTGCGGCCATGGCCATGAAGTGCGAGCGTTCGCGCGGGTCGTACGGGGCGGCCACGTCGTCCGCTGCCTCTGGCGGTGGCCGGTGCTTCGGCCGCAGCGCGAAAAGCGCGATGAGCGCCAGAGCCGTCAGTGCCAGCACGCCCAGCGGCACCGCGCCGAGCGCTGGCAGCCAAGCGCCTTCCCAGCCGAAGGCGCAGCCAAGCCCGCTGAATCCATAGACCGAGCCAAAATGCAGCAGGAAGACGGCTGGCGCCACAGCAAGGTGCAGCGCGTCGCGCAAAGCGCCGTCTCCATGACGCGCGGCATGTGGCGGAAGGTGCTCGTCAGCCACGGCCCACCACCCAGGGGAAAAAGACGATCAGAGCGAGCGATCCGAGGGTCAGTGCGGCGCTGAAGTGCCCGACCAGCACGGTGTTCTGCAGCGCCAGTGGCCGTCCGCCATGTAGCCGACCCGCGCCCGCTGCGATCAGCACGTAGACCACCATGAGCACCACGACGGCCAGGTGCAGGAGCGCATATCCTGCAAGCGTCCACAGCACGGCACCATAGGCGTCGGCCGTGGCCGATATCGGTCGCATCCATTGCAGCAGGCACACGAATGCCGCCGTGTGCAACAGACCCAGTGCAACTGCGGCAGCCGCGGCACTTGCCCGCCGGTCTTTCATGATGGAACGACGCGCCACGCCGCCGGCGCCCAGAGCCAGCGCCATCAAGCTCGCTGCGACCGCCGCACCTTCCCACGGTACGGCCTCATAGCCGGCAGGTGGCCAGGGCAAGCCGCGTACGGTGAACAGATAGAGGTAGCTGAAGACCAGCGCGCCCCACGCCACTGCATCGAAGATCAGCGTCGTCACCACGCCCGCCCATACCTGTGCCCGACAGTCCAATTGGTGAACCAGGTAGCCGAGGAGGCCACGACCAAGTACGGTCTGTCCGTCCAGCCCTTCTCCGGCAAGATCAAGGAGTACCTGCCGGCCGCCAAGGCTGCGTACACGGACGGTGACCGCGTCGCCGTCACGACCTATAGCAGCCTGTTCAACACCAACCCGTTCTTTGAGGATCCCGATATCGTCATCGTCGACGATGCGCATGCGGCCGAGAACTACATTGCCTCGCAGTGGACCTTGTCGATGTCCCGGCTGGACAGGAACCCTACGGTTGTCGCGCTTCATGCCGCCGTGGCCAGCGTACTCAAGCAGGCAGTCTCGGGCACCACCTACTCTCGCGTCATGGGTATCACGCGCGACGTCGATGATGCGTCCTGGGTGGACATGCTGCCCGCCCATTTCCTTGCCGAACTGGCCGCCGAGCTGAAAACTGCGATCAGCGGGCATGTCGAGGGCTTGCGTGAACGCCACCCCTGGAAGAGCTTGACCGGGCACCTGCACGCCTGCCAGCTCTACATGTCGGCGACCGAGATCATGATCCGCCCGCTGATCCCGCCGACCTGGTCGCACGCGCCGTTCGCCGGTGCGACCCAGCGCATCTTCATGTCGGCAACGCTTGGAGCCGGCGGGGATCTCGAGCGCCTCACGGGACGCCCCAAGATTCTTCGCTTGCCGATCCCTGATGGCTGGGACGTGCAGGGCATTGGCCGCCGCTTCTTCGTCTTTCCCGAGAAATCGCTGAATGAGGAGGACACGCTGGCCCTGCGCCATTCGCTGATGCGGGAGGCGGGCCGCAGCCTGGTGCTCACGCCGCGGCTCGATAGCGCCACGGCGATCAAGGGCGACGTCGAGAAGAACCTGGAGTACCCCGTCTTTGAAGCGGATGACTTGGAGAAGACTAAAGTCAACTTCGTGGCCGAGAAGAAGGCCGTGGCCGTCATCGCCAACCGCTACGACGGCATCGACTTCCCCGGCAACGACTGCCGGCTGCTCTTCGTAGAGGGGCTGCCCAAGGCCACCAACCTGCAGGAACGCTTTCTGATGACCCGCATGGGCGCTAACCTGCTCTTTAACGAGCGCGTCCAGACTCGTGTCATGCAGGCGATGGGGCGATGCACGCGCGGCCTCAATGATTACTCCGCGGTGGTGGTGACGGGCCAGGATCTGCCGGCTTATCTGACCGACCGCAAGCGCCGGGCCCACTTCCACCCCGAGTTGCAGGCGGAGATCGAGTTCGGCGTTTTGCAGTCCACCGACACCAAAGCCAAGAACATCGTCGACAACTTCAAGATCTTCCTCGAGCACGACGACGAGTGGCAAGACGCCAATGACACCATCCTGGATCTGCGCAGCACGAAGATCCAGGAAGGCTTCCCCGCGATGGACGAGCTTGCTGCGTCCGTCGCCAACGAAATTGAATGGCAGACCGCTATCTGGAACGAGGATTACGTTCGCGCGCATGACGCGGCGCGGGACGTGCTTGCCGGTCTCAATGGGACTGGGCTTCGAGGCTACCGTGCCCTGTGGTTCTACCTGGCCGGTGCGGCGGCGGAGCGCGCATCGACGCAAGGTGTACCCGGATTCGACGCCAAAGCGCGCCAAGCCTACGGCAAGGCCAAAGAAGCAGCGCAGGGCATCCCCTGGCTAGTGGCATTGGCGCGTGGCGACGCACCTGGCTCTGGTGATGCTGCGGCAGTTGCCGATGCCGACCTGATGCTGCAGGTCGAGCGGCTGGAGGTGTACCTGGCGGGTCTCGGCACGCTGCACAACCGCGATTTCGCCACGCGTGAGAGCGAGATCCGCAACGGCCTGGCCCTGGCAAAGACCTTCGAGCAGGCGCAAGCGAAGCTGGGTGAGCATCTTGGCTTCTCGGCCGGCAAGGAGGTGTCCGATGCATCGCCGGACCCCTGGTGGCGGATCGGCGACAAAGTGATCGTCTTCGAAGATCACGCGGGCGCGAAGGAGGACGTTGTCCTGGATGCCACCAAGGCTCGGCAAGCGGCATCGCATCCGGAATGGATTCGGGCCAAGGTGCCGGGCACCGAGTCGGCCACCATTGTGTCGGTCCTGGTGACGCCCGCGAGGGTGGCCGCCTTGGGCGCCATGCCGTCGCTGGGCAAGGTCAGCTACTGGCCGCTGGACGAGTTCCGCACCTGGGCCGAGGCTGCGCTCGTGGCCATCCGCGAACTGCGCCGCACGTTCACGGAGCCGGGCGATCTCGCCTGGCGTGCCACGGCTGCAGAAGCCTTGGAAGAAGCGCGCCTGGACGCTCCCGGTCTGACCAAGTGGCTCTCAAAGCGCGTGGCCAGCGACTTGTTGAAGCCCGTGTCCTGAAGCTTCTCAATCTCGCGGCAGTCGGTCAAGGCCATCAGCGTCGTCGGCCAACTTCCGCTGCGGTGGCTCTCGGCTGAAGAGGGCGCATGCGTTGGCGTGCGAGCGCGACGTTTCCCAGCAGCCTGCGCTTGACCGCATCTTGCGCAGCCTGAATGTGGTTGGCCTGGTAGCCTGCCAGCCTGACGGCGAGCCCGGCGCCAGCGAAGGTGGCGATTTGAGTCGCGGGATCGCCGACCATGCGCGCGTGACCGGTGGCAGTGGGTCGGCGCGGCTCCGCTTCGCTGGCGGGATCGGTCGTTCACGCCGCGACACCGCTGCCTGGCGACATGAACGGTCGACATCCAACCGTACGGTGACGCTCAGCGGGGCGATGGTCACTGTGGCGAACGTCGGCTTGATGACGGACAGCGTGAGTTCGGATGTTCGGCTCGACCGACTGCTCACGCTGCTGATCTGCCGCTCAAGAAGAACGCTGCGAGCGAGCCACTAGGGCAACTGCGCTGAGATCAGCGGTCCAGTGCATCTGCGCCGTATTTGTATCGGCGAAACCACAGATGAGAGAGATGGCGATGTCCAAGCCGGTCTGAGAGGGCGGCTAGCGGTACTTCTGAGAGGTTTGAGCGCATCGCGGCCGCCCGCAATCCCGCGCCACGCTTAGCCTTGCCACCAACAAAAAGCCCCTGCACTGCAGGGGCCTCAGACTCGCTGGCGGTGGAGGTAGGTCGGACCGAACCGCTCTCGGCGCATCCGTGTCGTTTCGGCATCGAAATGTTAGTGCGCGTTAACATGACCTTTACTGCACCCCATTCAAAAAAAAGCGCGCGCGCGTAAAAAAGGAAACTCGGGCAAGAGGCGACCAGCGAGTGTGGCCTCAAGGGAAGCCCCCGGCCCGGGGTACGGGAGTGATGAATCGTGTTCTGTGATGGGAGAAGCTAGCCCAGCGGAGTTCGATCTTCGTCCGGGTGCGCCACCCGCCCCCAGTCGGCTGCTGGGCGCGTCCGCGCCGTGCGTAGCTGTCCCCACCCCGTACCCGAGTGCATTCGGCGCACAGCGATCGAACTGAGTGGGTTACAGGGCCTATGGCAACCAGATTTCTGGGCTTGCCATACCCGAACGAGGAGGGGGCGAGCCGGCTTCTGTTGAAGGACGCCTTCGCGGTCGTCCAGAGCAACACTCCCTCAGTAGCGAACGTGTCGCTCAACGCAATCTTCGCGCTTCCTGCGCGAGAGCAGGGGTGGCTGTGCAGCGCACCAGATCCGAGCGCTTGTCATTTATAAGGCGTCAGATCTGAAGTACTTCGACGTGGCGGGTCTGTGGAACACGCTTGGATGCGTCGCTCGTGCACGAGATCTGAAGCCTTCCGCTTCGTAGGTGTTCAGATCTGGCGGTCCGGCGAGTAGTTGCCAAGGGACTCGTGACGCAAGAATGGCCAGGTAAGCAACAACGCGACCTCGCCATGAAGCAACCCGCATCACAACCACTTCACCGTGCCCTCAAGCGCCTGGGCTCCAACGTCTCCAAAGCCCGGCGCCGGCGGCGCTGGTCCCTGAAGGATCTCGCTGATCAGACGGACATGTCTGTCAGCACTGTCCGGCGCCTGGAGCAAGGCGAGCCCGGTATTGCTGCCTGTTCCCTGCTCAGCGCCTTGCAGGCGCTGGGCAGGCTGGATGAGTTCAACCGGCTGTTGGACGCCGATTGCGACACCATCGGTGTCCATTGTCAGGACGATCGGCTTCCCCAGCGCGTTCGCAAGTCTTCGTCGGAACACGTTGCATGACGGACGAGTTCCTCCTGCCCCCGGAGTTGCGGCTGACCTATCCCAACGGGATCGACCATCTGCGCATTGCCGATCACCTCGCCATCACCCTGGGGCAGAAGGCGATCCCCGTGGGCCAACTGCGCGTGCGACACCTGGGCGGCGAGGTCGCGTCCGAGTTCAGGCACAGCGTTTCCTGGTTGACGAACGGGAAATTCTTCCCCGTCTCGCCCGAGCTGCGCAAGGCAAGTTCGGGTCAATGGCGCCGGCGCCCGGAAGCAGAAGGCCGCAACTTTTTTGCGGCACTGTCGGACACGCAGCCGACAGGATTCGCGCTGTCGGTGATCCAGCGCGCTCAAGAGCGTGGACTGTTGGACGCTTTTCGACAGCACGGGGACGACCCCAGTTGCATGGATACCTTGTGTGCCGTGCCCGACATCTGTCGGCTGGGTGCTTTGAGGATTCATCCCCTGGGCGAGTCGGTCAGCGACGTTGGCGTTGGGATGCGCAGGCTTCCTGTGTACACCGACCTCGTGAGGCTCAGCAGGGCAGTTGCCGCGTTTGAACGCAAAGAGGAGAACCTGAGCCAGCTCCTGCAGCTCCTGTTCAGCGCCACGGCCTTGGGGGGCTCCCGGCCCAAGTGCACCTGGATTCAGAAAGACGGTCAGTTGGCCGTGGCGCGATTTCCGAGCATCCATGATCCGTGCGACATCAACCGAGCCGAGGTGCTGACGGCGCGTTTGGCAAGGGCGGCCGGCATCAATGTTGTTGACGTCAAGCTCGCGCACCCTGTCTTCGATCCATTCGCTCTTTCGCTCCGTTTCGACCGAGGGCCTGATGGTGGGCGACAGCCGTTTCTGTCAGCTCGCAGCCTTTTGCTCGCCGAGGATGACGATGCGATCGAGCACTTCGAGCTGCTCGAGGCCATGCGCGTGTGCTGCAAAGATTTTGAAGCAGATGCCCAGCAGCTCTGGAGTCGCCTGCTGTTTGGGCTGCTGATCGGCCACCAAGGCTTCAACTTGCACAAGATCGGATTTCTCTATGCAGGCAAGGGCCAATGGCGCCTTGCTCCCGCCTATGGCCTGCGGCCTGCTGGCTTGCGGTCAGAAACGACTCAGGCTGGGGAGCTCGCATGCCGTACGCCTAGCATCACTTTGGATGCACTCATGGAAGGCTCGGAGGCGTTTGCAGTCAGCCGCTCAGCGGCAGAAGAGCGTTTGAGTCAGCAGCTTTCGGTCATCAGGGATTGGAAGAAGCTGGCAACAGAGTTCTCGATCAACATGAATGACAAAGAAATGCAAGTCCTAGAGAAGCGATCGCGAATCGTGCGGATTCACCTCGACGATCTGGAGAATAGTCCAAAGGGGATTTACCCAATGCTGGAGTCTGCGTTCGGTGAGGGCAACTGACGCTCGTCAGTTCAGCGCGCGCTGGAGCAGAGCAACCTCCAACAAGGCCGAGGCGTGGGGGTCATGAAAGGCAAAGCTAAACGAAAAGTAACGCCGCAAATACGGCCCTCTCACAGTCAAATTACATGTTCGTCATCTTCGATGACAGTGCGATCCGCGTGCCAAACTGCCCTCATTGAGAGCGCAGACGAATGAAAATCCTGATCGTAGAAGACGAGCCCAAAGCAGGCGAGTACCTGAGACAAGGCCTGAGAGAAGCGGGCTATTTCATCGAGTTGATGCGCAACGGCGTCGACGGGCTACACGAGGCCACGGAAGGCGACTACGGCTTGGTAATCCTCGACGTGAATCTGCCTGGGATCGATGGTTGGTCGGTACTGAGTTCGCTGCGTCGAAAGAAGCGACAACTTCCCGTTCTTGTTTTGACGGCCAACGATAGCGTTGAAGACCGAGTGAAGGGACTGGAGCTGGGCGCGGATGACTACCTGGTGAAGCCCTTCTCGTTCTCCGAATTGTTGGCCCGAATTAAGTCCATCATGCGTCGAGGCCATCACGTGCAGGAGGCTACCCTGCTACAGGTCGCCGATCTCCAGCTCGACTTGGTTCGCCGCCGGGCGGCAAGGTCGGGCAAGCGGCTCGACCTCACCGCCAAGGAGTTCGGCTTGCTTGAACTGTTCATGCGTCGGCGTGGGGAGGTTCTTCCTAGGACGCTGATCGCTTCGCTGATGTGGGACATCAATTTCGACAGCGAAAGCAATGTGATCGTGGTCGCGGTCGGCCGCCTCAGGGCGAAGATCGATGACGGTTTCAGTCCCAAGTTGTTGAAAACCGTCCGAGGCATGGGCTATGTCCTGGATGAGCCTGAGCCGTGAGATCACATGTTCACCATGTCTCTCACAGCTCGATTGACAGTGCTCTTCGCCGGTGTGCTTGTCCTGGTGTTGACGGGGCTTTCTTGGCTCGTGTTTCGGGAAACGAGCAGCCGATTCCATGAGTTGGATCGGTCTTTGCTCCAGGGGAAGGTGCAGCTCGTCAAAGACGTCGCCGGAAAGAGTGTCTCCCGGGGCGAGTTGCAAAGTCGACTGGATGCCAGCGTGCGAGGACATGTGGGCTTGTATATCGGCATCACAGACGCGCAAGGTCGCCGTTTCGAGCAAGGTGACATGCATTTGCCTGCCAGCGTATTGGACGAACTGGCCATCGGAAAGCAGTGGGTGAAAATTCGGCACGATGCGCACAGCCTCTATGCGCAGCGTTTTGAAATCCCCATGCCAGGCGGCGGCAGGGAGATGGCCTCTGTCATCGCCGTGGTCGACACTCAGCAGCATCGCATGTTCCTGGATAGCCTGGCCGCCAAAACCGTCGGATATGTCTGCGTTTCCGTTCTCATCGGCACGCTGCTGGGATGGATGGCGAGTCGTGGCGGCCTGAGTCCGCTGACGACGATGAAAGCGCGCGCAGAAAGGCTCAACGCCAACCGCCTTTCTGAGCGCATGCCGGCGCGCAGTTGGCCATCTGAAATGCTGGATCTTTCACGCTCGCTCAATGGAATGCTCGAACGCTTGCAAAGCGACTTCGATCGGCTGAATTCGTTCTCTTCTAACCTAGCCCATGAAATGCGCACACCCGTCAACAATCTTCTGACGGCGACGCAGGTCACGCTTGCGCAACCACGGTCGAGCATCGAATACCGCAACACCTTGGCAACGATCTCCGAGGAGCTACAGGATCTGGCCCGAACGATTGCGGACATGCTGTTCTTGGCTAGAGCCGAGAACTTGCATGCCCTGCCCTTGGTGGAGAAGGTCGATCTGGGGGCGGAGTCTCGGTCATTGGTGGACTTCTATGAAGTTGTGGCCAGCGAGAAGTGCCTGCGCTTCGATGTATCTGGAGAGGCATTCGTATTGGGTGATCGCTTGATGATTCGCCGCGCCGTCAGCAATCTTCTGTCCAATGCCATCCGGCATGCCGATCGGGCCTCCGTCGTGATCATTGAGATTCTGGTTCTGGACGAGAAGGTGAGTTTGTCGGTTACAAATAGCGGTATGGCCATCCCTTTGGATTCTCAGGCTGCTCTGTTCGACCGGTTCGTTCGAATACCAACCAACCCAAGAGACCAAGGGGAAGGTTTGGGCCTCGGACTTGCGATTACCAAGGCCATCATGCGGGCGCATCGCGGGGGCGTGAAGGTGCTTTCCCAACAGGGAGCGAACACCTTTGTCCTGGAATTCGCACGCTGAAGTACCGCGGTCCCTCTGCGCGAAGGCTCAGTTGCCGCTGTGTCCTTCCAGAAGCAGGGAGTTCAACAGGGCGACTTCGTTGCTGGTCACCGTGACGGATTTCCCGTCAGCGGTTTCGATGACGGTACTGACTCTCAAGGATTGGGCGCGGCCGTAACGGTCTTCCTTGGCCATGGTGCCGTCTTTGAAGATATAGAGCGAGCCTCCGTCTTTCAGTGGGATCGTTTTCTCCGAGGCTTCCTGTGCGGCATGGCCGGCGAAGGCCGAGGTGGCCACCAGGTAAAGCGCAGCGATGGAGAGCTTGAGTGTCATGTGATTTTCCTTTAGATGCCGGAAGCAGGCGTTGCTTTGGAGTACATACCGACATCGGTAGGGTATCTAGCGGGGCGTGACGAGATGCGCGCGATTTCATTACGTTCGTGTCAGACAGGCGTCAAATCGTCAGCGCTGTCTTCAGCGTGTTCCTGACGCCATGGGCCCAACTGGAGCCTTGTCGAAATGAGGAAATCTTCGATGTCGGAACTTGTGCAAAGAAGACCGACTCGTCGAAACCAATGCGGTCCAGAACATAGCGAAGGGTGTGCGGACGTTGGCGTCGTTCTCCGTTCACGATAGCGCCACTCTCGCCGGAAGCCCGGAAGAAATCGACGGACTCGCGCAGTTGATCCAAGTACCTGACCTCCAGCGCCGGGATGGTGCGACTGAAGCGTGTGCGGATTCGTTGGTCCGCGGCGTCGTTGGAAACGACCAAACCCCATGATCGGAGCCCGGAAACCAAGTCAACGCCAATGGCTTCTGTCTTTGTCAAACCGAAGTTTCTTGAGGTCCTGAGTCGGTGCGCTACCCAGGGATCCATTCGCATGACCTCCGCAATGGCCTGGTCTGCCTCCCGATCTGTTCCGTGAACTGGCAGCACAAAGGTTCGCAGCAAGCTCTTGGCGATCGCATCGCCCTGGGTCACGGCTTGAGAAAGCCAATGCATACCGAGCTCGAACTCGCTGATGTCGAGTGCGGACTTGAGAATCAAGGCACCCAACTGGCGTTGCGCATTGACGTTTCCTTGTTGATTTCCACCCAGAAGTGACCCAGTAAGTCAGGGGATTTCCATCCAGAA
>CALMPB010000198.1 GCA_937871985.1 uncultured Burkholderiaceae bacterium
CCAAGCTTGCCAGGCTTGGGCCATGTCTCGCCTTGGGGCAGACCGACGCCGTCGTCGGCGACGACAATTCGACATCCGTCGTCTTCGACTGTGCTATGCAAAGTGACCGTGCCGCCATCGCGCCGTGTAAAGGCGTGCTTCAAAGAATTGGTCAAAAGTTCATTGACCACGAGGCCCGTAGGCATGGCAACGTTGATCGACACAAGGTAGGTGTCAACCTTCATGTCGAGTCGGATACCCTCCATGGCATGCGAGGTCATAACCGCCGAGGCAATCTGGCTTAGATATACCCCAAGATCGAGTTCGTCTTTATTGGCCTCGCCGGACAATGTTTGGTAGAGGATGGCAAGAGCTTCGACGCGTCCTGCCAGCCTTTCAAACCGCTTCCGGTCCGGCGCCGTCGCGTTGCGCGTTTCGAGGCGAATAAGCGCAGTGATCATCTGGAGATTATTTTTGACGCGGTGCTGTAATTCCCGCAACAGCACGTCCTTTTCCCCGTCCCGCTCCTCGTCGGACTGCTCCTGGTTCTCATTGGCGTGCTGCGACACGTCCACCATGGCGACAAGGCGGAAACACGCCCGGCCTCCGTCGTCCTCGATGATGTTTGAATAGACATCGACGATTGACGAGATTTCGCCTGATCGGCTGAGCTGGAACGTGCCCACGAAATCGCTCTCTTCAACGACTGCGTGAGCTAACTCCCAACCTTTGTGGCGGCGAATGCCGATCCCGGAGAGAACTGTCCAGTGGCTGAACTTACCTGTGGCACGGCCGGTGAGTTTCTCAAATTCCGGGTTTGTGTAAACAACGCGCTCTTCCGTCCCCAAGTCGGAAACCGCAATTGCAATGGGAACCTGATCGAGGAATTTTCTGAATTGTTCGCTTTCCAAAGCCCCGGCCAGGTCCGGCACGTCAAGCAAATGCTCAACCACCTCGGTCTTATCGGAATCGGATGGCATGCAGCTGCCCTGTGTCGGAGATTATGAGCGCTATCAATATCAGCGATCCAGCGCCCTCGCCACTTCGCCTCCCGGGAATTGACCTGGTGAAATAGAGACGCCCCTGCTTGTAACCGCGAGCAGTCGCGGCCGCTGTTTAATAAGTCGGCACCAATCTGGTGTCACGAAGGGGCAACTTCATATTGAAACGGAAGCCATCGGGGTCGTAATGCAATTCGACATCGGCTTGACACTGAACGGCGACAACCTTCTCGAGAAGTGTGGTGCCAAACCCGCGTCGCCGCGGCGTGTGCACCTGAGGACCGTTCCGTTCGCGCCAATCAAGGCTGACGATCGAATTCTCGCCGGATCGCTCGACCGTCCAGCGTATGTCGAGGCGGCCGTTTGCCCGCGAGAGCGCACCGAACTTCGCTGAGTTCGAGGCAAGCTCGTGGAAGCCCATCCCAACAGGAATGGCTATATCGGCGACAAGGGCCACTTCCGGCCCTTCGAGCGTAATTCGCGACACGTCTGTCGTATCGTAGTGGCGAAGTTCTCCTTCCAGCAACTTCTGCAACGAAGCCGTTTGCCAATAGTCGTCGGTCAGCATCGAGTGCGTATCGGCTAGCGAGACAATCCGTGCAGAAAAATCGCGAACGAAATCTTCGACCTTGCCGCTGGTCCGTGCGGTTGCCCCCATCATGGCTCGTACATTAGCAAGCGTATTTTTCACACGGTGGTGGAGCTCCCGGATCAGAAGTTGCTGGCGATCCGCCACCTCCTGCTTTTGTTCGATGTAGGATTTCACTTCCAGCTGACGGGCTCTGGCCCGCAATGCCGATCGCACCGAGTTCACAAGGCTCGAAGCCAGAAGCGGACGTTCGAGGACGATTAGATAACGGTCGAGAAAGGCCAGGCGCCTGTCGAACTCGGTCTCGCGCATCACCAGCAGCACGACCGGAAAATCCGACCATGGCGGTTGATTTTCAAGCCAGGCTGCGAACGCCCTGCGATCTGAATTGATCAGCGCCTCCTCCGTAACGACAAGACAGCGCGCGTCATTCAACGACGAAACCACATCGTCAAGCGTGCTGCAGATCCTTGCTTGGATCTGACTCTTTGTGAGGATTGATGCGGCGACTTCGGCGTCTCGGCCGAAAGGAGCCAAAATAAGCACCCCCGCTTCTGGCGCTGTCATGGAAGATCCTTGTCGTCCAGCAACTCGGAGGGCTTGCCTTCGAAAAACGGAACCCCGGTCAGGATGCCCCTGAACCGATCGAGCGGCTCCCCGACGGACAGGCCCTGCTGACCGATCTTGAACTCCCGGATCGTGTCCTCGTGGGTTCCAATACGTTTCTTCACCATTGAAATTGCGCGGCGGAGACGTCCGCCACTTTCGAAGAAGCGCAACAGCATCACCGCGTCGCATAGGTAAGTCATGTCGACAGGCGCCGCCATGTTGCCGATCAGCCCATGGTTGGCCAGCAACAGGATGGTGACGACACCCTTCTGATTCAGATACGTCAGGATCTCGTGCATCTGCAGCACGAGATGCTGCTCTTCAGACATGGCGTTCAAATAGCCGGTTAGGCTGTCAATGACCACGATGCGAACCTGAGACTTCTCGACGCCGGTTTCAATGCGAGTGGAAAGTTCTCCTGGCGACAGCTCGGCCGGGACGATCCGCTCGAGCAGCAGCGTACCGTCTGCGACGAACCGTCTGAGATCCATGCCGAGGCCCGCGGCGCGCGCGAGGAAAATGCGCTTGGTTTCATCAAACAGAAGCACTTGGACCCGCTCGCCGCGAAGCAAGGCGGCATGGCAATAGGTACAAGCTATCGTTGACTTGCCAACGCCGGAGGGGCCGATCAGGAGAGTGCTCGTGCCCCGCTCGAGGCCTCCGCCGATCAAAGCGTCGATGGAGCTTTCACCGAGCGCCGGCGGCCCGTGCTCGGCTTCTTCATGGTCGGACGATACGAGCCTCGGGAAAACGGTGACGCCGCCCGGCCGAATGACAAAGTCGTGGAAACCGCCTCTTATCTCTACTCCCCGCATCTTGATCACCCGCAAGCGCCGTCGTTCGCCGCCATAGATCGGCGACAGCTGCTCCATGCGGATCACGCCATGGCTGATCGAATGCAGATTGAGGTCGTCGTGTTCGGCCGTGAGGTCGTCGAGGAGCAGGACAGTAGCGTCATTGAGGAGAAAAAAGCTCTTGAGCGCCAGCACTTGCCGGCGATAACGCAAGGACCCTTGGGACAGCAGTCTTATCTCCGACAACGAGTCAAAGACCACCCTGTCAGGCCTCAGGCGTTCGATTTCAGCCAGGGCGGCCTGCACCGTTTCCCCAAGTTCCAGATCGGAAGAATGAACGAGCGTCTGCAACTGAGAGGGATCAAGACTTAACTCAGGCGGCACCAGTTCAAGGATTTCTATCCCGGCAAGGTCCCAGCCGTGTCGACCGGCTACCGCCGCGAGTTCACGCTTGCTCTCGGAAAGCGTGATGTAGAGACATCTCTCCCCGTTGCGGGCCCCCTCGATCAGGAACTGCATACCGAGTGTGGTTTTGCCTGACCCCGGTCGTCCTTCGACCAGGTGAGAGCGAAACTTCGCGTAGCCGCCGCGGAGTACATAATCCAGGCCCGGCACACCCGTGGCTGTTGGTGACGCATCACTGAGATCCATGGAGCTCCCCTTTTGGCCGGCGACTGCCTAACGGTTTGGATTTTCGAAAGGTTCCCGGGCATCCACTCCCACTGCGACGTGCCTCGCGAAGCATTGAAGGCCGGCCGCAAGTGCCGGACAAATGACCACAATTCCTGTCCGAATGCTTACTCGGAACCCGGCCGAACTCGGATGCACCGCATGCGGTGCGGATACGGCAATCAGTGAGGACAGGTTCGCACCAAGATGTCGGTCCGACGTACCGGCCAGTGGTACTCGTCCGGTAAGGCCTCTTGCGTGGACAGATGCACCGAGCTTACGCCGAGGCTCTTTTGCGCGAACCCTATTTCCGCTGAAGCGGCCGATTCAGTTTCCATATGCTGACGTTGAGCACGCTTGCGAAGCACACCCAGAGAAAATACGGGACAAGTAGGACGCTCGCCAGACGGTCCACCTGCCAGAATATGACTATGCAGACGGCAATCCCGACCAACAGGGCCGTAATTACGAACAGCGCGCCTGAGATCCATCGCAATCGAAAGAACACGATTGACCATGCCGCATTGAGGGCAAGCTGGAACAGAAAGATCGAGATTGCTCCGCCGCTCGAGCTTGGCGCAGTAAGCACCCGATAGAACGCATAGGCCATGGATGCGTATAGGATTGACCAAACCGGGGCAAAGATTGCGTTTGGCGGGTTGAAACTCGGTTTTTTCAGTCGGGCATACCAAGTCGCGATGCTGCTCCTCGTGGCCATGCCTCCGACGACTGCCGCCGCCACCACGGGCAGCAAGGCCAGGACCAAGTCAGACAAATGGTTCGCCATGTCTATCCCTCAATCCTCCTTGGCCATGGATTGATCGCGTGTCGACGCGTCTCAGCGTTTCCGAGCGTGCTCGATCACGAACAGTCCGACATCGATCGTTGCAGCCCGAAAGCCTGCCTCGCAATAGGCCAGATAATAGTCCCAGAGCCGGCGGAACCGCTGGTCGAAGCCAAGCCTCTGCATCGCGCCGGAGCTTTGGCGAAACCGCGCGCGCCAATCGGCGAGCGTACGCGCATAGCTCTCGCCGAAACACTCCGAAGCGACGAGTTTCAGCCCCGCCTTTTCGGCATGCGCGGCAATCAGCGCTTTGGTGGGCAGCATGCCCCCCGGGAAGACATAGCGCTGGATGAAATCCGCGCCTTTGCGGTAGGTTTCGAAGCGGCTGTCATCTATCGTGATCACCTGCAGCACGACCCTACCGTCCGGCTTCAGCAGATCTCTGATCTTGTCGAAATAGACCGGCCAGTACCGTTCGCCCACGGCTTCCAACATCTCGATCGAGACAATGCGATCGAACGATCCCTGACAGTCGCGGTAGTCCTGCAACTCCAATCTGATCCGGTCCCCGCGCTCGCTCTTTCGGGCGACGTCCCTGGCATGTGCGAGTTGCTCGGTGGAAAGCGTGATGCCCTTCACGGTCGTTCCTGCGTCGGCAAGCCGGGCGGCCAGAGCTCCCCAGCCACAGCCGATCTCGAGGGTCTCGGCTCCCGGCCCCGCCGCCAGCAGTTCCACGATCCGGCCGAGCTTGTGTTCCTGCGCCTGCTCGAGCGTCTCGTTGCCGGTGCGGTAGAGCGCCGACGAATAGGTCATGCTGGGGTCGAGCCACAGGCGGTAGAAGTCATTGCCGAGGTCGTAGTGGAACGCGATGTTGCGCCGGCTGCCGCGACGGCTGTTGACGCGCAGCAGATGGCGCGCGCGGTTGAACAGCCGGACCGGAAACAAGCCTGAAATTGCTCGTTCGATCTCTGCAATGTTGACCGCGGCGAGTTCGAGCAGCGCAGGAAGGTCGGGGCTCGACCAGTCGCCGTCCATATAGGCTTCGGCAAAAGCAACATCGCCGCCCCACAGCAGACGTCGTAGGGCCCGCCACCGATAGAGCACCATGGTGGCTTCGGGACCGGGTCTTCCGGTCTGGTGATGCAGCGTCGCGCCATTCGGCATGCGCACGCTGATCCTGCCGACCTTCAGGCAAGCAAACAGCCGCTTGAGGATCGGGCCGGCTGGAATGCCAGGCGACAGATCGGCTTTCACCCTGGCTTCACTATCCAACGACATCGGGCTCGGTCTTTCCCTTCGAAAGGCTGTTCGAGGCGACATGGGTGACTGGACGGTGGGGCGGGGCAGGGCGTTCGTGAAGCCGTATTCCCTTTGCCCAGAGCAGCAACGCTTCCCAATGTATGCCGGCGATGACCTTCAGCGTCAGCAGCGGATACGACAAGAAGGCCCGTACCAGCGCAGCATCGCTCAGCGTCCGGCGTTTGCCGGAAAAGCTGGCGACGATCAGCGGGCCTTCCGCATCGCTGCCGGTGATGTGGACGGCGACGCAGTCGCCGGGCAGGCCGATGCGGAAGCGATAGTCCATCCCCATCGCCATGAACGGCGACACATAGAGGCGTTTGTCGCAACGCTGCGTGACGGTGCCTTCATTCGCATCGCCCATGGGAATGAGATAGCTGTGCCGCTGGCCGAAGGTGTTGTTGACCTCGTAGAGGATCGCGGTCAGGTCGCCTTGCCGGTTGTGACAGAAATAGATGCTGAGCGGATTGAAGGCGTAGCCGAGCATCCTGGGCATGGACAGCAGCCGGATAGGGCCGCCGGTCTCGATGCCGGCCATGCCGAGCTGACTTTCGACATAGGCTTTCAACGAATCGCTCGAACCGTTCCCGTGATCGCGGTCGAAGAAGCCGAACAGATTGAGCCGGTTGTGCGAGAACAGGCGAAGCCGCTTGCCCAACACCTCGATCTCGTCGAGGTCGAGCAACAGGAAGAACATGCGGTAGGATAGCCGGTGACGCCGCGGCTTCAGCCGCTGGTGCATCACCTTGCCGGCATAAAGGGCTGATTTCAGCTCCAGCATCAGGCCGCCACCCGATCAGGTCGCATGCCGGCCTCGGAAATATGGATGCGGCCGGATTCGTCCGGCACGTTCCACGGCCGCCGTACCCCGCCCAGCGCCTCGGCAACGGCCAGCCCGGCCTGCACGCCATCCTCGTGGAAGCCGGCGCCGAAATAGGCGCCGCAGAACCAGCTCTTGCGGTCCCCCTGCAGCGACCACAGCTGTCGTTGCGCGCGCATCGCCACGGCATCGAATACCGGATGTTCGTAGGTCTCGCGATGCCTCACGGCGTTTCCCTCCGGCTCCACGACCGGATTGAGCGTGACGAAGAGCTGCTGGTCGTCAGGCAGCGATTGCAGCCTGTTCATCCAATAGGTGACGGATAGTGTGCGGGTTTCACCTCGGCCCTCGGTCAGATAGTTCCAGCTCGACCAGGCGCGCTTGCGACGTGGCATCAGGCGAGGGTCGCAATGCAGGACCGCCTCGTTGCGGCTGTAGCCGAAGCTGCCGAGCAGCCGCGACTCGTCGTTGCTCGG
>CALMPB010000199.1 GCA_937871985.1 uncultured Burkholderiaceae bacterium
ATGATGGATTGGACAGAAATGCCGCCACGCCGCGCAGCGTCTTGTCGTCCTCGGCGTAAAGCACGTGCAGGATGGCCCCGACGAGCAGCGCATGGCTGGTCTTCTCCCAGTGGTTCCTTCGCTCCAACGCGCCTTCCGGGTCGACCAGGATGTCGGCGATGTTCTGGGCATCGCGCACTTCGTGTACGCCCTGGCGCACTTCCAGAAGAGGATTGTTCGCCGCCGAGCGCGGGTCCGTGGGGTTGAACAGCAAACAGTGCGAGAAGCGCGAACGCCAGCCGGCCGTGAGTTGCCAGTTCTCACCCTTGATGTCATGCACGACGCATGAAGCGGGCCACGACAGGAGCGTCGGCACGACCAGTCCTACGCCTTTGCCGCTGCGAGTGGGCGCGATCGCCATCACGTGTTCGGGGCCGTCATGGCGCAGGTAGACCGGCGCCTTGCCGCCCAGCCCGCCGAGGAAGACGCCGGCCGGACGCAGCAGGCCTGCCTGCTCGATATCCTCGGCCGTGGCCCAGCGTGCCGATCCGTATGTGGTTACGCGCCGGGCTTGGCGTGCTCGCCAGACCGACAGTGCGATGGCCATGCCGATTGGCATAATGCCACCCAGCGCGGCAAACATGCCGCCGCGCATGAAAGTCTCCGGAGCGTAGGCATCAAAGGCGTACCACCAAAGAAAGAGCTCCCACGGGTGGTAGACCGGCATGCTGCCCAGCGTGAACCACGGCAGGCCAAGCTGGCCTTGATAGCCCAACGCCGAGGCCGTCCACTGGGTAGCACCCCACAGGCACGCCAGCGACGTAGTGAGCACGGCGAAAATCTGTCCAAACAGCACGCCGGTCGGCATACGGTCCTCCTTCCAGGTCGGTCCGTCCCGCGTCTGCCTTCGCGGCACGCAAGCGTGTCGGGGCAGGCACGAGAAGAGGTGCCGCCAGTCTGGAAGCGAAGGCGCATCATGCAAACCGAGCCAGGCGTAGCGTGGCGTAACTCGCCGGCATTGGCGGGACTTAATCTCGACGCACAGCGGATCGCACACGAGCACCAAGCAGGACGGTGTGTGAGCGGAAGCACAGCTTGGAGCGAAATTAGTCGCAGGCCGGTGTGCCGTGTGATGGTTCTGCTACAAGAATCGGCAGACGCCGCCACAGCGTCAAGTCAAATTGAGACAGACGATGTTGTATCGAAGGTCATACGGTGCCGGAGCGGCCTAGACCATATTACGGCCCAGCATCACAAACCGCGCCATCGCTGCCGACAGATCGTCCTGCCGCCCATCCTTAGTGATCGCGAAGATGGTTAGCCACGCATCTGAATCGACTAGCGGTACGATTGCGACATCCGGGCGCTGCAGCGTCCTTGCGTGGTTGGCGTCCAGGAAGGCGATGCCGCAGCCAGCGCCCACTTTCACTATCATTCCGGCCAAGGTGTCGACTGGCTCGGCCAATATCGGCGAAATTCCCCTGGCTCGCAATAGCGCTTCGATCTGCATCCGTAGACCCGGCTTCAAACGCGTGTGGCAAAAAACCAGAGAGCAGGATGCTGCTGCCGATGCCAGTGTCAACGATTTAGTCTGTGCCAGCGGATGTGCGCGAGGAATCGCAGCCATGATGCGATCGGCCCAAAGCGGCTCTACGATCAGACCTTCCTCCTGAGCCGCCCCAAACGAAAGGCCCATGTCAATGCGCTCGGTCAGTAATGCCTCTTGCTGCTGAAGGGATGGTAGCTCGCTGATCCGCAATTGCATGTCGGGATACTTTCTATGCCAGCATTGAAAAAGCTCTGACAGGCGCGGTTGGGCAAGCCCCTCTGATAAGCCGATACGCAACGCATTGGGCTGACCGCCAATGCGTGCGACGGCGCGTCGAGCTCGTTCGACGCCGGTCAGTATGTCGCGGGCATGGTCACGCAATGCTTCGCCAGCTGGCGTCAGGCTCGTACCTTGCCGTGATCGAATGAATAGTGGTACCCCCAGTTCCTGTTCCAATTGCGTGATGCTGCGTGACAATGGGGACTGTTCGATATGAGCGCGCGCTGCAGCTCTTCCAAAATGCAGTTCCTCAGCCAAAGCCAAGAAATACCGGAGATGCCGAATTTCCATTACGTCAATTACGCTCGATGACGCGCTCTGGTGGTTACACCACGCCAACTGAACCCGTAAAAACAGGCCGTACTTGTCTTTAGCAGAGCGCTGAAACTTGTGGGAAGCTACCTTTGCGTCAACACCAATGGCGGCCGGCTATAGAGAGCGAAAGGTGCGTACTAGCGACATCCGGATAACAGGTCGAAGTTCGGCTCATACGCCGCCGTCTTGACCTGGAATATGCTGAGTAAGGTTGACGGGATATCGTCATGGGACCGCGGCGCCTTCGCAGTACGACGCAAGCACGACGCGTCGACCCCCAGTGCTCGCTCCATGGGCTGGGAGAGCCACATCACCATGGGCACTTGCTTCTGCGAATCCGGAGCAAGAACGTAAGGCATGCCGTGCAGGTAAACGTTGCGTTCACCTAGCGACTCGCCGTGGTCAGAAACAAAGAGGAGCCCGGTCTCATGACTGTTGATCGTTTGCAGCAGATCAATCGCCATTGAGATGACGTGGTCTGTATAGACGATGCCGTTGTCATAAGCATTGATGAGCGAGGAATTCGAGCATCGAGCGAGATTTACATCGGTACACACTGGTGCCCATCGAGTGAACCGAATGGGGTACCTCAGTGAATACGCCGGCCCATGATTTCCCATCATATGGAGCACAATCAGCGTATCGCCGCTGCTCTTTTGAATTTTCTCGGCGAGGCCATCAAGTAGGCGCTCATCGAAACATTGCCCCGTCCGGCATTCAGCCACTGTCTGGCTGAGGGACTCAAACGGCAATGCATCACATACCCCTTTACATCCTCCCTGGTTATCACGCCATAGCGTAGCCACACCGACCCGCTGCAAGACGTGCAGAACTGATTCGCTCGATCTGATCTTTTCTTCGTCGTAGTTCTTGCGGCCGTAGAACGAGAACATGCATGGCAGTGACACTGCGGTGCTGGTTCCGCAACTCTGGACGTTCCCGAAGTTAACGACTTGGCGGCGCAAGAGTTGGGGCGTAGTCTGTCGCCGATATCCATTAAGGCCCCAATTTTCAGCTCGAACCGTCTCGCCTACTATCACGATGAACGCTTTAGGTTTGTAGGATGCCCGCGGAGGGTCTCGGAACGCATCCGGCGCCGCTATGGTTCGACTTGAAATGTCTCGATGATTGCGGTCAGCAAGAACTCGCGATGCAGCGAGGAGATAGTTTGCCGGCGTGACCAAG
>CALMPB010000200.1 GCA_937871985.1 uncultured Burkholderiaceae bacterium
TGGTCGTGGATGATAACGAGGTCCTGTTGGGCACGCTGACCGACGGCGACGTCCGTCGGGCCATCTTGCGTCAAATCCCCTTGGATACGCCGGTTGCGGATGTCATGCACCGCAATCCGTCGGTGGCGACATCGGATTGGAGCGACGTGCGCATGCTCTCCTGGATGGAGAAGCATCAGTTGCTGCAACTGCCGATCGTAGATGCGCAGGGCAAGCTGATTGGCTTGCGGACCTTGCATAACCTGCTGTCTCGACCCTCGCAGGATAATCCTGTCTTCCTGATGGCGGGTGGATTCGGTACACGCCTGCGTCCCCTGACCAACAATTGCCCCAAACCGATGTTGCCGATCGGCGAAAAGCCGATTCTCGAACTGATCATTCAAAGCTTCAAGAATTATGGCTTCCATCGGTTCTACATTTCCACCCACTACATGCCGGAAATGATTATGGATTATTTCGGCGATGGAAAAGGCCATGGGGTGGAAATTACCTATGTCCACGAATCCGAGCCATTGGGAACTGGCGGCGCGCTGGGTTTGCTGCCGCAAGACGAGATCGATCGTCCCATGTTTCTGATGAACGGCGATTTGCTGACCACAATGAACTATCTGGCACTGCTGTCGCATCATGAGGAACTCGGTGGCGCGGCGACCATGTGCGTGCGTGAATACGAGCACCAGATTCCCTATGGAGTCATCGAGGCTGACGGCCATCATATTACGAGCATGGTGGAGAAGCCGGTGCATCGCTTCAACATCAATGCGGGCATATATGTCTTGTCCCCGGACCTGGTAAGGAGCGTCAAGCGCGGTACGCGGATCGATATGCCTACCTTGTTGGAGAAGCAGATCAAGGATGGCAATAAGGTCAGCCAATTCCCGGTCAACGAGTACTGGTTGGATATTGGCCGTTTAGAAGACTTTCAGCGCGCGCAGCGCGACTTCATTTCTCTGGGCGGCATTTAGTCCGGCTCCGCTGATATAGTGCGCGAGATGCAATTTCCTATAGCCATATGATTGGTGTCTTCTCAAAAGGAATACTGGGCATTCCTTGTTTGACGGTGTTCCTGCGTTCGCCTGTGGCGCCGTGCTCGACGTGGCGTGTGCCGTCGTCGGTGTCCGCGATCGCAGGGTGGGGCAGGAGGCCGTCAACGGTAGTCGCCAGAAGGCAAGCGCAGAAACGCGGACTTCCGTTCATCAGCCTGGAGGACGGGTTTCTCCGCTCCTTTGCGGCGGGGAGTGCCTATCCTCCGCTGTCAATGGTGGTGGATCATCGTGGCATCTACTATGACGCCACGCGGGAGTCAGACCTCGAGCAGATGCTTGAGAAGGGCGACGACCTGATTGGAGAGCAGGCCGATGCGATAGCGTTGGCGCGGCTTCTGATCAAGCGGCATTCGCTCAGCAAGTACAACGACTTTCCCGATGCGTCATCCAAGGACGCGCCATGGGGTGATAAGGCTGTTCTCGTCGTTGATCAAACACGCGGCGACATGAGCGTCGAATTGGGAATGGCAGGACCGCAAACATTTGGGGCAATGTTGCAGGCCGCGCTGGCGGAAAATCCTGATTGCACGGTGGTGGTCAAGACGCACCCTGAGGTTCTGCAAGGCCGCAAGCAAGGCTATCTCAGCGAGTTGGAGAGTTCGGGCAGAGTCGTCGTTCTGCGTGACAAGGTAAATCCCCATTCTCTTCTGCAACAGATGCGCCGGGTGTACGTTGTTACGTCACACCTGGGTTTCGAGGCTTTGCTGGCCGGAAAGCCGGTAAGTTGCTTCGGTATGCCGTGGTATGCAGGTTGGGGAGCTACCGATGATCGGCAGAGCTGTGCCCGGCGCAGTGCCAGGCGCAATACGGAGGACCTCTTTGCGGCAGCGTATTTTCATTACACGCGCTACCTCAATCCGGACACTCATGCCGCCGGGACGATATTCGACGCAATAAAGTGGTTGGCGCGTCAAAGGCGCATGGCGGATCTGGCCAGTGGCAGAACCTTTGCGGTGGGGTATCGGCGATGGAAAGCGCGCAATGTTGGTCCCATGCTTGCCTTCGGTGGCCAAGCCCCGATCTTTGCCCGCGACTCGTCGGCGCCAGTGCTTGGGGATCTGCAGCCTAACGACCGCCTTGTGAGCTGGGGGGCTGAACCCTCGTTGGCTCTGCGAGCAATCGCAGAGAAAACCGGCGCCGGCTTGCTGCGCATGGAAGATGGCTTTATGAGATCCGTAGGTTTGGGATCGGATTTTGTGCGGCCGCTTTCGTTGGTACTGGACGGGCAAGGCTTGTACTTTGATCCTCGGGGCCCGTCGGCCCTGGAAGACCTGCTGAATACCTATCAGTTCAGCGACGATGATCGTGCGCGCGCTATGGCCGTTCGCGAGTACATCGTGACCAATGGCCTCACCAAATACAATACCGAGCGGCGTGAAACGCCGCGCTGGGAAGCCCGTGGCAGAAGGATTATTTTCGTTCCTGGTCAGGTCGAGGATGATGCGTCGATACGTTTCGGCTGCGAAGCTGTGCGCACGAATGTTCAGTTGCTGGAGCAAGCCCGCCTCTCCAATCCAGACGCCTACATAGTCTATAAGCCGCATCCTGACGTGATGGCCCGGAATCGCGCCGGACAGGTCGTCAAAGGAGCCGCGGAGGAGTTCGCGGACACGATAGAAACGGAGTGCTCCATCATAAGTTGCATTGATGCGGCGGACGAGGTGCATACGATGACCTCGCTCAGCGGCTTTGATGCGCTTATCCGAGACAAGCCGGTGTTCGTTTATGGCAGACCGTTTTATGCAGGCTGGGGCTTGACCCGTGATCACTTGCAGATGCAGCGCCGGAAACGTGCGATCAGCTTGGATGAGTTGGTCGCCGGTGCATTGCTGCACTATCCAATTTATTGGGATTGGACGCTAAATGGGTATGGCAGTTGCGAAGGCGCATTGCGCCAATTGGTCCTGGCGCGTGATGCGCGTGAGTCTGGCGGCATTCCCACCTCTTTTCAACGTTCTCTGCGACGCAATTGGATGAAAACCCAGATGTGGCTGCGTGCGCAATTTCGCCTGGCAGGGTAATCGTCGGGACAATACCTCCGGGCGGCGAGACTGCGCTGATCGGGACGCTTGGAGCCTCTGGGTTCTAACCCCGGGCTGGGAAAAAAATAACACTGAATGAAAAGATCTTTTTTGTTTCTGCAGGGTGTGTGCTCCCCATTTTTCCGTACGCTAGGCAAAGCGCTTAGATTGGATGGGCATGCCGTTCATAAAGTCAATTTTACGATCGGGGATTCCGTTTCCTGGTTGGCAGGTGGGGCCCGCTCGTATCGGAGTTCCGCGGAAGGACTGCCGGCCCACTATTCGCAATTACTTGATCGGTATGGTGTTTCCGACGTCGTGCTTTTCGGTGATTGCCGGCCGATTCATCGGCCGGCCGTGGAATTGGCCAAAGCGCGAGGC
Organism: uncultured Burkholderiaceae bacterium; assembly: GCA_937871985.1. The sequence goes on from CALMPB010000200.1 coordinate 3,449, forward strand.
ATACGCACCCATGTGTTTGAGGAAGGTTACTTCCGCCCCTGTTGGGTCACCTTGGAGCGGGGCGGCGTCAACGCGTATTCGTCCTTGCCCAGGGATCCCCAGTGGTATCGCGAATCGGCCAAGAGCGTGCCCAAGTATGGAAATGGCGATCAGTTCTTCTCGCCGTTCTGGGTACGGGCGACGCATGACGTTCTCTATAATTTTTGGGCAGGATTGAATCCGATCTTCTATCCAGGCTATGTCAGCCACGTTCCGTACAGCCCGGCGGCGGAATATTGGAACTATGTACGGCGTAGCCTCAAGGTTGTGCGTCGTCAGAAGCAGGATGTCGAAAAGATAAAGGAAGTGGTTGGATCCGCGGCAAATCAGCCCTACTACTTGCTGCCGCTCCAATTGAGCTCGGATGCGCAGATCAGGCACCACTCGCAGTTCAAGGACATGGAGGAAGTACTGGAGCGTACTTTAAGGTCGTTTGCGTCCCACGCGCCGCTGGACAGCATCCTTGTCATCAAGAACCATCCCTTGGATCCGGGCTTTACTGATTACGAGGCGCTGATAGATTCACTAGCCGGCGAGTTCGCGATAAAGGACAGGGTCGTATACCTGGAGTCCGGCCATCTTCCGACGTTGCTGTCGCACACGAGCGGTGTCGTGACCGTGAATAGTACGGTCGGAGGGTCGGCGCTGGTGCACGATTGTCCCACTATTGCGTTGGGCCGGGCGCTGTATGACATGCCGGGGCTTACGTTTCAGGGGGAGCTCGATGACTTCTGGAGGGCGGTCGAAGCGCCGAACAAATCTCTATTCCGGGATTTCCGGAATGTCGTAATTCACGCCACGCAAGTCAATGGCGGATTCTATTGCAGGCGCGGCATTGATATGGCGGTTCGAAACGCCATACCCGTCATGATGGCCATGGAATCGCCTTTGGAAGATCTCATGGCCCGGCACCGTTGACAGGGCGCAGAGCCCTGATCAATCAGATATTGCCGGCTGCCGCAGCTTCGAGCTTCTTTTCAAGCAGGCATCTGCTCAATTCAAAGTCGATTGCAGTATCGATATCGACGGACTTGTCCGCCGTCATTTTGTATGCGAACGCTGGCGAAGGCATGAAGCTCTTTGTCTGGATCAGCGCTTCCACATTCGTGATACAGATCGCGCCATTCAGCCGATATCGTTTGGGCAGATCTTGGCTTCTGCCATGCCGCAATGTCTCCGCGAACTCATCCAGATTGGCATCAGCTCCAAGTTCCATAGACCATTCCACAGGGTGATCGATGGGCGTTACGGATATTACGCAATTGGCGTTCTTCCGTCCGTATTCCGCATAGGCTTCCTGGATGTCCTGGGCATCGCGCATTGGCGATGTTGCTTGCAGGAGCGCAATGTTGTCGAACGTTTTACCGGCCTCTTTCTGACAATTCAGGGCATGCAGCACGACGTCGAGCGTACCGGCAGTGTCGGAGGCCAGTTCTGGCGGCCTCAGGAGCGGAGTGACGCCGAGGTTTGTCGCGATTCCGAGTACTTCCGGATCGTCGCTTGTAACGAGGATAGTGTCGAATCGGCCGCTTTCCTTGGCTGCTTCGATCGTCCACGCGATTAGGGGTTTGCCACATAGAGGCAGGACATTTTTCCGTGGCAATCGCTTGCTTCCTCCCCGGGCGGGGATGATTGCGATGGCCTTCTTGCGATTCGTCATGTCATGATCCTGGCAAATCAGTTGCTCTATGCGCCTTGCGACTGTTGGCGATTGTACATAGTCATTTCAGCGCCAAGCCTTGCTGTGGAGCGCGCATAGCCTTTGTGGCCCAGGCGGCTTGGCATGCACGCCGCCTGGGCCAATTTCAAGTGAGGGCGGCGCGCGGAGAGGAGCGTCAGGCCAGATGCTGGCGGAGGGTCGCAACCGTCGCTGCGATCTGCTCTTCCGTATGCATGCAAGAAATAAAAAACCGCAGCCTTGCCGCTTTCTCCGGCACGGCCGGATAAAGAATCGGCTGCACGTTGATCCCTTGCTTGAACAGCGCTGCCGAGACCCGCGTTGCCTTCAGCGAGCTGCCGGTAATCGCGGGCACCACGGCCAGCCCGGTGCTGGTGCCCGTGTTGATGCCTGCGGCCTGCGCCTGTTGCAGAAAGAACTTCCCCCGCGCCTGCAGCGTCGCGACGCGCTCCGGCAGTTCCTTCATCCTGCGCAGCGCAGCCAGCGACGCCGCCGCCACGCCTGGCGGCATGCCGACGCTGTACAGGAAACCAGGCGCCAGGAATTTCAGGTGCTCGACCAGGGCGGTTTCGCCGGCGATATAGCCGCCGCAGCCCGCGAGCGTTTTGCTCAGGGTGCCCATCCAGATGTCGACGTCCTTGCCGTCCATGCCGAAATGCTCGCGGATGCCGTAGCCACGCGCGCCCATGACGCCCAGGGAGTGGGCTTCGTCGACCATCAGGAAGGCGCGGTGGCGTTGCTTGATTTCGACGAAGCGGGGCAGGTCGGGGAAGTCGCCGTCCATGCTGTAGATGCCTTCCAGCACGATCAGCACGCGCTCGAACTGGTGGCGCTGTTCTTGCAGGATGGCGTCCAGGGCTTCCCAGTCGTTGTGCGGGAAAGGCAGGCGGCGGGCGCCCGACAGCTGGATGCCTTGCAGGACGCTGTTGTGGATCAGTTCGTCGTGCAGGACGAGATCGCGGGGGCCGAACAGGTAGCCGATGGTGGAGACGTTGGTGGCGTGGCCGCTGACGAAGGTGATGGCATCGTCGACGCCATAGAGCGCCGCGATCTCGGTTTCGAGGTCGCGGTGCACCGGGCGTTCGCCCGAGACCAGGCGGCTGGCGGACACGGACGTCCCGTAGCGGTCGATGGCCTCCTTGGCGGCCGCGGTGACCACCGGGTCGCCTGACATGTTCAGGTAGTTGTAGCTGGCGTAGTTGATGTAGCCATTGCCGCTGATCTGCGTGTCGGCGCCGGCCAGGCCTTCGTGCAGCTTGAAGAAGGGGTTCTTGACCCCGAGGCGGCTGGCGCCGTCGTTGATGATGCGCAGTTGCTGGTAGCCGGGATGCAGATGGAAGCGATAGTGCTCCTCCGGGATCTCGGCCTTCTTTTCAGCGGGGCGCGCCGGCGCCTGGGCGCCAGGGCCGGCGGCCTGGCGCAGTTTACGCTCCAGCGCCTGCTGGATGAGTTTGTCTTTGATGCCAGTGGCAAGGCCGGGCAACTTCTTTACTGTACTCAATTCTTGCCTACTGGATCATGCGTTGCTTGGGAAGGCTGCCGTTCAGCTTGATTTCGTCGACGAACTCGGACACCGAGGCCGAGGTGACTTCGGCGGCGTGATGCGCGACGACCTGCTGGACGCTGGCGGTGACGGCGTCGCCGGCGTCATGCTCGTCGCGCAGCAGCAGCACCAGCCTTTCAGCGAGCTTGGCGGGCGTGGGGCTTTCGTTGAGCGCCATGACGGGCAGGCGGATGCCGAAGCGGTTCTCCAGCGCCACGACCAGTTCCACGCCCATGAGCGAGTCCAGGCCCATGTCGTAGACCGATCGCGTGGCTTCGATCTTGTCGGGCGCGACGCGCAGGATCTCGCCGATTTCGGCCTTGAGCATTTCGGTAAAGCGCTCGTGCAGGGCCTCGTCGTCCAGCGTGGCGATCAGATGCGCGATGTCGTCCGCGCTGCTGTCGTCATCGCCGCTGTCTCCTGCGTGGCGGGCGATGTCGGAGAACTTGGGCAGGCCGGCGCTGGGCAGGAAGCGGCTCAATGCGCGCCAGTCCAGTTCCAGCACGCCCAGGCCGGAGGCGCCGGCCGCGATCATGGCGTCGAGCGCGTCCAGCGCGACCTGGGAGGCGAGTGCGCCGCCGCCCATGCGGCCTTGCAGGGCGTCCTTGATCTTCTCGTTGCGGGCCAGGAAGCCCACGTCGTCGATCGCGCCCCAGCGCACGCAGGTGGCCGCCAGTCCTTCCGCGCGGCGCTGCGCGGCCAGGCGTTCCAGCCAGGCGTTGGCGGCGACGTAATTGCTTTGTCCCGGGTTGCCGAAGAGGGTGGTGGCCGAGGAATAGCAGATGAACAGGTCCAGGGGCAGGGCGCGCGTGAGTTCGTGCAGGTGCTGGGCGCCCAGCACCTTGGCGGCCAGGGTGCGCTGGATCTGTTCGGCGGTGGCGCTGCGGGCCAGGCCGTCGTCGATGACGACGGCGGCGTGGACCACGCCTTTGAGCGGAGGCAGCGTAGCCGCGGTCTGCTGCAGCAGGTCTGCCAGCGCGGCACGGTCGGTCACGTCGCAAGCCGCGGCATGGACGCGCACGCCTTGGGCCTCGAAGGCGGCGACGGCAGCCTGCGCCGTTTCGCTGGCGGGGCCGCTGCGGCTGATCAGGATCAGGTTGCGCGCGCCATGATCGGCCAGCCATTGCGCGGTGCGCAGGCCGAAGCCGCCCAGGCCGCCGGTGACCAGGTAACTGGCGTCGGCGGGCAGCGCCAGCCCGTTGCGGGTTTGCGCGGCGGGTTGATGGACGCCGCTGATGCCGTTGCGGTAGGTGACGACGATCTTGCCGATCTGGCGCGCCTGCTGCATGTAGCGGAACGCGTCCACGATGTCGTTGGCGTCGAAGACGGTATAGGGCAGCGGGTGCAGCGCGCCCTCGCGGAACAGCGTCATCATTTCCGCGAACAGGCGCTGGGTGAGTTCCGGGCGCTCGTTCATCAGCTGGTCGGCGTCGATGCCGAAATAGCTGATGTTGTTGCGGAACGGGCGCAGGCCGATGCGGGTGTTCTCGTAGAAGTCGCGCTTGCCCAGTTCGAGGAAGCGGCCGAACGGCTTGAGCACGCGCAGATTGCGGTTGACGGCTTCGCCGGCCAGCGAGTTGAGGACGACATCCACGCCGCGTCCGCCGGTGTCCGCGAGGATCTCGTCGGCGTAGGACAGGGAGCGGGAGTCGTAGAT
>CALMPB010000201.1 GCA_937871985.1 uncultured Burkholderiaceae bacterium
CGAGCGACCAGTTACTGCGGGCGGCATGATTAGATCAACGACCCGCGGCCGCCACAACCTCGTCAAGGCGCGTGACTGGGATCGACTGGAACCACGATGAAGCTGTTTCAATGTCCGCAGTGCCAATACCGGCTCTATTTTGAAAATGCCTTTTGCCTGAACTGCTCCAGCATTGTCACCTACGATCCCGAGCAGTCCGCTTTCGTGCGAGCCGATGACGCCGGCGTCTTTCAGTGTGCCAACTCTAGTCAATGCGGATGCAACTGGCGCACCAGTTCGTCGAACGGATTCTGTCAAGCTTGCGCCTTGACCAAGGTCATTCCTGACCTGTCCATTGAAGGCAACCGAGCGCGCTGGATACGAGTGGAGGCTGCCAAGAAACGTGCAGTCTACTCACTCATCTTCTTCGGGCTTCCGTTCTCGCCAAAGACCGGCATAAATGATCGCGGAGGACTTGCTTTCGATTTCCTTGGTGACTCGGCGTATTGTGGAAAAGGTTTTGAGAGGATACTTACTGGCCATGACAATGGATTGATTACACTCAACGTTGCCGAAGCTGATTCCGCCGAAAGAGAGAAGCGGCGTATCGAACTGGGTGAGAGCTACAGAACCTTGCTTGGCCACTTCCGTCATGAACTTGGCCACTACTACTGGGATCAGCTGGTCCGAGACGATCCGCAGAGACACGCGGCATTCCAGGCCATATTCGGCGATGAATCCACCGACTATGAGCGCGCTCTGCAGGTTTACTATGCTGAGGGCGCTCCAGCCAACTGGCAACAAAGATACATCTCGGCCTATTCAGCCTCGCATCCTTGGGAAGACTGGGCGGAAACCTGGGCCCATTACATGCATATCACCGACACGCTAGAGATGGTGGATGCGCTCCAGCTCTCGCTCGCCAGACTAGAGGCGGGCAATCAAGCTGGTGTGACCCCTATGGCTGGCCACGGAGTGCCAGCGACAACGCTGAGGTGGACGGTCTCGCCGAATGGGTTCGACGCTGTTCTAGAGCGCTGGACGCTCCTGTGTGAGGCGTCAAATTCTATCAACCGCTGCATGGGCCTACCCGATCTATATCCGTTCGTAATTTCGGAAAGTGCCGCTGAAAAGCTGACTTTCATCCATGACCTGTTGGCTTCCTCAAGTGGGCAAAGGGCAGCAAGCAGTTGATCCACAGGTCGGCTATCGCATCGTGGCTGAATTACTGAAGCCGGACATGTTGAGCCTCATTCACCATCTCAAGGCGCCAGCGGGTATGGAGTAGGCCGCGTGCATGCCACTGTTCATTGCCTGGACCTAGACAAATCGCAGCGGAACTTCCCCTAGGTTACTCCGTTGCTAGACACGTTCGCATGCTGCTCTCGGTAAGAAGGAACAGACCATATAGGTAGCACAGCTGATAAGGCAAAAGGCCTCGCCAACCATGCAGCAGGAAGCGTGAAACAGGGAATCGGCAAGGCCGTGGGCAATGACCGGCTGCGTGCCGAGGGCGCGGCGCAGGAGACCAAGGGCAAGGTGCAGAAGGTCATTGCTGGCGCGAAATCCTCAATTAAAGACGCGGCCAACAAAGGCTGCCGACGCGGTCAACAAGAAGCTCTAGCTGAGTTGAGCCGGGACAGGCATTCCAAGCTGGCCTCGGGGTGCAAGAGCCGCATCTTTTGCCTCAGTTGTCGGAGAGCGTACCAACAACGCGTGAAAATTGCACTCGTGGGACCAAGCATCGCCTTTTAGCGGTCTTAGGCATCCTCAGCGAGGCGATCACGTGCGCGGCGCGGTCGTCCTTTTTCACTCATGGACGACGAAGGGTATGTTGGCGCGTCTCGGTGCAGGGTTAGAAGGTATGTATGAGGATGCTTAGGAACGCGATTTACGACCAAGGCAGGCGCGGATAAGGGTGTGATGGCTTTCTGAACAAGCGAGACCGATCGCAGTGCCGGTTATAGCAACAGCAGGATGGTCTATTCCAAAATCGGTCGCGGCAGCCTTTCCTGATACCGGAAGCGCCCTGCAGCGATATGCCTCGGTCTTCACCGGCACCGAGATCAACTCGACCTTCTATCGCCGTCATAAACCCTCGACATTCGAACGGTGGGCTGAAACGACGCCTGAAAATTTCAGGTTTGCAATTAAACTTCCAAAACAAATCACTCACCGGGATCGGATGAACGACATCCGTGAGCCGTTCGCGGCTTTCCTTCGGAACATTTCGCCGCTTGGCCACAAGCGAGGACCTTTGCTTTGCCAACTACCACCATCATTGCGCTTCGACCCGGAAATTGTTTCGTCCTCGTTCGATACGATGAGAAATCTCGATGAAGGTCCAATTGTGATTGAGGCACGACACAGGAGTTGGTCATGTCAAGAAGCAATCATGTTGATCAAACGATTTGCTATCGACAGGGTATTGGCAGACCCAGACCTGGTATGGGAGGCATCCTCTTTTTCTTGCCAGCCCCGCTATATTCGCCTGCATGGCAAGCCCAAGATCTACCATTCGAGCTACAGTCCAGAGGATATACTTTCTATCCTGCAGATCCTCGCCCCTTCCGGTTGGTGCGTCTTTGACAATACGGCCTCCGGCGCCGCCATCAAAAATGCTCTCGCGATGGCGAAAAACCTCAACTGGTTGCCGAAGTGACGGGGTAGCGTTTCGACCGGTTGAGTTGGCGTGAACAGCCGAGAACGGCAGGCGGTCTGCACCCGCGCGGCTGCAAGCGAGAGCGTCCACAAAGGCTGATGAGGTGACAACATGCGCAATCGTCTTCGTCCTCGTCAAAGCGGTCGCGGCAGATCATTCGCGAAACTATTAGATCGGAGCTGGAAAGCCGCGCCGGCAGAAGCTCCAATTAGGGAAATCAATGCCCGATGTCTGCGTTTTGCCGCGCAGACCTCAAGAGACATGTCACATGGTAAGTATGATCGCATACCTCGAAAGCACATCGACCCAGGCCCTCGAGCCTGAACTGTAAAAGTCCCCATAGATGCGCCGGACGCTGGCCTCGTCGATCTTGGCGATTTCTTCGAACAGGCATCGAAAGCCTTCCGGTTGACCATGCCATCCTACCGGCCCAGAAAGACCTAGTCTTCAGCGCTTTGCTCCTCATCGCAGCGAGCCTCAAGAATTTCCATGGCGGGCAAACCGATGGGACGCACCGATGCTCCCTCCTTGGTGTCGGCGAGGCGCGCAACTGCAAGTGATGTGGAAGTGCTTGAAGCGCTGCTTGCCGAACTGCGTCTTTGAATCGCTTGAAGCGGAAGATCGCGTATCCAATATCTTCCCAAATCGGGCTGCGACTACCAAAAAAGGCGAGGAGGAGCGGCTGAAAATTGGAGGAACATATGGCCGATACTTTTGAACCACCGCTGCTGCTCGAACACCCATCGTTTGGGGTGAGGGTGTTACAAGATGCGATGGACGCGATCGATTTTCTCGAAGAATGGCCACTTGGACAGCGCCACAAGTTGCATGCCTGCGCCTGCGAAGCCTGCTTCGCCGCGTATGATGGACGCTGTGAGGCCGAGGCGGCCCGCAAAGCTCTTATTGCATGGGCACGGTGCGTGGGGGTCAAGGCCTGCGGATCAGTAATGCTCGAAGCGGTGGAAAGGGCTGGCGTGGTCGAATTGCTCTAGACGCGGTTTCGTTTAGGGTGTGTCAGTCTGGTTCAACAGCGTGGAGATCGCCGTGATGACTTGCGGCAGGAAAAATGGTTTGGAGATCATAATGCTGTTGGGAACGCCCTCCGCGCCCCACTGACTGGCGCTGTCGCCGCTCAAATATACAACAGGAATTGTGGAGTTCGTCTGCCGCACATGGCGTGCAACCTCCCAGCCAGACAATCCTCGTCCCAGCCGTATATCAGATAGCAGGGCCCTGAATTTCCCTGGATTGTCGTCGAATGCGGCAATGGCTCGCTCAGCGCTTGCAGCCGCGACAACCTCAAAGCCGGCTTCCTCAAGCGCCGATTCTAAGTCAAGCAAAATCAGGGTTTCGTCTTCGACGACCAGAACTGCGCCGCTGTTATCCATTCCACCTATGCCCCACAGCCAGCGCGTGAACGCGTCAGACCGGCTTTGGTTCCGGCACCTCCTGCAACGACCACGTCACTTGGCGGGAGCGCGAACTGGCGCCTCGCCCCCTTCAGGTAAAGCTGGCTTGTATGAGCAATCTAGCGCCGGGCTTCTGTTGCTCGGCGCTTCAGCGCATGGGCGACGCATTCTCACGCGGCGTGCTTGTCGGCTTCGATCTTTCTGGTCGCTGCCTTGGGCAGGGTGTTATCCGCAGCGATGTCGACGCGACGCGGTTTCATCTCCTCCGGAATTTCGCGCTTCAGATCTATGGTCAGCAGGCCGTTGACCAGGCTGGCGGCGACGACCTTTACATGATCCGCGAGTTCGAAGCGGCGATCGAATGGGCGTGCGGCAATTCCGCGATGCAGGTATTCGCCCCTGTCCTCGCCCACCTTCTGGCCAGACACCATGAGCATATTCTGCTCCTGGGTTATGGACAGTTCGTCCTGGGAGAAGCCAGCCACCGCCATGGAGATGCGATAGTCATCTTCGGCCGTCTTGGCGATGTCGTAAGGCGGCCAGTTGTCGACGGTCTCGATCCGGCTTGCCGTCTCGAGCGCGTTCAACATTCGGTCGAACCCGATGCTCGACCGGAACAGGGGAGTGAAGTCAAACGTGGTTCTCATAGCTACATCCTCCATTGAGCAACATAGATACGAGGAGCGCCAAGGAAGCGGCGCCCCTTGACCTTGCCGGTCTCTCAAGCACCGGCGAAAACGATCTGGGAATTCGAGGCCGGGACGTCAAGGCACAGCCCCGCGTCACCGTCAATGAATCGCAACAATCCCATCGACGGCCCGCCATTCCGATGGCTTGATGAGCCGATGATGAGCGACGCGGACAGAATGCAAGGCGCCCTCCAACTCGCGCTGCCAATAACCCAGGAAGCCCTTCAGTTCGGGGAAATCCGGCGCGAGGTCGTACTCCTGCCAGACATAGAGCTGAAGAAGGCTCGGATGATCGGGGAGATGATAGTGGATTTCAGCCGTCGTCAGCCCGTAGCCAACCATCTGCAGGCGAAATTCCCTGCTGATCATATGCCTCTCTCCTACCTTGGCGACATCATGCGTCCAGCCGGCCAAACAGGTGCTGGCAGTCATCAGCCGACCTTGGCGCGGCTGCGGTATCGAGTTTACGCAAAGCATCCATGATCTGGTCGAAGGATACCGGCTGCTTGGCACCTGGCGGATGGCGCAAAACCGGCATGGATTCGACCGTACAGGCATCAGAAGCCCAGGACGACAAGATTGCGCGCTTTTCCTGAAGGTGGAGCGTGTCATCCGCGAGCACGTCCTCGGGACATCTGAAGAACCGGCCTGGCGTCAGCAGCCGGTCCAGCGCCGGGTCGGATGTTTCGGGGGCAAGGGAAGGAATGATCGGCGAGAGCGTCTGTCGGTCCATGGTTGTCCTCCGTCTCCAAAGCTCCTTTGTCGAGGATCCGGTTTGGTCCACGCCGGCGGCAAGCCGGCGCGCATAATTTTGTTCGCATCGGCGTCGAAATCAAGTCCAGAATTCGCCTTACAGAACCGATTAGCCGTATGTTTTCATGTCACTAGCAGTCGTCCACGGCGAGTGCTGAAAATTTATTGGCGACCTCTTGAAAGTCGAAAGGCGCGAAATTAGCTCGACATGCGCGCGGTGCCGAAAGGGTCGCGCGAGCCCCGCCCGGGTCCATCCGATCCGGAGCGGAGGAACCTCAAAAATCTGTTTGTCCTGAAGGAGAACGATATGACGTTCCGTCCATTGCATGACCGTATACTGGTCCGCCGCATTGAAGCCGAAGAGAAGACCGCTGGCGGCATCATCATCCCCGACACCGCCAAGGAGAAGCCGCAAGAAGGCGAGATCGTCGCCGTCGGTCCCGGCGCCCGCGACGAAAGCGGTAAGCTCGTGCCGCTCGACGTGAAGGTTGGCGACCGCATCCTGTTCGGCAAGTGGTCCGGGACCGAGATCAAGCTGAACGGCGAGGACCTGCTTATCATGAAGGAAAGCGACGTGATGGGTGTGATCGAGAACGCCGCGACGCTGAAGAAAGCCGCCTGACCGGGGCTTCAACCGAACTGCAAACCAGTCAACGAAAAACTGCCTAAAAAGGAGTGATCCAATGGCTGCAAAGGAAGTCAGATTCCATTCCGATGCCCGTGAGCGCATGCTACGCGGCGTCAACATCCTCGCCGACGCGGTGAAGGTGACCCTCGGCCCGAAAGGCCGCAACGTCATCATCGACAAGTCGTTCGGCGCGCCGCGCATCACCAAAGACGGCGTTACCGTCGCCAAGGAGATCGAACTGGAAGACAAGTTCGAGAACATGGGCGCCCAGATGGTGCGCGAAGTCGCGTCCAAGACCAATGACCTCGCCGGCGACGGCACCACGACCGCCACCGTGCTCGCCCAGGCGATCGTGCGCGAGGGTGCCAAGGCCGTCGCCTCGGGCATGAACCCGATGGATCTGAAGCGCGGCATCGACAAAGCCGTGGATGCCGTTGT
>CALMPB010000202.1 GCA_937871985.1 uncultured Burkholderiaceae bacterium
TATCCCCATTCCGGCAGGCCCTGCGCCGCCCACGCATCGTAATCTGCGGGGTTTCCCCGGATCGCTATCATAGAGTTGATGGCAGATGATCCTCCCACAACCTTGCCGCGGGGAATGTAGATTTTGCGGTTATTTAGTCCGGATTGAGGTTCAGTCCAAAACTGCCAGTTGTGTTTTGGACTCGTATAGAGCACGCGAATGCCTGCGGGCATATGAACAAAGATTGAAGAAGCAGGAGATCCAGCCTCAAGCAGCAACACCTTCACGTTGGGATCTTCGCTCAATCGTGCGGCAAGCACGCACCCTGCCGATCCTGCGCCGACGATGACATAATCATATCCCGAGAGCTTCATTTCCATCCCCTATTTTTGTCAAAGCCGGCGAACGGCTTGTTCGTGCAACGACCAAAACCGCCAAGTCCAGATTGCGGTTTGAGACTTGCAAAAGGCACTTCCGAACCCTAGTCTATCCTACCAATCTGGTAGGACCATTTATAGTGACCAGAGATTGGCCGTCAATGGAGAGGTCATCTCATGTTTCCATCCTGGAGAATTGCAATCCTGCTTTTCAGCGCAGGATGCCTCGTTCTGCTGCTAGCTCCCGAATCCGCTGTCCAGCCAGAAAAGGCGATGGTCCAACGCGCGATATGGGCTCTGGGCCCCTAACCGCGCTCAGGAGGTTCCAATATCGATAATCTGCCGCTCATTTAGATTTTGAATTGCTGCCGAGTCGTACTTCAGTACGGATTTGAGAATGTACGCCGTATCTTCGCCTCGTCGTGGCGGGCTTTTTGTATATTCTATCTTCGTCCCGGAAAACTTGATCGGGTTTGCAACGAGAGGGGCTGTTGTGCCGGCAGAGTGGGGAAGCTTGATCTGCATCTCCCGATGGATCACTTGTGGGTGAGCAAACCCCTCATCCAGTCGATTGATAGGCGCACAAGGGACCCCCACGGGCTCCAGAATAGAAATCCAATACTGGGTCGTCTCCCGTACCAGATGGTCATCCAGTAGGGGTATAAGTTGGTCACGATTTTTGAGCCGATCCGTGTTCGTGACGAAGCGACCATCGGTCGCCAATTCTGCCAGACCAGCAGCAGCACAGAATTTCCGGAACTGCTGGTCGTTGCCGACAGCGAGCACGAACGAGCCATCCCTTGTCTTGAAGACTTGATAGGGGACGATATTTGGATGCGCGTTGCCGTATCGCTTGGGAGGCACGCCGGTTGTGAGGAAGTTCAAGTTCTGGTTGGCAAGAACGGCGACCTGGACATCCAGCAGTGCCATGTCGATATGCTGTCCTTCCCCGGTACGCTCGCGATGCAGTAACGCGGAGATGACACCTGTCGCGCTATACATACCTGTGAGAATATCGACGATCGGAACTCCGACCTTCTGAGGGCCTCCGCCGGGTCTGTCGTCACTCTCTCCGGTAATACTCATCAGGCCGCCTATAGCCTGAATAGCCATATCGTATCCTGCTACATCTTTCATCGGGCCGGTCTGGCCGTAGCCGGTGATCGAGCAGTAGATAATGTCAGGCTTCAGTTTTTTGAGTGACTCGTAGTCAAGGCCGTAACGCGCCATGTCGCCAACCTTGTAGTTCTCGATCACGAGATCAGCCTGCTGGGCAAGCGCGCGAACAATGGCGCTCCCCTCCTCAGTCGATATATCGACGCATATCGAATGCTTGCCGCGATTAGCACTCAGGAAATACGCGCTTTCGGTCGTGTCGACTCCGCCGTCTTTCCGCAGAAAGGGTGGGCCCCATTGCCGCGTATCGTCGCCCGTTCCTGGACGTTCGATCTTCCAGACCTCAGCTCCGAGGTCGGACAGCAACTGTCCTAGCCAGGGCCCAGCGAGAATTCTTGAAAGATCGAGCACTCGGTAACCCACCAACGGTCCAGCCATCACACTTCCCTGACATTTCCGCGTCGAATAGCCACACGACCCGCGCGGCCCGCGTCAGTGTAAGTGGGCATACCAAAATGGTCAAACCAAATTGGGCGATGAATGATTGAGGTGGTCAGTGCTCTGTCGCGCTGGAGACGCGGCGCTAGGAACGTTGTCTCAATGTGGCGAAGCTTGACATCTCACCATGAACAACTTACGGTCATACCAAATTGGTTTATCCAATTAAAAAATGAAACCGGGAAGAACGTGAAGCGGGGTCCTGCCGAATGGCTCGAGTAAC
>CALMPB010000203.1 GCA_937871985.1 uncultured Burkholderiaceae bacterium
CCCAAGGCAAAAGAGCCCCCTCGGGGGGCAGCAAGCTGCGTTAGCAGCGCAGCGTGGGGGCCTTCACCGCCCACCCTTTGTCGGTCAGTATCGAGTCCAGGCGCTCATCGTGCGGCGCCGGGGTGTAGTCTTGCCCCGAGAGGTCGCCGCAGGCCCAGGCGATGCCTATGCTGGTAAAAGTGTGCTGGCGCGCCTTGAACCCCGCCAGCGTGCGGTCGTAGTGGCCTTTGCCGTAGCCGATGCGGTCGCCCTGGCGGGTGTAGCCCAGCGTGGGCACCAGCACGATGTCGGGCAAGGGGGCCTCGGGCCCCTGGGGTTCGGCGATGCCGTAGGCGCCCGCCTGCATGGGCGTGTCGGGCGTCCAGACGCGGAACCCCAGAGGGCCGTCGTCCTGGCTTGTGACCGGCAGCGACACCTCGATGCCGTCTTCCACCCATTGAGCCAGCAAGGGCTGCAGCTCGGGTTCTTGAGGCAGCGACCAAAAGGCGGCGACGCGTTGCGGCGCCGGCCGGCCGGCATTTTGCAGCTCGGTGCGCGCGGTGGCCAGCCAGGTGTACAGACGACCCCGGATCAGCAGCGCACCCCGGCGGGTGTCGGCGGGCGCCTGGGCGTTACGAAGTTCTTTTAAACGCAGGCGTAAAGACGCTGCGTTATTCTCTATACTGTTGGGCATGGTCGATATTTTGCGGAATCCAGGCACGATGTTATCAAAGCAGAGCCAACGGTATCAGAAAATCCGGAATCTTTCTGGAAGAGGCGTAGTGCGCCACGCCAGCCTGTGGCTGACCTTGTCGGCGGGCCTGGTTGGCTGCGCCGGCGCCGAAGCGCCGGTTGGCGCCAATGCAAACCAGGCCACTGAGCCCAGCATGCTGGTTGCCACCGACCCGGCCAGAGTCCCCGCGCCCAACGCGCCCATTACCGCGCAGGCCCCCGTGGTTGCGCCGGCTCCTTTGCTGCCACCCGCCATTTATCCGCCTTCCACGCCGCAGGCGCTGCAAGCGCTTGCCGATGCGCGCGAAGCCATGCAGAAAAAACAATGGGATCGCCTTGCCGCCGTGGTGCCGCAGGCCAAGACCGATCCTCTGCTGGGTTCGTATGCCGAATACTGGCTGCTGCGCAAGCAGGTTCAAGACCCCACCATGCCGGTTCCCACTGCGCAGTTGCAACAGTTCATGCAGGCCAACCGCGACGACTACCTGGCCGATCGCATGAAGGCCGACTGGATCGTGGCCGCGGCGCGCGCGGGCGACTATGCCACCGTCAACCGGCTCGGCCCGGTCGTCAACAGCAATGCGCAGGTGGATTGCTCGCGCCTCATGGCCCAGCACATGACAGGCGGCAAGGTAAGCGCCGATCAGGCCATGGCGGCTTTCCAACCGGTCAGCGCCTGCTGGAGCCTGCTCAACGAACTGGTCGACCGCAATGTCGTGGGCTGGAAGAACCTGGAGCCGCTGTTGCGGGCCACGCTGGAAACCTCCAAAACGGGCAACGCCCAGCGGATCGCGGCGCTCATGTTCAGCGCGGGCGAAATGACCTCCTATGCCACGCTCATGAAGTCCGCCAAGTCGTGGCTGGCCAAGCAGGGGGCGCCCAAAACCCGTACTCAGACCGAGCTGGTTACGCTGGCCTTGTCCCGGATGGCGCGCTCCGACGACCGCGACGAGGCGGCCGCCTATATTGAAAAAAACTGGGCGGGCGCCTTGCCCAAGTCCAATATGCAATGGGTATGGGGGCAGTTCGGGCTGGTCGCCGCCCTGAACGTCGATCCGGACGCGGTCAAATGGTATCGCCGCTCGGGCACCGCGCCCATGACCGACTATAACCACGCCTGGCAGGTGCGCTCCGAATTGCGGCAGGCCAAAATCGACTGGGGGCAAGTGGCCAAGGCCATCGAAAAAATGTCCGTCGAGCAGCAGGCCGAACCGGTGTGGGTGTATTGGCGCGGCCGGGCCATGGCGGCTCAAGGTTTGCACGAAGCCGCCAGAAAGCATTTCGAATCCATTGCCGGCGAATTCGACTTTTACGGGCAGTTGGCCAACGAAGAGCTGGGCCGCAATATTCCACTGCCGCCCGCGCCGCCGCCAGTCACCAAGGCCGAGCTCGCTCAGGCGCGCGCCAACCCGGGCTTGCAGCGCGCGGTGCGGCTGTTCGACCTGGGGTGGCGCCCCGAAGCCGTGCCCGAATGGAACTTCAGCCTGCGCGGCATGAGCGACCGCCAACTGCTGGCGGCCGCCGAAATGGCCCGGCAGGAGCAAATTTACGATCGGGTCGTCAACACCTCGTTGAAGACGACGTCGGAAATCGATTTCAGTCAGCGCTTCATTGCGCCGTTCGAGGGACGGGTGGCCGCAAAAGCCCGCCAGATCGATCTGGATCCGGCCTGGGTCTACGGCCTTATCCGGCAAGAGTCGCGGTTCATTACCGATGCACGGTCCCACGTGGGCGCGTCGGGCCTTATGCAGCTTATGCCCGCCACCGCGCGCTGGGTGGCGCGCAAGCTCGGCATGAAAGATTTCTCCGCCTCGTCGGTCAACGACTTCGACACCAACACCATACTGGGCACCAATTACCTGAGCATGGTGCTCAACAAGCTGGATGGTTCGCAGGTGCTGGCCACGGCGGGCTACAACGCCGGGCCCAGGCGGCCTGTTCAATGGCGCTCCACGCTTGGCGGCCCGGTCGAGGGCGCCATTTTCGCCGAAACCATCCCATTTACCGAAACGCGGCTTTACGTCAAGCACGTGCTGTCCAATGCGGTGTACTACGCCATATTGTTCAGCGGCAAGCCGCAGTCGCTGAAAGCGAGGCTGGGAACCATCTCTCCCGAGCCAGCGACCAGTGTTGCGTTGCCTTAGGGCCTGTTGACGCATAGTAAGGAGTCGCGGTGGAGCAGGAACTGGCTGAACGCAAGGCGCCCATGCCGAACAGGAGGCTGCATGAATAACGCCCAAGCGGCTGCCGATGCGGCCACCGCCGGTCTCGACGTCTATGTGGTCGGGGGCGCGGTGCGCGACGACTTGCTGGGCCTGCCGGCGGGCGACCGCGATTGGGTGGTGGTGGGGGCCACGCCCGAGGCCATGGCGGCGCGCGGCTTTATTCCGGTGGGCGGCGACTTCCCGGTTTTTCTGCACCCGCAAACCAAGGAAGAGTACGCCCTGGCCCGCACCGAGCGTAAGTCGGGGCGCGGCTACAAGGGGTTCACGTTCTATACCGGCGCCGATGTCACCCTGGAACAAGACCTGACGCGGCGCGACCTTACCGTCAACGCCATCGCGCGCTCGCTCGATGGACGCCTGATCGATCCCCTGGATGGACAGGCCGATGTGCGCGCCAAGGTATTGCGGCATGTCGGCGATGCCTTTGTCGAAGATCCCGTGCGCTTGTTGCGCCTGGCCCGCTTTGCCGCGCGCTTCCACGATTTTTCCATCGCGCCCGAAACCATGGCGCTGGCGCGCCGCCTGGTCGAAGAGGGTGAGGTGGATGCCCTGGTGCCCGAGCGTGTCTGGCGCGAAGTGGCCAAGGGGCTGGATGCCGCGCGGCCCGGCCGCATGTTCGAGGTGCTGCGGGATTCGGGAGCCTTGCCGCGCGTCATGCCCGGCCTGGTGTTCAACGATGATATTGCACGATACCTGGCGTGCGCCGTGCGGCGCGGCCTGAGCCTGGCGGCGCGCTTTGCGCTATTGTGCGTGGCTTCGGCCGAGCCCGAGCCAATAGGCCGGCATGTGCGCGCGCCCAGCGAGTGCATCGAGTACGCAAGGCTGCTGCCGCAAGTGGTGGCGGCCTTGCGTGTCGGG
>CALMPB010000204.1 GCA_937871985.1 uncultured Burkholderiaceae bacterium
GGCGGCCAGGCCGGCGATGACCAGGCTGGCCGAGGCGCGCAGGTCGGTGGCCATGACGGTGGCGCCCGAAAGCGCCGGCACGCCCGTCACTACGGCGGTGTGGCCGTCGATATCGATTTTGGCGCCCATGCGGCCCAGCTCCTGCACGTGCATGTAGCGGTTCTCGAAGATGTTCTCGACGATGACCGCCGTGCCGTCGGCGATGGTGTTCAGGGCCATGACCTGGGCTTGCATGTCGGTGGGAAAGGCCGGGTATTCGTAGGTGCGGAAGCCCACGGCCTTGGGCCGCCGATCCATCGAGCCGCGTATCCAGTCGGCGCCACATTCGATGGCCATGCCGGCTTCCTGGAGCTTGTCGAGGATGGCGCCCATGGTGTCGGGGGCGGCGTTGCGTAGCAGGACGTCGCCGCCGGTGGCGCCGACCGCGCACAGGAAGGTGCCGGCCTCGATGCGGTCGGCCACGATGGTGTGCTCGGCGCCGTGCAGGGTGTCGACGCCGTCGATCACGATGCGGTCGGTGCCGTGGCCCTGGATGCGGGCGCCCATCTTGATGAGCAGTTCGGCCAGGTCGGCGACCTCGGGCTCGCGCGCGGCGTTTTCCAGCACGGTCTGGCCTTCGGCCAGCACGGCCGCCATCATGAGGTTTTCGGTGCCGGTTACCGTGACCATGTCGGTGCGGATGGACGCGCCCTTGAGCCGGTTGGCCTTGGCGATGACGAAGCCGTGTTCGATGCTGATTTGCGCTCCCAGCGCGGCCAGCCCCTTGATATGCTGGTCGACGGGCCGCTGGCCGATGGCGCAGCCGCCCGGCAGGCTGACCTTGGCCTGGCCGAAGCGCGCCAGCAGTGGGCCCAGCACGAGGATCGAGGCGCGCATGGTCTTGACCAGGTCGTAGGGGGCTTCCAGGCTGTGGACGCCGCCGGCGGCGAGGCTCAGCGCGTTGTCGCCCTCCTGCGTGATGTGCACGCCCATCTGGCCCAGCAGGCGAACCGTGGTGCCGATGTCCTTGAGGGCGGGCACGTTTTGCAGCGTGAGGGTGTCGGGCGTGAGCAGGCTGGCGCACAGGATGGGCAGTGCGGCGTTCTTGGCGCCCGAGACGGAGATTTCGCCGTTCAGGCGGTTGCCGCCTGTGATAAGCAGTTTATCCATTCGGATTGGCTTTGTATTCGGCGGGTGTCAGGGTGCGCATCGACAGCGCGTGTATTTCGCTTTTCATGCGTTCGCCCAGCGAGGAGTACACCAGTTGGTGGCGCGCGATGAGGCGCTTGCCCTCGAAGGCGGGGCTGACGATGACGGCTTCGAAATGCGAGCCGTCGCCCTGGACTTCGATGTGTTCGCAGTTCAGGGCTTCGGCGATGTATTGGCGCACTTGTTCGGGAGTTGGCAGCATGGGGTCAGTTCCGTAGTTTGTAGCCCGAGGCCAGGAGCCTTTGGGTGAAAATGCACAGCACGGCGAATACGCCGGCCACGACGGCCAGGCTGTGCCAGGGCGATACGTCGGACACGCCGAAAAAGCCGTAGCGAAAGCCGTCGATGGTGTAGAAAATGGGATTCCAGCGCGAGACGGCGAACCAGAACGGGGGCAGGCTGTGTATGGAATAGAACACGCCCGACAGGAAGGTGGCCGGCATGATCAGGAAATTCTGGAAGGCCGCGAGCTGATCGAATTTTTCGGACCACAGCCCCGCGACCATGCCCAGGGTGCCCATGATGCCGCAGGACATGACGGCGAACGCCAGCACCCACAGCACGTTGTGCGGCGGCAGCGGAATGAAGAACAGCGCCACGACCCAGACGCACAGGCCCACGGCCAGGCCGCGGGCGATGGCGGCAAGCAGGTAGGCCCAGAAGATCTGCTTGTGAGACAGGGGCGGCAGCAGCACGAAGACCAGGTTGCCCGTGATGCGGCTTTGAATCAGCGACGACGACGGGTTGGCAAAGGCGTTCTGCAGCATGCTCATCATCATGAGCCCGGGGATCAGGAACGCCGTATAGGGGATGGTGCCGTATACGTGAACCCGGCCTTCGAGCACGTGGGCGAACACCAGCAGATACAGCAGGGCGGTCAGGACGGGCGCGGCAATGGTTTGAAAGCCGACCTTCCAGAAACGCAGGAGCTCTTTGCGCAGCAGGGTGGGAAAGCCCGATCCCATGTCGTCGCGGGGTTGCAGGGCGGGGGCGTTCATGCGGCTTCTTCCATGATTTCGTCGTTGTTCATGATGCGCACGAAGGCGTCTTCGAGGTCGACGCCGCCGACGCGCGCCAGCAGGGCCTGGGTGGTGTCCAGCGCCACGATGCGCCCCTGCTTGAGCATGGCGATGCGGCCGCACAGCGCTTCGGCTTCTTCCAGGTAGTGCGTGGTGAGCAAAATGGTGTGCCCTTCGCGGTTCAAGCGCGAAATGAATTCCCAGAGCGTGCGGCGCAAATCCACGTCCACGCCCGCCGTGGGTTCGTCCAGGATGATGACGGGAGGGCGGTGCACCAGCGCCTGGGCGACCAGCACGCGGCGCTTCATGCCGCCCGACAGCGCGCGCATATTGGACTCGGCCTTGTCGGCCAGGCCCAGGTTGGCCAGCACTTCGTCGATCCAGTCGTCGTTGTTGCGCAGGCCGAAGTAGCCCGATTGCAGGCGCAGGGTTTCGCGCACGGTGAAGAACGGGTCGTAGACCAGCTCTTGGGGCACCACGCCCAGCGAGCGGCGGGCCATTTTGTAGTCGGTCACGACATCGTGGCCACAGACGGCCGCCGTGCCGGAGCTGGCGCGCCCCAGGCCGGCCAGAATGGAAATGAGCGTGGTCTTGCCGGCGCCGTTGGGGCCCAGCAGGCCGAAGAACTCACCGTGTTCGACATTCAGGCTGACGTCGTTCAGGGCCTGGAATCCCTTGCCGCCGCCACCTCCACCGAATAGCGTCTTCCATAGCGGCCGACTGGATTGGTAGATTTTGGATACGTGATTTAAATTGAGCGCGGACATGATAAGCAAAAAGCCTGGCCCGTCATTGAGCCAAGCTTACTATTATAGGTGCGAACGCCTTGCCTGGTGTGCCGCCTGCCCCGGGAGAGCGGGCGCCTACTTGTTGCGTGCGTTCAGGGCCTTGATGAGACCGTCGATGCCGTTCTGGTTGATCTGCTCGGCAAACTGGTTGCGGTAGTTCTGGATGAGCCAGATGCCTTCGACGTTGAGATCGTAGATTTTCCAGCCGTCGCCGGTTTTTTCCAGGCGGTAGTCCACGCCCACGGGAGGCCCGTTGCGCTGCGACAGTGTCGAGCGTACGACGGCGTCGTCGGCGTTGGCGTCGCCCCGGAACGGGGCAATGGTCAGCGCCGACACATTGTCGACACGCGAAAGCGCGCCGCTGTACGTGCGGATGAGCGTTCCCTTGAAGGCTTCGGTCAGGTCTTTCTGCTGTTGCGGCGTAGCCTGGCGCCAGTAGCGGCCGGCGGCCAGGCGGGTGGTTTTTTCCAGGTCGACGTAGGGCAGGACGTATTGGTTGACCAACTGGTTGATCTTGGAGAGGTCGCCGTTTTTGGCGGCGGGCTCGGCCTTGATGGCGGCCAGCGCGTTGTTGCCCACGGCGCTGACGAAATCATTGGGCGCGCCCTTGGCGTTGACGGGTTCGTCGGCCAGGGCCGCGCCGGCAATGCCCAGCCCCAGGAGGCCGGCGGCAAAAAAACGAAGGACTTTGGCGGTACAGAATGAAAAAAGAGTGTGGCGCATAAGAAGACTTCCTGATTATTTGGCCGGCTTGGCGGGCGCCGTGGGCGCGTCGCCGTTGTCGGAATAGTCGGGCAGGTCGCCGCTGGAGTAGTCGGGCAGGGATTGCCGGGACGTGGCGTGCGAACCTTCCACCAGGGCCTGGCGGCGTTGCAGGTAGGCATCGCGGATGAAACTGTATTTGTCCAGAGCGATGTCGTTGACGAGCTGATCGGCGCTGAGCAGGCTGGCGCGCATGTCGATCAGGCTGAGCGCGATGATGGAGTTGCGCAGGGGCACGTTGTCGATGGCGAATATCGGCGTGTACATCGAGGCGTCGGCCGCCAGGCCGGCCAGCGAGGCCGTGCCGTCGCGCAGCGTGGTCGAGCCCCAGAAGGGGAAGACGATGTACGGCCCGGGGCCGAAGCCCCAGACGCCCAGCGTTACGCCGAAATCGTTCACGATGCGCTTGGAGCCGTTCATGGAGGCGACGTCGATACAGCCGCCCAGCCCCATGGTGGAATTGAACAGAACCCGGCCCATGCTGTTGATGCCGTCGGGCGCCCGGCCTTGCAGGAAGCTGTTGATGGACGACCAGGCGTCGGCCAGGTTGTTGAATATATTGTGGATGCAGGTGCGCACGGGCTTGGGCGTAATGGTTTCGTAGCCCTGGGCGATAGGCTTGAATACCGCCCTGTCCACCTTGTCGTTGAAGGCGTACATGCCGCGGTTGTAGCTTTCCAGCGGGTCTTTGGGGTTGGGATTGGGGACGCTGGCGCATCCGGCAGCCAGGGCAGCCGCGGCCAGGGCCGGAATACAGCGTGCCATCCGCTTGCGTGTCGAGCTTGAAGTGTCCTGGTTCATATTGTTGTGAGCGTTCATGTGTTGAATGATAACAGTCGGTTGCCGCGGCCCGCCAAGGCGGCCCGTGCCCCGGAAGCCCGGCGGCGGTTGGTGTTTAGGCCATGTTCAGGGTTTTGCGGGCGGCGTTCCGGCGCCGGCGGCAGGAGCTTCTTTGGCGGTGCCTTCCTTACTGGCCGAGTTGTACAGGAATTTGCTGATCAGTTCTTCCAGCACCACGGCGCTTTGAGTGTATTGAATGGTGCCGTTCTGAGCCAGCATTTTATCGTCGCCGCCCGGCGTGATGCCAATATATTGTTCGCCGAGCAGGCCCGAGGTAAGTATGGAAGCGGACGAGTCGTCGGGGAACTGGTATTGCGACTCCATATCCAGGGTGGCCACGGCCTGGTAGCGTTTGTTGTCGAACGAAATGCTCGCAACGCGCCCGACGACGACGCCGCTGCTTTTGACCGGCGCGCGAACCTTCAGGCCGCCCAGGTTGTCGAAACGGGCTTGCACCTGGTAGGTCGAAGCCAGGGAGAACGAGCTTAGATTGCCTGCCCGCAGGGCCAGGAACACCAGGGCCACAATACCCAGCAGTACAAACAGGCCGACCCAGAAATCGGTTTTTTCACGCGTCATGGTTTTTCCGTCTTAATCGTTAATTGCTGAACATCAGGGCGGTAAGCAGGAAGTCCAGGCCCAGCACCGCAAGCGAGCCGCTCACCACAGTGCGCGTGGTGGCGCGCGATACCCCCTCGGGGGTGGGCTTGGCGTTCCAGCCTTCATACAGGGCGATGAGCGTGACGGCAATCCCGAAGATCACGCTTTTCAGCACGCCGTTGAGCACATCGTTGAAGACATCGACGCCGGATTGCATCTGCGACCAGAAGGCGCCGGAGTCGATGCCGATAAGCAGCACACCCACGATCCAGCCTCCGATGATGCCCACCATGGAAAATACCGCGGCCAGCACCGGCATGGCAATGACGCCGCCCCAGAAGCGCGGCGTCAGCACGCGGCGGATGGGATCCACGGCCATGACTTCCATGGCGGCAAGCTGCTCGCCGGCCTTCATGAGCCCGATTTCGGCAGTCAGCGAGGTGCCGGCCCGCCCGGCGAACAGCAGGGCGGTGACGACGGGGCCCAGCTCGCGGGTCAGCGACAGCGCCACCAGCAGGCCCAGCGCTTCTTCGGAACCGTAGCGGTTGAGCGTGTAGTAGCCCTGCAGGCCCAGTACGAAGCCCACGAACAGGCCCGAGACGGCGATGATGAGCAACGAGTAGTTGCCAATGAAATGGATTTGTTGCGAAACCAGGCCCGGGCGCTTGAGCGCGATGCCGCTGCGCGCGAGGATGGTGGCGAAAAGGCGGGTAAAGGAACCCAGGCCGTAGATGGTGCTGCGGACAAGGCTTCCCAGCCGGCCGATACCGCGAACGAGCGTGCTCATGAGCGTCCTCCGTGCTGCTGCAGCCACTGGGCGAATGCCGGCGTTTCCGGGTAGTTGAAGGCGATGGGGCCGTCCGGCTCGCCGTTCAGGAATTGCCGCACGTAGGGATCGGCCGACCGGGTGAGGTCGTCGGGCCGGCCGCTGGCCAGCAGCTTGCCCTGGCCCACCATGTACACCGTATCGGCGATGGCGAACGATTCGGCGACATCGTGGGTGATGAGGACGGAGGCGCAATGCAGGCGGTCGGTCAGGTTGCGGATGAGCTGCGCGGTAATGCCAAGCGATATGGGATCCAGCCCGGCGAAGGGCTCGTCGTACAGGATGAGCTCGGGTTCCAGCACGATGGCGCGGGCCAGCGCCACGCGGCGGGCCATGCCGCCCGAGATCTCCGAGATTTTCAGGTGCGCCGCGGCGCGCAGCCCCACGGCGTCGAGCTTGTCGAGCACGCGCTCGACGATCTGGCTTTCGGACACCTGCGTGTGCTCGCGCAAGGGGAAGGCCACGTTTTCGAAGACGTTCAGGTCGGTGAACAGAGCGCCCTGCTGGAACAGCACCCCCATGCGCTGGCGCAGCGCCTGCAACTGGCCGGCGCTGGCGGCGGCGATGTCCTGGCCGAACGCGGTAATCGTGCCGCGCAGCGGCAGGATCTGCCCCGTGGCGCCTCGCAGCAGCGTGGTCTTGCCCGAGCCCGAGCCGCCCATCAGGGCGACGACCTGCCCGCGGCATACCTCGATGTCGATGTCCGCAAGCACGGTAAAGCCGCCATAGCCCAGGGCGACGTCCTTGAACAGCAATAACGAGTTTGAGGCAGATGTTGCGTCAGAGGTCATGCAGGGAAAGACACGTAGTGGTTAGCCCAGCATTGTATCGCGATTAATTGCCTGGGCAAGTAATGGGCGATTATTCGGCTTGGCCGTCGGGATCCAGCCGGTTCAGGGCGCCTGCAAGCATGACCCGGTTGTCGACCCCCAGTTTGCGGTAGGCCTGTCCCAGGTGGGTGCGTACCGTGGTGAAGCCGATATCCAGATTCCTGGCGATGGTTTTGTCGGGCAGCCCTTTTGCCGCCATCAGGGCCACTTGCCGCTCCCGGCGGCTCAGGCATGCCAGGGCCAGTTCCCGGCGGCTGGAGGAGGCCGGAGTTTGCGGAGCTTGCGGAGTGTCGCGGCCTTGCGCCGTGGGCGCGCCGCGGGCGCGATGCAGCGCAATGCCCAGCGCGGGGCGGATGAGCTCGAGCATGCTGGCTTCCTGGGCGTCGAAGGCGGGGCGATGCTTGTTGCGCCAGATGCGGACGTCGCCCACATTGCTCTGCTCTTGCCAGACGTACAGGTTCAGCCCCCAATACAGCCCGTCGCGCTGCAGAAAATCGTTGAAGAACTCGGTCTTGGCCAGCTCGGCTTGGGGAATGACCTGGTTGACCAGGGTGGTGCGGTGCTTGCGCGCCATAAGAGGGGTCAGGCCATCCACATGACGGTAGTAGGCATCGTAGGCGTCAAGCGTGTCGTTGGACATGTTTATGGCGACGCGCCGGCCGAACCGCTTTTGTTCCGGCTCCCAGACATAGGAGGCGTAGTAGTCGGCGTCCAGCAGCTTCAGCAGCGGGTCGCCTATGCGGTTGCGCAGGTCTGTTTCGGTTTGTGTTTCCGCCAGCGTCGCCAGCAACTGCGACAGGACTTGTTGTTTTTGATATGACAAATACATTTGCCCGACCTCCTCATTCTTAAGGATAGTGGCACTTGGATATTCTGTACATAATTTACTTCATCCCATTTCCAGGAGAATCCCTGAATGCCCGGATCCGTGGTCGCCTGCGACACGGCGGGCTGTCCAGAGATTCCTTATATAACCAAACGGGAGGAGACGACAATGGAGCTGTTTCGCCTGACGGTGGCGCAGGCGCGCGCAGGCTTGCTCGCGCGCCGATTTTCGTGCGTGGAATATGCCGCGGCGTTGCTGGAGCGCGCCCGGACCTTTCCCGAGGTCAATGCCTGGGTGGCGCAAGATCGCGACCTGCTGCTGGCCCAGGCCAAAGCCATGGATGCGTCGGGCCGGGTGGCCGATGCCGGCCTGCGGCTGGCCGGGGTGCCCCTGGCCATCAAGGACAATATCGACGTGGCGGGCCTGCCATGCGCGGCGGGCACGGGGGCGCTGCGCGAGCGCCGCCCGGCCGGGAATGCCGGCGTCGTGCGCGACCTGCTCGATGCGGGAGCGCTGGTGGCGGGCAAGACGGGCATGCACGAGCTGGCGATGGGCATCACCAGCAACAATGCCGTCACCGGGGCGGTACGCAATCCCTACGACCTCGCGCGCATTCCGGGCGGCAGCAGCGGCGGGTCGGCGGCGGCGGTGGCGGCCGGTTTTGCGCCTGCCGCCCTGGGCACCGACACGGGCGGATCGGTGCGTCTGCCGGCGGCATTGTGCGGCTTGACAGGCTTGCGTCCCAGCATCGGCCGATATGCCACCGATGGCCTGGTGCCTTTGTCCCGCACGCGGGACGCGGTCGGGCCGATGGCCCGTACCGTGGCCGATACCGCTTTGCTCGATGCGATTCTGTCCGGCGACGGCACCGTGTCGCCGGTCGATCTGTCCAGCCTGCGCCTGGGCGTTCCGCGCGCTTCCATGCTCTCCGACCTTGAAGCCGGGACGGCGCAAGTCATGGAGTCGGTGTTGCGGATGCTGGCGTCGCAGGGCGTCACCCTGGTCGA
The DNA here is from genome assembly GCA_937871985.1 of uncultured Burkholderiaceae bacterium. The sequence goes on from CALMPB010000204.1 coordinate 8,687, forward strand.
AGCCGATGTGCCGCGCTATCGCGAGCTGGACGAATCCATTGGTTTTCCGTTGGTGCTTTACGAACTCGAACAGGATTTGCCGGCTTTTCTGGCGGCGGGCGGACAGCCTCTTTCCTTGGCGGACGTGCATGCTGGCATAGGCAGCCCCGATGTCGCGGCCATCGTGGCCGCGCAATTGGGCGACCGGGCGGTAGGCGGCGAGGCCTATCGCCAGGCGCGGCGCCAGCGTTCGTGCATGCAGGCTATTTGCGCCGACTATTTCCGCAGCCACCGGCTCGACGGCATGATTTTCCCCACGACTCCCCTGCCGGCGTCGCCCATTGGCGAAGACGCCACGACGGAACTCAATGGGGCTCAGGTTCCCTTGTTCCCCACATTTGTGCGCAATACCGATCCGGGCAGCGTGGCGGGCCTGCCGGGCATAAGCCTGCCTGCGGGGTTGAGCCAGGGCTTGCCCGTGGGTGTGGAAATCGACGGCCCGCCGCACAGCGACCGCTGGCTGCTTTCGGTGGCAATGGCTGTCGAGGCCCTGCTGCCGGCCATGCCCGAACCCGGATTCCGGAGCCGGGGGGCCGTGTCGGCAGGCGCGGCGACGTAGGAAATTCACGTATTCGAGGCCCGCCGCGCCGAGTGCCGGCAGGCATGACCAAGCAGCAGACATACACGCATTTAAGGAGAGAGGCATGAAGCGACGCCAGTTTCTACATTATGGCCTGGGTGCATTGGCTGGTTCGATGGCTGCGGGGCGGTTTGCCTACGCCGCCGACAAGTTGAAGGTGGGTGTGCTGATTCCCCTCAGCGGCTCCGCGGCGCTGTTCGGTCCGTCCAGCCGGAATTGCATCGACATGGGCATTGCGGACATCAATGCCCGCGGCGGCATCCTGGGCCGCCAGCTTGAAGCCCTGGTGGCCGATGCCGGCGTGCCTCCGGCGCAGGCCAGCCAGGCCGCCCTGCGCTTATGGCGCGGCCGTAACGCCGAGGTCTTGATCGGCCAGCACGATTCGGCGGTGCGCGAAGCCGTGGCGGGAGTGATAAACGGGCAGATTCCCTATATCTACACCCCTGTCACCGAAGGCGGCGGCTGCTCCAAGGCGGTATATGTCATTGGCGAGACGCCGCAGCAGCAACTGATGCCGGTCGTGCCCTGGCTGGCCGAGCATAAAAAAAGCAAGCGCTGGTATTTGATCGGCAACGATTACATTTGGCCGCGCAAGAGCAACGAGGCGGGCAAGCAGGCCATCGCGGCCAGCGGCGGCACCGTGGTGGGCGAGGAATATGTGCCGTTCACGGTCGATAACTTCGATGCCAGCCTGGCCCGCATCCGCGACAGCGGGGCCGATTCGGTGCTGGTGACCCTGGTTGGCGGCGCCTCGGTGGGCTTCAACCGCGCCTTCGCCAGCTTTGGCCTGCCGGACAAGGTGCTGCGCTTATGCACCTTGCTCGAGGAAAACACGCTTTTGGGCATAGGCGCCCAGAATGCGCAAAACCTGTATTCGTCATCCGGCTATTTCGCGGCGCTGACCAGCCCCGACGCTCAGGCGTTTGCCAAGCGCTACGCCAGCCAGTTCGATGCCGCCAAGGCTCCGCTGAATGGCTTGGCCGAGTCGTGCTACGAGGGCTTGCTGCTGCTGGAAGCCATGGCGGCCAAGGCGGGCAGCCTGAAGCCCGAGGCCATGGACAAGGCCGCGGCGGCGGGCGTGAGCTACGACGGCCCCAGAGGCAAGACGATGCTGCAGTCGCGCTACACCACCAAGAACATCTACCTGGCCCAGGCCGACGGTTCGACGTTCCGCATTGTCCAGGAGTTTGCCAATGTGCCGCCGGGCCAGAGCTGCGCCAAATAGGCCGGTTGTCCTGCAAGTTACGTGGAGCATAGTCCTATGGATGCGGCGCTGACGGTTACCGTGCTGAACTTTGCGTATCAGGGACTGGTTCTGGCCCTGGTCGTGCTGGGGCTGGGCATTGTCTTTGGCATGCTCGGCGTCATGAACATGGCGCATGGCGAGTTCCTGATGATAGGCGCTTATTGCGCCGTCGCGGTTCAGAATGCGGGCCTGCCCGTACTGTGGGGGGCCGCGCTGGCCATTCTGGTGTGCGGGGCCTTGGGGTGCCTGACGCATTATGTTCTGATCCGGCGGTTGTACAACCGCCCTTTCGACACGTTGCTGGCCACCTGGGGGCTCAGCATTTTGCTGCGCAAACTGGTCGAGCTTGTCTACGGCCGGGGCTATCAGAATGTCGAGTCGCCCGTGTCGGGCGGCATGACGGTGTTCGGGGTCGAGTACCCGGGGTATCGCCTGTTTCTTATCGCAGCCATTGTCGTGCTGTTTGCGGTGCTTGCGCTGTGGTACTGGCGCAGTTCGACCGGCGCGCGCTTGCGGGCCATGATCAGCAATCCCATTCTGGCCCAGGCTGTGGGCATCGACACCAATCGCCTGGCTTGCGCGGCTTTCATGTGTGGCGTGATCAGCGCCGGCGTGGCCGGGGCGCTGTTGGCGCCCATGGTCAGGGTTGCGCCGGGCATGGGGCTGGATTACTTGTTGAACAGTTTTTTCGTGCTGGTGGTGGGCGGCCTGGGCAGCCTGGCGGGACTTGCGGCGGGCACGGGAATCGTCAGCGGCACCCAATTGCTGTTCGCGACGCTGTTCGACCAGACTTCCGGATACCTGGCGGTGCTGGGTATTTCCATAATTTTCCTGTGGTTGAAGCCCGATGGCCTTATTTCCCGCCGCTGATACGCGCCGCGGCAACGCCGCCGCCCTGGCCCGCGGGCTGGTGCCGCTGGCGATCTGCCTGCTGGCCGTTCCTCCGCTGTTCGGCGATTTCTTCGCCTACGAGCTGAGCCTGTACCTGATGTACGGCATTGTTGCCCAGGGCCTCGCCCTGACTTGGGGGCGGGCCGGCTTTTTGTCTCTGGGCCAGGCGCTGTTCTTCGGCCTGGGGGCGTATCTGGCGGCTTTCGCGCTTAAAAGCCAGGCGGGTCCCGCAATCCAGGCTTTGCTTTTGTTTGCCGCCGTGCTGGCGCCAACCGTGCTGGCCTACATCATCGGCGTGCTGGTGTTCATGCGGCGCTACGAAAGCGGCCCGTTTTTTTCGCTGATCACCCTGGCGCTGGTCATGTTCGGCTATCAATTGGCCAATCAATGGAGCAGCGTTACCGGAGGCTTCAACGGCGTGGGCAATATTCCGGTGCTGTTCGGGCTGGATCGCTACAGCCAGCACTATTACCTGGTGGCCGCCATTTGCCTGGCCAGTACCGCGCTCATCGCCTGGCTGATGCGCACCCCGCTGGGCACCTTGTGGGCGGCAACGGCGCAAAACGAGAATCGCCTGCAGTTTTTCGGTTTCGATACCTACCGCCTCAAGGCCGTGGCCTGGGCGGTCAGCGCCTTTCTCGGCGCGTTGGCCGGCGTTTTGTTCGCCTCGCAGCAGGGGCTGGTCACGCCCCAGGCAAGCAGCGTGATCCTGTCGGCCGAGCTTGTCATCTGGACGGCGGTGGGGGGCCGGGCGGGGCCCTACGGCGCGCTGTTGGGAGCTGTGGCGATCGGCCTGCTGTCCACGGAGCTGCGCGAGCAGTTCGCCTATTGGGAAGCCATTGTCGCCATTGTGTTCATCGTGGTGGTGCTGCGTTTTCCCGAGGGCGTGGGCGGCGCGCTGATGCGTCTTTGGCAATCTTCGCGCAGGGGTCTTGCCCGGAGCGCGGCAGAAAACGCCGTCGGCGCGCCTGCCGTTGCCGCTGCCGGGGCGGCGGGTGATGGCCTGGCAGGCGGCGGGCGGGACATGGCACCGCAGGTTTCCTTCCGTCGCGATGGCGGCGACTTTGCGCTGAG